>DNPN01000280.1 GCA_003501385.1 Rhizobium sp. | reverse complement strand
GGGTCACCCCCGCCGGACGTTATCCGGCACCGTATTTCCGTGGAGCCCGGACTTTCCTCACCCTACCGTCTTTCGACATTGGTAAAGCGCGGCTGCCCGGCCGACTGGTTCGCGGTGCTTAAACGAGAGATGCGCGAAACACCACCCCAATAATGGCCTCAAGCGAAACTTGGAGCAAAAACCGCCGGATAATCTTCACCCTCAAGACTTCCGTTCTTTAAAAGCACAGCACCGAGACGGCCAATTTCATCGGAGCTTTTGGCGGCTGTGCCACAGCCGCCGCTCAACACACCAATGCGCGGGCTGCTGCTGAAGCCAATGGCCGGATAGCCATGGGGCGTAAATGAGGTGACACAAGCCGCCATGGAAACAGGCGCATGGGCAAGCGATGGCACCAAGCCATCAATAATCCGCTTCAGGTGATTGCACGTACTTTCGCGCCCGCCACTCTTGAACCATTCCCGAATGGCTGGCTCGGTCAAGAGCTTCAGATCATCGGGATCGCCACCGATTTTCAGGTAGGTTTTGCCATCGGGATAACGCACCGGTGGCAGAAGATAGATGTGATCTTCCGGGCCGGTCGGCTCATAAATCAGCGACGGCATCCCGGCATAGGCCGAGAGTTGATCATCCGGGATCTCGAAAAACGCCACTGTGCGGGCATTGATCGACAAATCAAGCGGCTGCGGCAACAGGTCTGGAGCAATGGAAAAGCCACCAGCCGCCACGAGCACTTTCTCGCCCTTCACCACCTGCCCGTCCGCCGTCGTCACGGACACATAGGCACCTTCATCACGCACCGCTGTTGCGAAGGTGTTGACCAAGGTCACGCCAGCCTTTTCAGCCAGTCTGGTTTGCGCAAGCACCATAGCACGCGGATTCACATAGCCCGCATTCTGACGCTCATGAATGCCGACACATCCCGTTTCAAATTGAAAATAGGGAAAACTGCTCACAAGCGCAGCGCTATCCAAGGACTCTGTGGCAACACCGAGTTGCGACACAGCCTCTTCCACTCTTGCAATATAGGTCGATTCACCGCCCGGCTTTGGCGCAACAATCAGGCATCCCACTTCGTGGTAGAACACGGTGCCGCTCTCTTGCTCCATGGCCCGGTAGCGCGCGATCGAGCGGTTGGCAAGCTTGGCCCAGACCGGATTGCCGTCAATGGTGCGGGTGATGCGGGCCTCATCATAGTGGCTGGCAAACACGCCATCATGGTTGACTTTATCGGCTGGCTCATCCGGGCCAACCAGCGCCACGCCATCCACCTGACTGCCCAGATAGCGAGCAGCAGCAGCCCCCATCATGCCCCGACCAATAACGATATATTTGAAAACCTGATCCGCCATTTCAACACCCAACCGATTCAATCGGGGAGCAATAGCATGGCGAATTGGATTTCGCATCGGAGAGATTGCCGCAGGCGAGTGCAACGATCAAATCTTCTCGCCAATCATGGCCTGCACCTGACCGCAATAGCGCTTAGAGGTCGGGTTCATCCGGGTCGCGCCATGGCCAGCATTGTAGCGCAAAATGGCGCTGCACATATCGCCACCACCCAGCTGATGAGCCATGGCCAAATATTTAATGCCGTATTTGAGGTTGGTGGCAGGATCATAGAGGCCAGCGGTGTTGCCGGTATAGCCCATGGCCCGTGCGGTTTCGGGTTTGATCTGCATCAGGCCCACTTCGCCGTGGGCACCTCTGGCCTTGGCGTTGAAATTGCTCTCAATCTTGATCACCGCGCTGGCAAGCTGGGGCGAAACGCCATATTGCCGGGAATAGGAGGAAATCAGCTCATGATAGGGAACCTGCCCAGCCGCATGAGAACGGGCAGCGGGCGCAGTCTCTACCTCGTTGGCTTTTGCCTCATCCTTATCGCCATCCCCCCGCAGCATTTCCATCAGCGTCGGAACACGGCTGGACTCGTTGGCATGCGCTTGAGAACCAGCAGACATAGTGATAGCGAGGCTTGCCGCAGCAGCAAAAAGATGCGTTTTCATGAAAATATTCAGTCTCCAGTCAAAGGGGCCTGTATAGAGCCGAGCATAGCGCAAGTTTCTCCTGCTCACCGCTTGAGTATAAGCAGCAAGCTTCAACACCCTCATCATTGATATTTGCGGAAGACTTATTTTGGTTAAGTCAAACCCGCCGTTCAGCGAGCTTGTTAGAGCGCGGCAATAAGGAAATCCTATGACCGATCTATTTTTTTGGTTTTTGGCCACTGAAACAGGCTGATGAACCAGCCTTGAAAACTACAGCCATCAAGAGAAGCGCGGCAGCGACACCAGCAGGCGGTGTAGTGTATCGATGGTCGATGCATCCGCCACGCCATCGACTTTTTCGGGCCGAAAATGCAGCTGGAAACTTTTGACCACGCCCACGGTTTGCGCGTTAAATTCACCCGTGATTTCAATGTTGTAACCATAGAAGGACAACATCGATTGCAAGGCCTCTATCGGTTGACCTTGATCACCCTGCTGAAAGAAGCGACCACCCGAGATCGGAGCCGGTTCCACCCAGTGGCCAACACCCACCTGATGCAGCCGCGCCCAAGGAAAATGTTCGCCCGGATCAACCTTACGAACAGGGGCAATATCGGAGTGCGCCAGCACCCTCTCAGGGGCGATAGACCAGCGTTTTGCACAATCCAGACACAATTGCGCAACAGATTCAATCTGCACCAAAGGATAATCTGGCAGCATCGGATGCCCTGCATTGGCTATTTCAATGCCAATCGAGCGCGAGTTGATGTCCTCGGCACCGGCCCAGAAGCTTTTACCCGCGTGCCATGCGCGGCGGCTCTCAGCAACCATCTGCACCACATCACCGTTTTCACGCACCAGATAGTGGCTGGAGACTTCGCTCTCAGGATTGCACAGCCAGGAGATGGCACCCTCTTCGCTCGGCATGCCGGTGTAATGCAAAATAATGGTATCAGGCGCGCTTACGCCAACACGTTCGCCATGGTTCGGAGATTCAACGATCTCCGCACCAGCATAATCAGCGGTCCATTCCGTCATGCAGCCCGTCGTTCCTTTTCAATCGCGGCATAGGCGGCATTGAAAGCGGCCATGCGCTGCTGCGCCGCCGCATGCATTTCCACCGGCAGACCGCGTGCAAACAGCCGATCCGGGTGATGTTCAGAGGCCAAGGCCCGATAACGCTTGCGAATGGTGCTGAAATCATCACTGCGCGACACGCCCAAGACACCGTAAGGGTCATGCTCCAGCACCAAATGGCGGGCGGCAATGGCATTGAAGCGATCTTCACCAATGCCGAAAATCTCGGCGATGCGGTTCAAAAAGGCCAATTCCTTTTCATGAATCAGGCCATCCGATGTGGCGATGTGAAACAGCGCATCGACAATCTCTTCCAGAACCGGGCACCCCCTGGTGCGCGAACCGCAGAGATTGGCGAGCTTTTCGGCATAGGCCTCATAGCCTGCAATATCCTGCTTGGCCAGATTATAGAGCCGCGCCACATTGCGGGCCTCTTCCGGCGGAAACTCAAAAATGCTGCGAAACGCATTGACCTCGGCCTGCGAGACAATGCCATCCGCCTTGGCCATCTTGGCCGAGAGCGCAATGATGGCCACCGAGAAAGACACGCGCCTGCGGGTTTCAGGATCGCCTTCAAACATGGTGCGGATGGCTTCGACCAGCGAAGACAGGGCATTGCCTGCCGCATCGCTTACCGCGCTCAGCAGCCGTTCCCATAAAGACGATAATTGCAGACAGCTAAAATCAAACATCATAGTGTCAGCTTGACCAAATTACCGAGGGAAAAGCAAGATAGATGCAGGTCTCATTTTGGTTAAACTTTGTTCACAAAAACAGAGGCAATTTCTGAATGCAGCATGAACCAAAGGCAGGATACACAAAAATCTTATCGACAAAATGTCAGCCTGCACTTATCCACAATGGCTGCCCAAAGCAGCCTTGCATTTGAAACGATTAGATCACTCCGCTGTGTGAAATTTCCGCGAAACTGCGGATTTTCCTTGATTTTTTCCTTTACAGCACGCGCCCGCTATCGCATCCATGGGGCCATCAGCCACATGATAATCGGCGGAGATCGCCGCTTGAAGGAGGATAAATGGCCAAGACCAAAGTTGCGCTGCTCACCGCCGGGGGGCTTGCTCCCTGCCTCTCCTCCGCCGTTGGCGGCTTGATTGAACGCTACACCGATATCGCCCCGGATGCGGAGATCGTGGCCTATAAATCCGGCTATCGCGGCCTGCTGATGGATTACAAGATCGAGATCACGAAAGAGATGCGTGAGCAGGCCCATGTGCTGCACCGCTATGGTGGCTCGCCCATTGGCAACAGCCGCGTGAAACTCACCAACGTAGCCGATTGCGTCAAGCGTGGCCTCGTTAAAGAGGGTGAAAACCCGCTGCAAGTGGCCGCCGACCGGCTGGCAGCTGACGGCATCACCATCCTGCATACCATTGGCGGTGACGACACCAACACCACCGCCGCTGATTTGGCTGCCTATCTCGGTGCCAATGGCTATGACCTCACCGTGGTTGGCCTGCCCAAGACGGTGGACAATGACGTGGTGCCGATCAAGCAATCGCTGGGCGCATGGACAGCTGCCGAAGTGGGCGCTCGCTTCTTTGATAATGTGTCGAACGAGCAAAGTGCCGCACCGCGCACGCTGGTGATTCATGAAGTGATGGGCCGTCACTGCGGCTGGCTCACAGCTGCCACCGCCCGCGCCTATATTCAGCGTATCAAGCACAATGAATATGTCGAGGGTTTCATGATGAATGAATCCCTGAAGAATATTGACGGCCTCTACCTGCCCGAAACCCATTTCGATATGGAATCCGAGGCCGAACGCCTGAAGGAGCTGATGGACCGCACCGGCTTTGTCACCCTGTTTGTGTCCGAGGGTGCCTGCATGGATGAAATCATTGCGGACCGCGAAGCCGCGGGCGATGAAATCAAGCGCGATGCCTTCGGCCATGTGCAGCTCGACAAAATCAATGTCGGCGGCTGGTTCCAGCAGCATTTTGCCAAGCTTCTCGATGCCGAGCGCTCGATGGTGCAGAAGTCCGGCTATTATGCCCGCTCAGCTCCAGCCAATTATGAAGACCTGCGCCTGATCCAGAGCATGGTCGATCTTGCCGTGGAAAGTGGCCTGAACGGCATCTCTGGCGTCACCGGCCATGATGAAGACCGTGGCGGCCAACTCCGTGCCATTGAGTTCCCCCGGATTAAGGGCGGCAAGGCATTTGATTTGAACACATCGTGGTTTAAAGATGTTATGGATCATCTTGGACAGAAATTTCGCCCGGCGCATTGACGACTCTGACGAATGGTGACTTCTCTAGTCCATGCTTTTACGCACGAGCATTGCTTTTCCCTCAGGCCGGACACGGCTTGAGGGATGATGCTGTCAAACGAAGAGGAGGGGGCCATGCTACTTCAGGACTGGCTGCTGTTTGCAGCCGTATCTGCTGCCTTTCTGGCAGTGCCCGGAGGTGTGGCAAAACGCATTGTCGACTGCAAGCGCGCTGGAGGAGCAAAGCTTGCAAGCCTGACCGTTTTGGGCAGCATCATTGGCTATAGCGTGGCAACCTGCCTTGTTTTTGGCAGCGTGCAGACGCTGGTCAGTGTCGGCGCGCTAGCACTTGACGATTTGCAATGGCCCGGCATGGCATTGCTGATGATTCTTGCTCTCAGGCTGTGGAAAACTCCGCTGCATATCGGCCCGGTTGCAGACAATGACAATATAGCAAATAAATCCTTTGCGGCCATCGTGTCGCGCGGCGCAGTCGTCAGCGCTTTTGATGTTCGCACCCTTATTTTTTTGATGGCCATTGCCACGCAAATAAGTGCTGCATTTATGCAACAGCGCAATAATTTCTTGCCCTTAGTGGCAATTTTTGTCGGCATTGCCAGCATTGCCTGTCTTTACCAGGCCATTTTTTCCACTGCCGTGGACCGTCTGATTCGCAGGCGCTCATTGAGCAAAATTGTGCCACAAAACGGCAAAATCATGTTGATTTCAGGCCGTTCGGTCAGCGCCGGATATCGAAAAATCGCCGCATAACCACAGGTTATCAAAACTTCGTCATGAAAAGGGCTGTCAAATTTGTGAATCAGATGTTAATAGTTCGTGTGTGGCCTAAAAACCGCACTCGTTTCAACAGCCGACGGACAGACGTATGACAGCGAAAACGGACCGGACGATTACTCTCAGTATCACTGCTGCAATCGTCGCTGCCCTGTCTAGTTGCACCAATGTCAATGAGGAAGCCAAGGCCAACCTTGCACCCAAGCCAGTGACCAAACAGGTCGCAAGCGCAACACCAAACACCCAGCCTGGTATTCAGTCTGGTCAAGTGGCTGCAACGCAGCCTGTTGGTAGTGATGGCAAGGTGATGGTCGGTCCTCAGCAACCTGCAGCCTTGGCGCTGGCCAAGACATCCGGTGGAAATGCTGCATCCGCAGCCATTGATGTCGCCGCAGGTTATGGACCCGTGCCACCGCTCAATCCACGTGAATCCTCATCTTACTCTCTCGGCCCATCCGTGTCGTCCGTTCCCGGCGATGCCAATGCGCCTGCCAGTGTGAGCGAGGCGCAGCCGATTGGTCTGGAAGGCGAAGCGCTGCAGCCTGACGTGATTGCGCTTCAGCGGGCAATCCCGACACCACGCCCAGCCTCCATGGGCTACAATGCCCCTGTGGTGCCGACGTCAACCGCTACGGCGGCGATGACAGCCAAGCCGGTTTTTGTGTCCTTCGCCACGTTGGACGCGCAGTTTGACACCAGCGCGCCAAGTGCTGCTCCGACCATCACAGCACTGGCAACACCTTCGAATGATAGCTCACACGGTGGCCCAACCGTTATCAACGGTCTGGTCAACAAATATGCATCGATCTACGGCATGCCGTCCGAGCTGATACATCGCGTTATTCGCCGCGAGAGCCGTTACAATCCATCCGCCTATCACCGTGGCAATTACGGCCTGATGCAGATCCGTTATGCCACAGCCAAGAGCCTTGGCTATGATGGCAAGCCGGAAGGTCTGTTTGACCCGGAAACCAACCTGAAATACGCGATCAAATATCTTCGCGGTGCATGGATGGTGGCAGAAAACAACACAGATAGCGCCGTACGCCTCTACGCACGCGGTTACTATGGCGATGCAAAGCGCAAGCGCATGCTGGACGTTATGCAATAAGGGCAAAACGTCTTCGCATGTAAACTGTTAAACCAACTGGAAGCAGTTTGTTAAAGACATGAATCACTTGTGCAGGAAAGAGAGCCTTCTTCGGAAAGGCTCTCTATTTTTTTGGACTAAAGCATGTCGCGTTTTATTGTCCTCAATAAAACGATAACGTACATGCGGCTAAGTAAGAGATAAAGCCTGTCGCCGTGAATCCTATTCACTGCGACAGGCTTTAATTAAAAATAGAGGGTAAAGTGGCGGAGCATCAAGCAATGGCGCGCCAC
>DNPN01000297.1:521-8170 GCA_003501385.1 Rhizobium sp. | reverse complement strand
CCTCACGCCCTACGAGTTCATCTGTAAACGATGGACTTTGGAGCCGGAGCGTTTCATAATCGATCCAATCCATCAAATGCCGGGACTAAACACAGATTAAGTCTCATGTCGGCGGGGTTGCCGCTTTAATTGTCGAATTTGCAAGCATGACGGAATTGTTGAAATTTTATATTAAAGTTGAAATTAGGTTGCGATCTGTGCAACTCTAAACTTTCATAAACTTGAACAGATGAACGCCGTGCAAACAAGCACGCACAGAATCCCCTAAATTATAACCGTGTTACACATGAAAAAAATCAAAATTTTCTTTCTTCACAACCCAAAGGCAGCAGGCACAGCATTAACAAATGTCTTGAGCGGTACATTTCCCGTGGAGTCAATTGCCCCTCAGTTTTCGAACTCACCGTACGACTATCGAATTTCTAGGGGGCGCTACAGTCAGAATTCTGGTTATGACTTTTACGCGGGACATTATGGTTTCGATGCTTTTCGCCAACTTCAGGATGGGCATGTTTTGGTCACGAATTTCCGCGATCCGATACAGCGCATTAGGTCATTGTACAGGTATTGGAGTAAGGTTGGCCTTGATGGTGTTGCACCTGAAGCGGCAATCCCTGTTCGCCTGGCAAAGGAGTTATCCTTCTCAGATTTTATTCGATCAGAGAATAAAGATCTCAGACTCAACATCGATAACTTTCATTTTCGTCAACTTTTGGCTGAGGGATGGAAAGAATGTTCTCAATCTTTCTCTGCTCGCGCATCGGTCTTTCATCGGATCTACAGGATGAAATGGTTCTTTGTGAGTGAAATGGGCCAAATATCTCTCGCCCTTCTTAAGTCATCCTTTCCACAATATCGTGACGCCGTTTTAGGAAGGGAGAATGTCACAGATGCTCCTCAGTTTGAGGTGAGTGCTGCAGACGCTCAATATATTGCCCAAAGAAATGTGCTTGACTACGATATCTATGCTTGGGCAACTGCATTGCAGACACGCCGGGCGGCAAAGCTGACTTTGTCTGATCTGAATTTTTAGGCCCTAAACTTTTGCAATGGCTCTGTATGCCAGGAGCTGGTTTAATGCAAACGGGTTCTCAACTTATTAACGCTTGCGTGGGGATGCCCTCTATCTCCACGGGCGTATCGGTAGCGGGGTGGCTGGTAGTGGAACTCTGACGTGAATGGATACCCGGCTTGCGGGGTGCACCAATCGACAATGCACCCGCCGTGTCACGCCCGATGTGGCCCAGCAGGCCGACAATATCCTGAGGCAAGACCTTCAGATGCTGGCCGATCTCAGCGAGATGGGTTTCCGGAAGCAGGTTAGATTGCCAGGGCAGAAGCCTGTCCGCAGCGATTGGACCTGAACGGAGCTGCATGGTCAGCGACACCGGGAAGGCTGACCGGCGCGCTTCCCAGCTCGGGTCATAGTCGAGTCGCCACTCGCAATCGAAGGTCAGGTGGGCGACAGGCAGGCTCTCATAAAAGATCGTCGTCATCGATCGACACCAAAGGTCGGCAGGAAGTCCAGCTCATCCTCAAGCAAGGTCGGCGCGGCTTGGGCCTTCGTGAGATCACCGATCTCGATGCCGACGGTGCGTGCCACGATCAGGGACTTTTCAAGCTGACAGCTTGGTTTGCCGGATTCGAGCTCGACGATGAAGCGTTCGCCCGTGCCGGACCGTATTGCTAGCTTGACCTGTGTCCAACCCAGGGCCTTCCGTTTTTCCCGGATAGCGGTGCCGAAATCGCGTGCGGACCTGAACATCAAACATCTCCTGCATTGGCTTACCGTACAGGACGATTTCCCATGGATCAATGCATTTCTTACCGATCGGGAAGTGATCGAGAGCAAACTCCAAAATCACCCCGATCGGGAAGTTTAGCGACGTTAAATGCCGTCGAGAAATAGGGGCCTTGAGATCCGGGTATCGCGTGTGGTACACTTTCGGCTATCGTAATTTCCCGAACGGGAGCAGACGCTTACGAGAAACCCTTGTTTCTCAGGTATCGCGGACCTAATTGGCGAAGAGTCCCACTGCCCCCGGCAATATATCAATTAATTCAATATATTAACGAGCAACCTGAAGCTTATAACGATCAGCAGATTCTAACTCGCGATCACAAATGATCACAGGGCCACTTTACCGGCGCGACCTTATACTATTGGACTTCAAATGAGAGAGTGTTCTATAGATGCGAGATATTCATTTCGCGCGTCTGGACCCATATGCCGGTTGAAATAGAGGAAATTCTGAGACGGTCTGAGCAAGGCAAAACAGCCCCTTACATTTGCCGTGGATCGGATAACATGCTCTAATTTGTTAAGGGAAAAGGGGCGAGTTATGCTTCGCTTGTAAAGGAGTGGGTCGCTGGCCAACTCGGTGTCAAGTTGGGTTTACCTATTCCACGCTTTGAAATTGCGTCTGTGCCGCAAGCGCTTTGCCAGCTGGATCGGAGCGATACCTTGTCTGGGCTTGGCTTTGGTGAAATGTTCGGGTCACAAAGTGTAGAGAATGTGAACGAAATATCCATAGTCAACGTCGTGAAAGTTAGGCCCTCTTTGAAATGCGATATCGCTGCATTTGATTGGTGGGTGATGAATGGTGACCGAACGCTCAGCGACGCTGGCGGAAATCCTAACCTTCTCTGGTCCGATAAGACTGAAGAGTTGTTTGTCATCGACCATAACTTGGCATTCGATGAAACCGTAACGCTTAATTCACAAATAGAGAGCCATATCTTTTCCACACAATTGAGTGAGATATGCGCTTCAAAGGTTTTGCAGCACCACTACGCACAACGCTTCGCAGAGGCCCTTTCGGCGTTGCCGGAAATCATCAGAGGCATACCAGAGCGTTGGTATTATGCAGATGAGCATCACACTATCGATAATGGCTTTCCTATAGACCGAGTTGAAATGACCTTGCAGCGATATGCCGAACCAACATTTTGGAAACGAACATGAAAAAGCATGCAATTAGCTATGCAATAATCCGGTTCCAGCCACATATTGAAACGGAAGAATTTGCAAATATCGGGATCGTGCTGGTTGCTCCGCGCATAGGGTATCTTGATTTCAAGCTTGAGACTCGGCGCTTGGGGCGCGTGACCAGTTTTTTCGACAGCGTAGAGCCAGCCACAGTTCGTCTCATATTGAAGAATTATTATACTGAACTGAAGCGGATCAAAGAGGCAGCTGGTCACAATGGCGACGGTCAGACCCGAATGGAATTCGGCTTCATGGATAATGCCGAGCATCTTTTTTATGCGCTCACCAAAGAACGTGAAGGCATTATTCGTTTTAGTGACGTTCGCTTCGCGATGACTGATAGCCCTGAAGATAAATTAGCTGAGCTCTTTGAATATTACGTCAACAGAGATTTTTCCAGCCCGATCTACCGCGAAGGAATTTTGGAAAAACATGTTCGAGATTTGTTGAATCTCAAGATGATTGGGCGTTCTTTCAAGAAGAAATCATTCAACGATGGGATATATCAGGCAAAATTTCCATTTGTTGAATTGGTTGGTGACAAGCCGGTTAAAATTCTGAAGCCGCTGTTTTTAGGACAAGATGATCCGACGCGCATTCTTGACCATAGCAACAAGTGGCTATTCACAGTTAACCGGTTAAAGACCTTACTCCCCAAGAATATTATCTTTGCCGTAGAAGGTCCACATGAACCGTCTGCGCGGCAAGAAGCGTTTAATGAGGCTATAGATCGGTTCCGAAACAACCATATCCAAGTCGTTGATGTTATGGACGAGCAGAAATTGCTTTCAGCTGCGGCCGCGTAGCAGAACAGATTTCAAGGGATAGACCTTGGAACTCTCCAGGGGCATCACTCACGATCTCCAACAACGATTTAAGATCACAATGGCAACGATCCGCAAGCTCGCGAAGGCGCTGGGTAGCATGGTTTATATCAGCCTTGCCTCTTACAGCAAAAGCGCTACACTCGTCGCGCTAGAGTTTGTCAGGGAAAAGTGGAACCCGATTTTCCCGAAAAGGCAAACGCAAACAAGAAAATTTAGAGTCTGTCTGGTTCAATCTGAACCTGACAGACTCTAATGGACGGAAAGCTTTGGGAGGAGCGTGACGTGAAACGGATGTGGCCAGACGAATATGCCTTTATGCTGGACGATGCGGAAGAAGTTGACCTTCAACTTCAGCCGCTTGTAAACAGCGATGGTTCAACTGAAAAGGCGTTCACGAGGAGAGCTTTGAGAGCTCGTATCAGCCAACAGGACTTTGAGAAGATCTGGCACTTTTCTGAGGCTCGCTATCGGCTTACTGGACGGTTTTCGGGTAAAGCGATCACGTTGATCACCAACAACCCGCATTACCAGAACTGGCATCCGTCCGAGGGTGGCAGCGTTGAGAGTGTTTCCGACAGCGGTCAGCACTATACGACGCATTATGTGATCGTGCATTTTCTTCTGGATGACGTCCGAGAGACTGTCGAAGTTTGAAACCGGCACGGTCGTTTCTTACGATGCCGTTGGTCAGA
This sequence comes from Rhizobium sp., assembly GCA_003501385.1. Classification (GTDB taxonomy): domain Bacteria; phylum Pseudomonadota; class Alphaproteobacteria; order Rhizobiales; family Rhizobiaceae; genus Allorhizobium. Next base: position 3,662 of record DNPN01000297.1, on the reverse strand, counting down.
AGTGGCTTCGAATAGCACTTGCCGGGATAGTTCCTTGGCACCCCTCCAGGGGTATTGCGAAATCTCTCCAACCAAGCGCGGATCAATCGACGAAATCACGGAGGCCTATGTGTTGTGGCGTCATGAGGTTTATTATCAGATAGGAATTGGCTCAGCCAGCAGGCCGTGTTGCGCTATATTGATGACGGCTTTCGCCCGTTATCCGTATTTATCGGCGACGCATAACATCTGATTAACCATGTTGCGGCACAATGGTTTTGCCCGATGATGTGGGGCCGTTGACGAGCGATGTGTGGCTCTGTGCTGGTTTACTGAGGTTGTCCCATGCCCATTATCACCTTCGCCAACACCAAAGGCGGTGCCGGGAAGACCACGGCTGTGCTGCTGCTGGCCACCGAGCTGGTGCGCCGTGGATACCGTGTGTCTGTGATCGATACCGATCCGCAGCGCTGGATTTCCCGCTGGTTTGAAGGGGCGCAACCCAGCACGGATTTGCGGGTGGCGACGTATGTTTCGGTCAATTCCCTGCAACGAACTATTGAAGCCTATCGGGACACATCGGACTATGTGATTGTTGATTTGCCGGGTGCGCAATCACCGTTGCTGGCAACCGCGCTGGGTCTGTCCCATCATGTGCTTATTCCCATTCAGGGCAGCACCATGGATGCGCAAGGTGGCGCACAAGTGATTGAGCTTTTGCAATATCTCTACACTCGCGGCAATATTCGCATTCCGCACTCAGTGGTTCTATCGCGCGTCAATTCACTGGTGACCACACGGGCGCTGAAGGCGGTGAAAGCCTTGCTGGCCGAACGCCATGTGCGGGTGCTGGATACGCCGATTATCGAGCGGGCCGCTTATCGTGACATGTTTGAGTTTCGCACCAGTCTGCATCAACTGGACCCGGAGCGCGTCAGCAATCTTGACAAGGCCGTGGCCAATGCCGAGCGCTATGCTGATGAGGTGGAAATGCTGGTTCCGGTTTTTCGGATGCCGGTGGCGGATAATCTCGACCACCGGGTTTTTGGGCGCAGGCCTCAGTTGAGGACAGCGTAAGAGGCGTTACCCTCGCGCCAGATGCTGGAAGCTAGCCACCACCTGCTCATAGACACCGCGTTTGAACGGCACGATCAGGTCGGGTAGTTCCTGCATGGGCTTCCATTGCCATTCGTCAAACTCGGCGTGTTGGCTTGTTGGTGGCGGGTTGATCTGGATTTCGCTCTCATCGCCTTCAAAGCGAAAGGCAAACCAGCGCTGGGTCTGGCCGCGGTATTTGCCCCTAAGACCAATGCCGATCAGTTGCGGCGGCAGGTCGTAATTGATCCACTCCGGCGCTTCGGCCAGAAGTGTGACCGTTTTCATGCCGGTTTCCTCGTATAGCTCGCGGTAGGCGGCCTCCTTCGGATCTTCGCCGGGGTCAATGCCGCCCTGTGGCATTTGCCACAGCTGCGGCGAGCCATCATATTCTGAATTCAGCAGGGGAATGCGCCGTCCGGCCCAGACAAGACCGGCCTGATTGAGCACCAGAATGCCAACACAAGGGCGATAGGGCAGGTCTTCCGCTTTGATCGAAGCTTGGGTCATGGTGTCCTCATACAGCGCCGTGCGCCATTTATGGCGCACAAAGGTTCGCTGTATCTCTTTATATGTACTGCATAATTTTTTAAACCGACTTCGGTTTAAAAAATTATGCAGTTGTGATTACTGGTTTTCAAGAGCAAGGGCAGAAATGCCGACAATTTCGATACCACGGCTTTTCGCTTCGCGCACCCAGTCGGCAATGGTGGTGACACTCTCGTCAAAGGCAGAGGCAACGCCAATGGCGCTGCCATTGCGCTTGGCAATGCGTTCCAACTCGTCCAGCCGCTTCACAATCGCCTGTTTCTGCAATTGGTCATCCAGTTGAAGATCGCCCACCGAATAGGGCATATTCAGTGCCTTGGCGAATTTGCCACTCAGCGATTGCGCCGACGAACCGTCATCCAGAAACAACAAGCCGCGCGCGGCAATATCGCGCATGATCGGCTCCAGCGCTCCCGCATCGGTCAAAAAGCGGGCACCCATATAATTCATAATGCCGGTGTAATTGCTGATGCTGGCCATGGCCTCATGCAATTGATGCAGGTTTTTGGCCGCTGTCTGGCTGCTGAGAAGCGTACCGCGTCCGGGATCGTTCGCCGGGTAACCAAGTGGCTCCAGCGGGATTTGCAGCAGAATTTCATGGCCCGCCCTCCGGGCATCCTGCATCCAGCGCTGCAAACTGTTGCCGCTGGAGGCGAAGGCCAGCGTGATCTCTTCGGGCAAAAGCTTGATGGCCTTTTGCGTGCCGGTCTGGCTCAAGCCAAGCCCGCCAACAATGATGGCAATGCGTGTACCGTGCGCACCCGACCATGGTCGCCCATATTGTTCTATCGGGCGCAGGCCATCGGGACCAATCACCGGGATTTTGCCTTCGGGACTATCCTCCAGAAGGTCGGGATTGGGCGTGGCGGCCATGCGTGCATCTTGGCCAATATGCGGCGTGGTGATCAGTGCCGGGCCGCTGCCATCTCTGAGTGCCGGAGAATATTGGGTCACCACCGAACCATCCGGCATGGTGTTACGCTGGACAACGGCACCGGAGGTAGAAGAACGGGTTTCCAGCGTTTGCAGATTGGCCGGTGGTGGGGCCGCAGCCTGTGGCTGGGGCGACGCTTCGGCGACTTGGGCTGGCAATGGTTGCGGCGCACGCAGAGGCAAGGGCGTGAGAGCCACATAAAAAGACAGGCCCAAAATAGCCGCACCACTGACAGCGCCAAGGCCCAACCCAACAGGCAGCCTGCGGCGGCTTACGCGCGGCTTTTTTCGGTTCTGGCCCAGAGGTGCATGTAAGTCAGTGCTCAAATGATGGGCTTTCAACGAATCAACGCAACGTCATGGGATATATAGCACGCGGGGCGGTGCTGCCATCACCTGCTGATCATCAGCCAGATCAAAAGCAAAAATGCCGACCCTTGCGGATCGGCATTTTTCTATTTCAATCTCACTTCTTCTTGGCGGTATCCAGCACCACCTTGCTTGGGTCTGGTGGGAAAGACGCATCTTTCTTCACGCCACGCAGCAGATCCAGCGCGTAGTTGAGCTGCACGTCATCCTTCGGAT
>DNPN01000297.1:0-276 GCA_003501385.1 Rhizobium sp. | reverse complement strand
TGAGCTGCACGTCATCCTTCGGATCTGGCGGCACGTAAGCCACGGAGCCGGAACCTTCTTCGGTTTCGCTCTGACCCTGAATATGGCCCGGCAGTGCCGATTCACCTTCGGTCTTCAGCTTGCCCTGAAGATCAGCTGGCAATGGCTCTTCCACGGTGATGTCCGGGTGAATACCCGTGCCCTGAATCGAGCGGCCCGATGGGGTGTAATACAGCGCGGTTGTCAGACGCAACGCACCCTTGTCACCCATGGGGATGATGGTCTGCACCGAGCCTT
>DNPN01000276.1 GCA_003501385.1 Rhizobium sp. | reverse complement strand
TGTCAGGGAAAAGTGGAACCCGGCTTTCCCGAAAAGACAAACGAAAACAAGAGAGTTTAGAGTCTGTCTGGTTCAATCTGAACCTGACAGACTCTAACGCAACCGCTCAACAAACCTTTGATAATATGGGCCAACGTCAATCAGGCCAGGAGGGATTATCATATCATGCATATGAGAAACCGAGATACCCGTTAAAAGCGCTGCCCCCTCCGCCGTGCCGGTCGGTGTGCCTCCCTGCCCCACAACAACATCTCGGCCAGTAACGGAGGCAAGCGTGCGCAGATAAAGCCGATTTCTTGCAAATGGTCCTTCAACGATCATCGGTCCAGCCGCAGCGATCAGAGAGAGCGAATTGGCGGTCATCATTGCCGCATAAAGCCCTGCTGCCGCATAACGCTCAACGTCATTTTCAGGCTTGGATATCCATCGCATCATCTGATTGGGGAAAGGGCCGGAGCCTGAAACCACATTGGGCAACAGCATCACATCGCGCGCGATAACGTCAATGGCTGCGGCCTCCACAGCATCCTCTGGAGGTTCGCTCAAACCTTGGGTGAGAATTTCAAATTCGCGTCCACCCATATAGCGGCTGGATGGCACGGGCTTGCCAAAGGCATCCACATTGGCAAGCGTATCGCGCGCCGGATCAAGCGCGCTTGCCGCACTGCCAACGGCAAAGCTGATAATCCATGTGCCGGTCGATACCACAGCAAACGGTGCCGTGCGACGGACAAGATGTGGCAGGAGCGACGCATTGCTATCATGAATACCGCAATACACCGGAATTGGTCCCTTGGTGCCAATCTGGCTTGCGATTTCTGGCTTCAACAGTCCCAGAATATCGAAGGCAGACCTGAGTTCCGCCATTTTTGCGCTCACACCAAGCTTTTCCACGAGAGTGGAATAGTGACCGGATGTCGGATTCCAAAGATCCGTGTGGCAGCCCAGAGACGTCACCTCATTGGCGGCAAAACCTGTGAGCCGAAATGCCCAATATTGCGGATAGGTGACGATCGTTGCCACGCGGGCGAAGTCAACCGCAAACATGGTCTTTTGATAGTGAAATTGCGCCCCAAGATTAAGCCCCCCCGAAAGCAAAGGTGAACTGGTCTCCACAAATTCCGGACGAAGGGCGCAATAGTCTTGCCGAACATGATCTGGATAAGCGTATTCATAATCAAGAACGGGTAGAGCCAGCGCACCATTCTTATCCAGCAAGGCCGCACTGGCCCCGTGGGTGGTGATAGAAATGGCATCAAAGCCCGGTGCTGAGACAAATTGCTGTAACGCATGGAGAATAAACGCCCACAGCCCCTCCGTATCAAAATGCGGATAGGGGCCATCCAGCAGCACACGGTTTGGTGCGCGGTGAGCTGTCAATTCCTGGCCTGTGGCGGCGTCAATAACCACAACTTTGGCATTGGTTTTGCCGATGTCAATGACGGCGATGCGTTGGTAAGCTGTTGTCATGGCGTATAAAACACGAGTACGAGATCAGTGGCGACAGGAGAATTATCCGGGTTGCTGACCATGATATCAGCCATATGCGCCCACCAGCGTTTCATCACCGGATGATTGGGCAGCGCCGCCATAATGTGATCACTGCGCCGGGTCAAAAGGCCAAACAGGATGTTGGTATCCGGATCGAGATGGATGGAGTAATCACTCACGCCCGCATCGTGCAAAAGATCCACCAGTTCCGGCCAGATTTCATCATGCCGCTTCTTGTATTCAACGTGCATGCCGGGATTGAGCTGCATTTTGAAAGCATATTTTTCCACAGTCATGGGCTCAATCCCTCATATCTCGCATGCGGCGTCCGATGATTGGCAGCGCAATGGTGATGATCAGCAACAGGCCGATAAAGATCGACATGACAATGCCCGGCACGTTCAACAGCCCAAGGCCAAAGGTGACCAGTCCCATGACAAAGGCTGCAATCACCACACCACCAATCGTACCCGAACCACCAAGGATGGAGATGCCACCGAGCACCACCATGGTCACGGCTTCCAGCTCCCAGCCTTGGGCAATTGATGGCCGGGTGGAGCCAAGCCGCGAGGTGAGGCAGACAGCGGCGATACCGCTCATCAAGCCGGTGAGAACAAACAGAATGAATTTGACCCTATCCACCGGGATGCCCGAAAAGCGCGCGGCCAGCGGATTGTTGCCGATCACAAACACCTGCCGTCCGAAATTGGTGGCATGCAGCACAATGCCGAAGATGGCGGCTATGGTGAAAAACAACAGCAACTCGAAGGACAAGGCCCCGAAAATATAACCTTGACCGAAATAGCCAAAGCTTTCGGGGTAATTGCCATAGGCTTTATCACCCAGCACCAGATACGAGATGCCGCGAAACAGGCTCATGGTGCCGATGGTGACAACAATGGATGGCAGTTTTAATCCGGCAATCAGCGCACCGTTAAACACACCGCAGACTAGCCCAACACCGAGACCAATAGCCACAAGTCCCGGCGTATCCACGCCCATTTGCGCCGCAGCCCCCATGGCAGTCGAGGCAATGGCAATAATGGCAGCAACGGAAAGATCAATTTCACCGGCAATCACCAAAAGCGCCATGGCAAAGGCAATCATCGCCTTTTCGGTGAAATTAAACGTGGCGTCAGACAGGTTCCAGATGTTGAGAAAATACGGCGAGGCCAGCGAATTGGCGATGAAAATCACCACCGCGACACCGAACAACAGCACTTCCCACCGCGCCAAAAGCCGACGAAAAGGCGTGCCAAGACGGTCGGGAATCACGCGCCTAGTGATGGTTTGGTCAGAATTTTGGGCGCTCATGCGGCCACCTCCTTGGCTTTATGATCGGCGACCGTGTTGCGAAGAATAATCCGGCCCTTTTTTCGCTCAGAGCGGGCATTGAACACCACGGCCAGCACAATGACGATGCCGGAGATGGACATCTGTGCAAACGGCGAGATGCCAATGACGGGCAGCGCGTTTTTGATGACGCCCAGAAACAACGCACCCAGCACCGTTCCAGCCACGGTACCAATACCGCCCGCAATGGAAATGCCGCCGATGACGCAGGCCGCAACACTATCCAGTTCAAACCCGTTGGCGACATCCACATAGGCCACCGCATAGCGCGACACCCAGAGATAACCGCAAAGCCCTGCCAGACCACCGGACAGCATAAAGGCGAAGAACCGTGTGCGGCCAATGTTGATGCCAGCATACACCGAGGCCACGGCATTGCCACCTGATGCATAGGCTGCACGGCCAAAGCTGGTGCGGGTCAGTACAAACCACATGGCAAACACCACAATGATTGCGAGCCATGACAGGATGGGCAGGCCAAGCACGGTAAAACGCGGAAAATTCAGGAAAGTTGGCGTCATCTGATAGGCATTCACCCACGCACCACCGGACAGCACAAAGGCCATACCGCGATAGATGGTGAGCGTGCCAAGCGTGACCACAATTGGCGGAATTTGCAAAAGCCAGACCAGATAGCCATTCACCGCCCCCAGCGCCGCGCCGATCATGACGGACAGCACAATCAGCACCACCAAAGGCATGCCGGGAAAAGCGGCATTCAGCATCGCCACCGCCATGCCTGTGAGCGCAAGATTGGCGGCCACCGACAGGTCGATGGATTTGGTAAGGATGACCACCATTTGCGCCAAAGCCAGAATGATCAAAATAGCCGTATCATTGAGGATATTGGCAAGATTGGCAGGCGACGCGAAGCCCGCGGCACGGGTGGCAAACCCGCCAATCAGCAAAACAATAATCAGACCAAGAACAATTTCTCGATGTTGAAACAGGCTTTTCATAATCCACCCTCACGCATTGCCGGTGGCGGCACGCACCAGAATTTCCGGTGTCAGCCCATCCCGGTCAAAAATTCCCTCCTGCAAGCCTTCGCGCATCACCATTACGCGATCTGACATGCCCAGAATTTCCGGCAGTTCGGACGAGATCATGATGATGGAAAGTCCTTGAGCCGCCAGCTCCGAGATAAAGCCATGCACCGCCGCCTTGGAGCCGATATCGATGCCCTTTGTCGGCTCATCCAGAATGATCACCTTGGGTTTGGTGGCCAGCCACTTGCCAATCACCACCTTTTGCTGATTGCCACCCGAAAGCGTACCAACGGGTACCGAAAGCGCGGCAGCGCGGAGATCCAGCCGCTCTGCATAATGGCGGGCAAGGGAAAATTCATTCACAGCCTTCAGAAAGCCACGCGCAGACGTGCGCGCTAAAGATGGCAGCGACATATTCTGATAGATCGGCATTTGCAGCGCCAAACCATGGCGGCCCCGCTCTTCCGGCACATAGACAATGCCCGCTGCAATGGCATCGGCGCTGGAGCGAATGGTAAGCGCCCTGCCCTCCAGCGTCAGCTGACCAGACGCCGGTTTTGTAATGCCAAACAGCGATTGGCAAAGTTCGGAACGACCTGCACCAATCAGACCATAGACACCGAGAATTTCGCCTTTGCGCAGATCAAACGAGATGTTGTGAAACTCGGTCTCGTGGCAATAGCGCTCAACGCTCAGCACAGGCGCTCCAATCTCCACCTTGGTTTTGGGGAAAGCATCATGCACATCGCGCCCCACCATCAGGCGGACAATATCGCTTTGCGGGGTGGATTGTAGCTTGCCAGCACCCACCATTTTGCCGTCACGAAACACCGCATAATTCTCTGCTATTTCATAGACTTCATCGAATTTGTGGCTGATAAACAAAATGGCTTTGCCGGAACGCTTCAAGCCTTCGACAATACGAAACAGGTCATCAATTTCCTTGCGCGACAGCGCCGCCGTTGGCTCGTCCATAATCACAATGCGGGCGTCCACCGATAGTGCGCGGGCAATCGCCACCAGATGCCGCTGGGCAATGGAAAGGTCTTTGAGCTTAATCGTGGGATCGATATTGCTTTCCAGCCGTGCCATCAACTGGGCTGCGCGGGCATTGATGCTGCGCCAATCGATAAAGCCAAACCGGGTTTTGGGCGCATGGCCAATAAAGATGTTTTCAGCAACCGTCAGTTCATCAAACAGCACAGTTTCCTGATGGATCGCCGTGACGCCCACATCAATGGCGGCTTGCGCATTGGCAAATTGCACCACGTCGCCATCGATGACAATTTCACCCTCATTGGGGCGATAAATGCCGGTGAGAATCTTCACCAGCGTCGATTTACCAGCGCCATTTTCGCCAATCAGCGCCGTCACTTGGCCCGGATAGAGAGCAATATTGACTCCATCCAGCGCTTTAACACCGGGAAATATCTGCGAAATGCCGCGCATTTCCAATATCGGCATTGTCATCGGCATGGCGGTCGCATCAAGCGCATGGGTTTGAACACTCATCATCGGTTTCACCAGACACAATTCATGGGTTCCCGGCGGCACGCGCCGCCGGGATTGGTTTCATCAGATCGGGAGGATCAGAAGATTTTCGAGAACTGGTCGATGTTCTTGGCGTCGTAAACAAACGGATCGGCCATGGCGGCTTCGCCCTTGTCGTCAACCTTGACCTTGCCCATCCGGCCCGTCGGAATTTCCGTGCCGGGCTTGCCGGTGGCATCGCCCTTCACCAGATGATAGGCAATCTGGGTTGCAGAATAGCCCAGATCAATCGGGTTCCAGATGGCAAATTCCTTGGTGGCACCCGACTTGATGGCTCCCGCCATTTCCGATGGCAGGCCAAGACCCGTAACATAGACCTTGCCGATTTTGCCCGCATCCTTCACCGCTTGCGACGCCGCCAGAACGCCCACGGTGGTGGGGGCGACAATTACCTTCACATCCGGGTGCGAACTCATGATGCCTTGGGCTTCACGATAGCTCTTGTCGGCCAGATCATCCCCGTAAACGGTGGTTGTCAGCTTCAGGCCCGGAAAATCCTTGAGCTGCTTTTTCATCTCATCAATCCAGATATTCTGGTTGGTGGAGGTGGACGTTGCCGACAGGATAGCAAAGTCGCCCTTGCCGTCCGGCAGATGGTCAGCCGCCAGTTTCAGGCACATTTTGCCAATCAACTCATTCGAAGACGGGTTGAGGTGCATGATACGGCCTGCCGGAGCTACGCCGGAATCCCATGAGATCACCTTGATGCCGCGCTGTACGGCCTTTTTCAGCGCTGGCACCACCGCATCCGGGTCGTTGGCGGAGATAGCAATGGCGTCAACGCCTTGTGCGATCAGCGAATTGATAACCTCAATCTGGCCTTCCGCCGTGCTGGTGGTGGGGCCGGTGTAGATGATCTTGACACCGCCCAATTCCTTGGCCGCTTCCTCGGCACCCTTGTTGGCGGCTTCAAAGAAGCCATTGCCCAAGGATTTGACAACAATGGCGATTTTCATATCAGCCGCGTGCGACACACCTGCTGTGGCGACAAAGGCAATGGCGGCTGCACCAAAAAGCCGTCTGGATATTTTCATAATTTTTCCTCCCACTGTTAAAGACCCTTTCCCCCAAACGGTCGTCGTTCCTCAAGCGACCGAGGGGGGCACCTCCCTGTCGGCAGAGGCCGAAACCTTCACCGTCAATAGTTTAATTCCCGCAGCCTCGACCATGGATGCCGCCTCATCCGACACGCCATCATCGGTAATGATGGTCGAAACATTGTCCAGCGGGCACAAAATCATGCTGGAGCGGCGCGAAAACTTGGTGGAATCGACCATCACGATCAATTCTTCCGCCTGCCGCATCAAGCGCTGCTCGCTTTGAATCACCAGCGCATCCGGCTCCATCACGCCAAGGGCGTTGATACCTTGCGCACCAATGAACATGCGCTGCGCATAAAAATTGCGAATCGCATCATTCTCAAATGGCGAAAGAATCAGGCTCTGATCGCGGTAGATGGAGCCGCCCGGCACATTCACATTGCATTTCGAATGCTTCACCAGATGCTCGGCAATGGCAAACGAATTGGTCATCACCTGCAAACGCCGCGCAGACATGAAATGCACCATCTGAAACGTCGTCGTGCCACCATTGATGATGATGGAAGAACCTTCTTCGCACAAATCAACAGCGGCGCGGGCAATTGCGCGCTTCTTATCGATATTGAGCGTTTCCGACACTTTAAACGGCCGTGCCGCCAGATTGCCCTGCTGCGGCGGATGCACCGCCTCCGCCCCGCCACGCACCCGGCGCAGCTTTCCTTGCACATGCAGTGATGCAATATCGCGGCGGATCGTAGCCTCGGATGCGTCCGTCAATTCGGCAATATCTTGCACCGTCACCACAGGCTTTTCCTGTACAGCGCTCAAAATAATGCGATGGCGTTCACGTTCGTGCATGGCTTCCTCCTGCGATCAATTAATTCATAAACTCTTTACTCCGTCAATCATAAACGATCAAAATAAATTATATTGCGCCGCACAATGAAGTTTTATGATCGTTTTTGATTGACAACTTCTCTCATCTTGCGCGATATCTTCATTCAAGATGGAGGGCTGGCTAAAGCGGCTGGCCAGAAAACAGACTTTGGGAGGATTGCATGACAGGCCAACCACGCCTTCTCGATAACCGCTGGGATGACAGCATTGCCACTACTCTGGATGAGCCGGGCAAGCTGCTCTATCGCTCCAACCTGTTGGGTGCAGACAAGCGCATCACCAATTATGGTGGCGGCAATACCTCTGCCAAGGTTATGGAAATTGATCCGCTGACGGGCCAGACCGTCAAGGTTTTGTGGGTCAAAGGCTCAGGTGGCGATGTCGGCACCATCAAGCTGGATGGCTTTGCAACCCTCTACCAAGACAAGCTGGATGCCTTGAAGGGTATCTACAAAGGCGTTCACGACGAAGACCGAATGGTTGGCTTTTTGCCCCATTGCACCTTCAATCTCAATCCGCGGGCGGCCTCGATTGATACGCCTTTGCATGGTTTTGTGCCGTTTACCCATGTCGATCACATGCATCCGGATGCGATTATTGCCATTGCGGCTGCGAAAAATTCCAAAGAATTGACCCAGCAGATTTTCGGCGATGAGATTGGCTGGCTACCCTGGCGGCGCCCCGGTTTTCAGCTCGGTCTGGATCTGGAAGCCTTTGTCAAAGCCAATCCCAGTGCCAAGGGCGTTGTGCTGGAAAGCCACGGCCTGTTCACTTGGGATAATGATGCCAAGCTTTGCTATGAACTGACGCTTGCGATTATCAACAAGGCCATCATCTGGTTTGCCAGGGAAACGGAAGGCAAGACGATTTTTGGCGGTGCGGCCACAACATCCCTTCCCGTTGATCACCGCCGCGCGATTGCAGCGCGTTTGATGCCTGAAATTCGTGGTCGGATTGGCAAGCAAGAGCGCAAGCTCGGCCATTTTGACGATCAGGATGCCGTGCTGGAATTCGTCAACTCCAAGCAATTGCAGCCACTCGGCGCACTGGGTACCTCCTGCCCTGATCACTTTTTACGCACCAAAATCCGGCCTTTGATTGTGGATTTTGATCCGGCTAACCCTGATGTCGATGCAATTGTGGCAGGTCTGGACAAGGCGTTGGAAGCCTATCGCGCCGATTACACCCGCTATTATGAAGCCTGCAAGCACGACAATTCACCAAAGATTCGTGATCCGAACCCGGTGATTTTCCTCATCCCCGGCGTCGGCATGTTGTCCTTTGCCAAGGACAAGGCTACGGCGCGAATTGCTGGTGAGTTTTACGTCAACGCCATCAACGTGATGCGTGGAGCCTCCACCGTATCCGAATATCAGGGCCTGCCAGAGCAGGAAGCCTTTGATATTGAATATTGGCTACTGGAAGAAGCCAAGCTGCAACGCATGCCAAAGCCCAAAAGCCTTGCGGGCAAGGTTGCGTTTGTGACGGGCGGCGCAGGCGGCATTGGCCGGGCAACGGCGGAACGGCTGGTATCGGAAGGCGCTTGCGTTGTGCTGGCAGATATTGACGCCGATGCACTTTCCGCGACCCTTACCGATTTCACCAAACGCCACGGTGCAGATGCGGTTCGCTCGGTGACGCTGGATGTGACCAAGGAAGACGCGGTCATCGCTGCATTTGCGCAAAGCTCGGCTGAATTCGGCGGCGTCGATATTCTCGTGTCCAACGCGGGCATTGCTTCTTCAGCCCCCGTGGAAGACACAACGCTTACGATGTGGAACAAGAATATCGACATTCTCGCCACGGGCTATTTCCTTGTGTCGCGTGAAGCCTTTCGGCTGTTCCGTCGTCAGAATATCGGCGGCAATGTTGTGTTTGTTGCCTCCAAAAACGGTCTTGCGTCTTCTCCAAATGCTTCCGCCTATTGCACAGCCAAGGCGGCAGAAATCCATTTGGCCCGTTGCCTTGCGCTTGAAGGCGCAGATGCCGGTATTCGCGTCAACACCGTCAATCCCGATGCCGTGTTGCGCGGCTCAAAAATCTGGAACGGCGAATGGCGCGAACAGCGGGCAGCCTCTTCCAAGATCGAGGTGGATGACCTTGAGGAACATTACCGCAAGCGCTCCATGCTGAAGCTGAATGTGTTTCCGGAAGACATCGCGGAAGCCATCTATTTCCTTGCCTCCGACGCCTCGGCCAAGTCCACAGGCAATATTATCAACGTAGACGCTGGCAATGCGCAGAGCTTCACACGATAATCGACGGATGATCGGGAGGATCAGATGACAGATTTCAACATTTCAGCGGATGTGATTGCCGCTGACAACAACGCGCGCGCAAAAGCGCTCAATTCCGATTATGCCGCCCTTGGTGAAAAGCTGGCGCGCAGCAATATCGATATTGAAGCGATCACCGCCAAGGTGGCAGGCTTCTTCGTGGCCGTGCCCTCCTGGGGCGTGGGCACGGGCGGCACGCGCTTTGCCCGCTTTCCGGGTGCTGGTGAACCACGGCATATTTTTGACAAGCTGGATGACTGCGGAGTCATCCAGCAATTGACCCGCACCACCCCCACCGTGTCACTGCATATTCCGTGGGACAAGACCGACCCCAAGGAGCTGAAAGCCAAGGCGGATTCGCTGGGGCTTGGTTTTGATGCCATGAACTCCAACACCTTCTCAGATGCTGCCGATCAGGCCCATTCCTATAAATTCGGCTCCCTCAGCCATGTAAATGCGAGCACCCGCCAACAGGCGATTGAGCATAACATTGAGTGCATTGAACTCGGGGCTGCCCTTGGCTCCAAGGCCTTGACGGTTTGGGTTGGTGATGGCTCCAACTTCCCTGGCCAAAGCAATTTCACCCGGTCGTTCGAGCGCTATCTGGCTTCAATGGCCGAAATCTACAAAGCCTTGCCGGATGACTGGCGGCTGTTTTCAGAACACAAAATGTATGAACCGGCCTTCTATTCGAGTGTTGTACAGGATTGGGGTACAAATTACCTGATTGCCCAGACACTCGGCCCCAAAGCCCAATGCCTCGTCGATCTTGGCCACCACGCGCCCAACACCAATATCGAAATGATTGTGGCCCGCCTGATCCAGTTTGGCAAACTCGGCGGCTTCCATTTCAACGATTCTAAATATGGTGATGATGATCTGGATGCAGGCTCGGTGGAGCCTTACCGCCTGTTTCTGGTGTTCAATGAACTGGTGGATTCTGAACATCGTGGTGTGAAGGACTTCCATCCAGCCCATATGATCGATCAGTCGCACAATGTGACCGATCCAATCGAAAGTCTAATGGCCAGCGCCAACGAAATTCGCCGCGCCTATGCGCAAGCTCTGTTGGTAGACCGCGTAGCTCTCGAAGGCTATCAGAACGACAACGACGCCCTGATGGCAACCGAAACATTGAAACTCGCCTATCGTACCGATGTGGAGCCAATATTGGCAGAAGCACGTCGGCGCGCGGGTGGGGCTATCGATCCAGTCGCAGCCTATCGTGCCAGTGGATACCGCGCCCGTATCGGCGCGCAACGCCCTGCCGTCAAGGGCGGCTCTGGCGGGATCATTTAAGCGCTGCGTATTTTCGCTCTGAAAGGCAGTCAAGGAGTGCGCTGATAGCAATCACGGCGCAGTCCTTTTTGTTCAACTTGGCGTCGTCGACATTTCGCTAGAGTTTGTCAGGGAAAAGTGGAATCCGGTTTTCCCGAAAAGACAAACGAAAACAAGAGAATCTAGAGGCTGTCTGGTTCAATCTGAACCTGACAGCCTCTAGACCGCAGCGATTGCCTTAGCGCGGGCTTCTATGGGTTCATCC
>DNPN01000009.1:945-32827 GCA_003501385.1 Rhizobium sp. | reverse complement strand
CCCAGTTGAACGCGACATGCAGTAGTGTCGGGTTTGGTGCTGTTGCTGTTTTCGGCCATGCATCTTGTTAATCTGGCCTTCGGGCTTCATTCCATCGATGCACTTGATGCAGCCAGCCAGTATTTGATGAAGCCCTGGAGCACTTTGCCTGCAACTCTGGTGCTGTTGGCCGCAGCTTTGGTGCATATGTGCGTGGGGCTTCTCTCTATTGCTCAACGCCGAAGTCTGGTGATAAGCCGAACCGATTGGGTGCAAATGACCCTTGGCGTGCTCATCATCCCGCTTCTTCTCAGCCATCTGTTGATTGTGGGTGTTCTCCGGCAGATTTCGCCGCAATTTTAACCGGATTTCGATTTTCTGCTTGTTCTTTACTGGCGATATTCTCCAGCCGCTGCATTGCAGCAAATTCTGGTGCTCGTGATCCTATAGGTCCATGGTGCGATAGGGCTCTATCACTGGCTGGTGTTAAAATCCCTCTGGACGCGCGTCGGTGCTGTCGTCACGCCCATTCTGTTTTTGATACCGGTTCTGGCATTGCTCGGCTTTGTTGAAGGCGGAAAGCATGCAATGACACGCCTCGATGGATTGCAAGCCGGTCATGAAAAGATTGACCACCTTGTCGGCTTGATGACACAGGCCGCTCCCTTGCTGAAGACCATCCACGAAACCGTATTTTTGGTCTATGGGGCGCTTGTGTTGATGGCGCTTGTCATTATGACGGTTAGAATTATGCGCAGGCGCGGCAGACCGGTAACAATATCCTACGACGGAGGGGTGATCATTTCAGGCCCCTCAGGTCTGTCCATTCTTGATCTGAGCCAGCTCAACAACGTGCCTCACGCCAGTATCTGTGGCGGGCGAGGCCGTTGCGGCACCTGTCTTGTTGCCGTGCAACAGCAGAATGGTCTGTTAACGCCGGTGCATGCCCTTGAGGCACAAACACTTCATCACTGCCCGCCATTCACGCCGCTAAATCTGGCACTCAATGTTGTTTGCGAGTTCATCGGTGCATGTCATCAGTTTTATTCAATATATCTATATATTTAATATAGATATATGAGATATTCATGGAATTCTGTGCATGCGTAAATGATTTATTTAGGATGAAGGATCATTACGGTATCGGGAGACAACGAACGCGATTACATCCCCCGCAATGGAGCCTGGCAATGCAAAATATTCCCATTATCGGAAAATTCCTGTCCATAATGGCGTTATTCGGAGTTTTCGCTGTCGGCGTGGCCGGATACGCGGCCTACCAAATCAGGTCTACAGACACTGGTTACAGCAATCTTCTGGATCAAGAATCAACTGCTGGGCTCTATTTTGCTCGGGCAAATGCATCGTTGCGAGGGCTTCAGTCGGCAATAAGCTTTCTGCTGATCGCCCGTACAGATGCGGGAAACACGGCTGCTATGGCCGAACTTCAAACCCAGCATGATAATTTCACCAGAAACATCGACCAAGCCATCGCAGCCTTGCCGAGCTATACGGAAGCCGCGACGATAAAAAAAGATGGCCTTGCCTTGGTTGATGGCGCTTGTGCCAACACGATCACTCTGGGCAAAAAATCCACAACGCCTGACGAAATTGCCGCAAGTCAAGAGGTCTTCCTGAAAGAGTGCCAGTCGGGCTTTCTCACCATGTCACCACGGCTGACAAAAGCGATTACAGATCTGTCGAGTGCAGTCAACAAAAAGAGCGACGACCTGACAGCGGCCACCAGCAGCACTGTGGTTGTTACACTTGTTGGTGTTCTTGGCGGTCTCGTGCTGGTGCTCTTGGTTGGTTTCTTTGCTATCCGCTCTTGGCTGGTCTTACCAATCCGTGGCTTGGCTGGAACCATGGGGACACTGGCCGGTGGTGATTTGTCCGCTGTGGTTGATGGTGCTGCACGCCGTGACGAAGTGGGCACAATGGCCAAGGCGGTTCAAGTGTTCAAGGATAATGGTTTGCGCACCCGCGAACTGGAGCAGGAAGCTGCCAAAGCCCGGAGCATGAGCGAGGTTGAGAGAGAACGCGTTGCAGAAGTTGACCGCAAGCGCGCAGCAGAGATGGCGAAAGCCACTTCAGGTCTTGGTGAAGGCTTGCAGCATCTTTCGAATGGCAACCTGACTTTCGAGCTACGCGAACCCTTTGCCGCCGAGTTTGAAGGTTTGCGCACCGATTTCAACAACACGGTTGAGCGGCTTCGTGAAACGCTTTCAGCGGTGACGGTATCGACCGCGTCCATTGATGGTGGTTCTCGTGAATTGAGCGAAAGTGCCAATGATCTGTCCAAGCGCACAGAGCAACAGGCGGCAGCCTTGGAGGAGACGGCAGCCGCTCTTGACCAAATCACCACGAATGTCTCCAACTCGTCCAAGCGGACGGAAGAGGCACGCTCTGTGGCGATTGAGGCCAATCATGCTGCGCAACAGTCGGGTCAGGTGGTTGCAAGTGCTGTGAATGCCATGCAGCGCATTGAGCAATCGTCCAACCAGATTTCCAATATCATTGGCGTGATTGACGAGATCGCCTTCCAGACCAACCTTCTTGCTCTGAATGCGGGCGTTGAAGCGGCCCGTGCCGGTGAAGCAGGCAAGGGCTTTGCCGTGGTTGCGCAGGAAGTGCGCGAGTTGGCGCAACGGTCTGCTGCCGCTGCCAAAGAGATCAAGGATCTTATTCGCAATTCTGCAACGGAAGTTGAAAGCGGCGTGAAACTGGTGACCGCGACGGGTGAAGCCCTGAAGGTGATTGAAGGTCATGTCGTTTCAATCAACACGCAGCTTGATGCCATTGCGACCTCTGCCAAGGAGCAGTCTGTTGGTCTTGCGGAAGTGAACACCGCCGTCAACCAGATGGATCAGGTGACACAGCAAAATGCGGCCATGGTGGAAGAGGCCACGGCAGCCAGCACGTCGCTTGCGAGTGAATCCGATAAGCTTCGCCAGTTGATCAGCCAGTTCCAGCTTGGAAATGGTACGCCTGCTGCTTATGCGACGCCACGGAAGGTGAGCAGCGCTGCACCAGCGGCCGCGCAAGCAAGCCACAAGCCTGTAACCTCCCCGGCAAGACGGATGGTGGGACAAGTTGCCAAAGCGCTTGGCTTGAACACCGCTGCCAAAACCGACAGCTGGGAAGAGTTCTGAGGCCAAGCGTAGGGTATCAAGAGACAAGAGGCCGTCAGGTTTACGTTGGACCGGGCGGCCTTTGCATTTTATGCCAGAATGTGTCAGGTTCAGATTGAACCAGACACATCTAGAGTTTGTCCGGGAAAAGTGGGTTCCACTTTTCCCGGACAAACTCTATTGCCTGTGTGGGCGAACTGGAGATGGCGAGGATGGCCTATCGCAAGGAAAGATCGCGCAAAGTTCGGGGCAGGGTATTCATGCATTCCGCACTGCTATCGGTGATCAGAAACTGGTCCTCAATCATCAATGCGCCCAGCCCTTGTCCATAAAAGGGAGCCTCAAGAGCAACCACCATGTTTGGCAGGATGGTCTCTTGGTTGCCGGATGAAAAGAACGGCCAGTCCTCAATGCCAGCGCCGCCGCCCACCGAATGGCCAAAATGGCCGCGATCATAGTGCAAGAAACCATCCTTGCGCATGGATGCCTGCATGGCTGCATGGACGGATCCGAAGGTGTTGCCGGGTTTTAATTGTTCCAGTCCCGCAGCAAAGGCGGTTTCAAGAGCTGCGAACACCTTGTGTGCCAAGGACGTGGCCGATCCATAGGTAAAGGTTCTTGCACCATCGGAGGAATAGCCATCGACCAGAGTGCCAACATCTGCCTTGATCAACGCACCCGGTGTGACGATGGCGGAACTATCCGATAGGTCAGCACCGACGGAGATAAAATCCCAATGGCCGCTCAGCGAAAACCCTGCTTCGCGTGCAGCATTGAGGGCACCATCTTTCCAGGCCGCCGAGAACGTGGCGATGGAAGCCCCGAGTTTCACCTCGGAAGCCATTCTGACCAATCCGGCCTCCGCAGCACGCGCCGCATTGCGCAGCCGCGTAATCTCACGTTCCGATTTCACCGCCCGCATGCGGCGCAGAACCTGTGAGCCATCAAGCCAGGTGACGGCGGGAATAGCCTGTTTCAGCGCTTCAAAATCAGCGGCGGGCATGAATTCCAGATCGACACCAATATGCGCCTGATGCAGACCGCGCTCGGTCAGCAGCTCACTCAGCAAACCAAAGCAAGTTGCGCGATCAAAGGTTTCGGGTCGTGGGTCGGTGGAGCCGGAATGTTGGTAGGCCGTGTTGATCTGGTCTAGATTCTTATTTTCGCATCGGATTTTTCCGAAAACCGGTTTCCACTTTTCGGTCCGATGCTCCAGCGTTTCGGCCCCTCTCAGGTCCACCATGTCGATCCAGATCCGATGGGTGCGAAGGTCCATGTCCGGCGCAATTGCGCGGATTGCGCCAGCAGCATGGTCACTCGCAATGGCCGCAAGACCCTTTGAGGCGTCCGCAGGCACCAGTGCGATGGCCGCACCGGCTCTGCCCCACATGGTGGCCACACCCGCAGGCGCGCCAACCACATACCGAAAGGCCTCTGGCTGAAAAACCACCAATGCCTCAAGCTCTGCTTCGCGTAGCAGACGCTCGGCATACACGCGATTGACATCACTCATCGCACCATTCCACATTTTAAGCGACGCCCGGTTTTCCGGGCGTCTGACGTGTCGTTGTTCTATCGAAGTTCGAAGGACAGAATAGCGGGCGGTCGTGTAAAAATGACATTGCTTGCGTACATTACACAGAGAAATTTATGCAAGGCGGCTGCTCATCCTGCGGCGATGCGTGCGATGGCATTTGCAGTCTGTCCGGGGAAATGGATGTCGATTTCCCCGGACAGGATCAGATGTTATCAGGCTGCTTGGCGTTTTTCCTGCGATGAGGACGCGGCATCAAGGCCACGTTCGATATCCGCAAGGATGTCATCAATATGCTCGATACCAATCGACAGACGGACATAGCCCGGCGAAACGCCGCTGGCGGTCTGTTCTTTTGCGGTGAGCTGCGAGTGGGTGGTGGAAGTCGGATGGATGGCCAGACTGCGCGCATCACCAATATTGGCAACATGATAGAGCAGCTCAAGACTGTCGATAAACGTTCGGCCAGCCTCCAGCCCTTCCTTCAGCTCAAAGCCAACAAGGCCGCCATAGCCACCCTTCAGATATGTGTCAGCACGCTCGCGCCACACCCCGGTTTGCTGGGATGGGTAGATCACCTTGGCAATTTCGGGGCGCTTGGCCAGATAGTCTGCCACGGCTGCAGCGTTTTGCACGTGCCGCTCAATGCGGAGCGGCAGGGTCTCAATGCCTTGCAAAATCTGGAAGGCGTTGAACGGCGACAATGCCGCACCAAGATCACGCAGCAGCGTGACCCGTGCCTTGATGATATAGGCGACAGGGCCAAGCGGCTTGGTGGCTTCGGTCCAGACCGCGCCATGATAGCTTGGGTCAGGTGTGTTCAAGGCAGGCTGACGCTCCTTATGCGCTTCCCAGTCAAAATTGCCGCCATCCACAATCAGACCACCAATCGATGTGCCGTGACCACCAAGATATTTGGTGGAGGAATAGACAACGATGGCCGCGCCGTGATCAAACGGCCGCGCCAGCAAAGGGGCCGCAGTGTTATCGACGATCAGCGGAATGCCAAACTCGCGGCCAATGGCGGCCACTTCGGCTATAGGGAAGACGGTGAGTTTCGGGTTCGGCAATGTTTCGGCGTAGTAGGCACGAGTGCGCTCGTCAGTGGCACGGCGGAAGTTTTCCGGGTCGGTGGGATCAACGAAGCGAACCTCAATGCCTTGATCTTTCAGCGTATTGGCAAACAGGTTCCATGTGCCGCCGTAAAGATCGGTGGAGCTGACGATATTGTCGCCGACTTTTGCGAGGTTCTGGATGGCAATTGCAGATGCCGCCTGGCCGGATGCCAGCGCCAGAGCGGCGACCCCGCCTTCAATGGCTGCGACGCGCTGTTCCAGTACATCCACCGTGGGATTGCCGATGCGGCTGTAGATATTGCCCAGTTCCTTGAGCGCAAACAGATTGGCCGCGTGTTCTGTGTCGCGGAACTGGAATGACGTGCTCTGATAGATCGGCACGGCAACTGCGCCCGTCGAAGGGTCAGCACGCCAACCGGCGTGGAGGGCCAGGGTTTCTGGATGCAAGGATTTGTTGCTCATCGGTCACTCCCATTGATTGATGTCGTGTTGACGAAGGCCGCCGGGGCTGGTCCAGCTGCTTTGGATGGATGAATGCTGCCTTATTCCATCGATTATGTAGAGAAATTTCCTTCCGTTGTTGTGGTGCCGATTAGAAATTGCAACTTCGTAATGGGCCGGACTGTCGCTGAGGAAACCAAAATCGGATGAGGCTATCGCCAAGGCTCGCCGCCGCGCGGACCAAGGGCCGGGAATAATTGGTCCCAAGATGTCCGTTGCGCATACCCCTTTTTTCTTATGGGTTTAGCAATACGCAAAAATCTTTCTGTGTTTGTTCTGTTTAGTAATTACTCTATAGAAATAATAGACAAATGGAGTTTGGGACATGTCAGCTCATCAATCAAACAACGAGATCGGCCGGCGCGCGCTGATCAAGCTCTCGGCGCTTGCCGGTGTGGCGGTGGCGGGGGCCAGTGCTTTGGGTGTCACGGCAGCACGTGCCGAGGGCGAGGGACTTAGCCTGAAGGGCAAGCGCATTGGTATTAGCGCCGCTGGCACGGATCATTTCTTTGATCTTCAGGCCTATAATGCCCAGATTGCCGAGGTGAAGCTCCTTGGTGGAGAGCCGATTGCTGTGGATGCGGGCCGCAACGATGGCAAGCTGGTGGCACAACTTCAAACGCTGATTGCCCAAAAGCCGGATGCCATTGTACAGCTGTTGGGCACGCTGACGGTGATTGACCCGTGGCTCAAAAAGGCCCGCGATGCGGGGATTCCCGTGCTGACCATTGATGTTGGCTCTAGCAATTCGCTGAACAATTCCACTTCTGATAACTGGGGTATCGGCAAGGATCTGGCGCTGCAGCTGGTGTCTGATATTGGCGGCGAAGGCAATATCGTGGTCTTCAATGGCTTTTATGGCGTTACGCCCTGCGCCATCCGTTATGATCAGCTGGTCAATGTGACCAAATACTTCCCGAAGGTGAAGATCATTCAGCCGGAATTGCGCGATGTGATCCCCAACACGGTACAGGATGCCTTTACCCAAATCACCGCCATTCTCAACAAATACCCGGAGAAGGGCTCGATCAAGGCCATCTGGTCTGCGTGGGATATTCCACAGCTTGGCGCAACGCAGGCGCTGGCAGCGGCGGGCCGCACGGAAATCCGCACCTATGGTGTGGATGGCAGCCCGGAAGTGCTCCAGCTGGTGGCCGATCCCGCATCACCTGCGGCAGCCGACGTGGCCCAGCAGCCTGCCGAACTTGGGCGTCAGGCCATCCGCAATGTCGCACTCCTGCTGTCGGGCAAGACTTTGCCGCGCGAGAGCTATGTTCCGGCTTTGCTGGCCAACAAGCAGAACGTCAACGAGGTGAGCAAGAAACTCGGCATTGGCTAACTGGTTGAAACCGTGAACCAAAAATGTGCCGATGTGATGAGCATCGGCACTTGTGTTATCGAAATCCGGCTTTCTAGGGGAACCATCGATGGTTGACGAGCAAAGCGCTGACAAAACAGCGATCCGCTTCCACAACATCAGCAAACAGTTCGGCGGCGCGAAAGCGCTGGCTGACGTGTCCTTTGCCGTGCGCGCGGGCTCGATTCATGGCCTTGTCGGGCAAAATGGTGCTGGTAAATCGACGCTGATCAAGATTCTGGCGGGTCTCCATCGCCCTGACGGCGGCTCAATCGAAATTGATGGGTTGGTGTCGGCGGATTTGTCGCCCCATCGGATTGAGAAACTCGGCATTCATTTCATCCATCAAGATCGCTTGCTGGTGCCGTCCTTTACGGTTGGCGAAGCCCTCTTTCTGGGGCATGAACCGCGCATTGCGGGCACTCCTTTTACCAATCGCCGGGCGATGAAGCGGCAGGCTGATGCGATTTTGCAGGATTATTTTGGTCTGCGATTGCCAACCAATGCTCTGGTGTCTGAGCTGACAACGGCGCAAAAGCAAATTGTGCAGATTACCCGCGCGTTGCTGGCCAAGCCGAAAGTGCTGGTGTTTGACGAACCCACCGCCGCCTTGGTGCGACGCGAGGCCGATATTCTGTTTGCCCTCATTCGCCGCCTGCGGTCCGAGGGTGTCACGATTATCTACATCTCCCACTATCTCGGCGAAATCGAGGATCTCTGCGACGACATCACGGTGTTGCGCAATGGTCAGGTGGTGGTCAGCCGGGCACTTGCAGGGCTGTCCGCCAAGCAGATTGCGACGCTGATGGTGGAGCGCGACATTGCCGAGATGTTTCCAAAAGCGGTCGTTGAAAAAGGCGAGCGCCTTCTCGACATTCGCAATCTGACAGCCGCTGGCCGCTATCACGATGTTTCGTTGAGCCTGCACAGAGGCGAAGTTCTCGGCATCACAGGCCTGCTTGGTTCCGGTGCCAAGGAATTTGTGCAGACACTGTTTGGGCTGGAAACCGCAACCTCTGGCGATTTGCGTGCAAGGAACGGGCCGGTGTCGTTCTCCACCCCACGGCAGGCCGTGTCACGGCAGCTGGCATTGGTGCCGGAAGATCGCCGTGGCAATGGCGTGGCGCTTGATTTGACCGTGTTGGAAAACACCACATTGGCCAGTCTGGATCGATTTTCCAAGGCGGGCTTTGTGAAGGCGGGCTTTGTGAAGGCTGGCCTTGAGAAGACTGCTGTCGCGCGGTTGATCGCACAATTGCAGATCAAGGCTCCGAGCTGCGATGCACCGGTGCGAACGCTCTCGGGCGGCAATCAGCAAAAGGTGGCCATCGCCAAATGGCTCAGTCGTCAATCGGAGATATATCTCCTCGATGAACCGACGGTCGGTGTCGATATTGGTGCGAAAGTCGAGATCTATCAATTGATTGCGGACCTGGTCCAGCGGGGGGCCGGGGTTATCATCTTGTCGTCCGATCTGCCGGAACTGGTTGGCATTACGGATCGAATTCTGGTGTTCTTCCGCGGGCGGATCACCGCCGAGCTGACATCCGCCCAAACCACACCAGATGCCATTTTCGCCGCAGCAACAGGTTCAGAGGAAAGGCAGCGCCATGTCGGCTGATATCACGCAAGCGCGGATCGGATTTGAGGCGGAGCAGGCACAGCGTGATCGCCCCTTCAATCTCGGCAACAGTCGCAATCTCGCGGCACTGCTGCTGCGTACTGGCTCGCTCCTCGGCATTCTTGGTGTCTTTTTGTTTTTTGCGCTGACGGCTCCCTATTTTTTCAGCCTTGGCAATCTGGGCAATGTTCTTGGCCAGTCGGCCATTCTGGGCGTGCTTGCCTTTGGACTGACGGTGGTGATCATTGCGGGCGGACCGAATGTCGTGACCGGCGGCATTGATCTGTCACTCGCTGCCAATATGGGGCTGAGTGCCGCTGTTTATGCCAGTCTGGTGCAATTGGGCTGGAGCGATGGCATTGCCATCTTGGGTGCTTTGGCAACGGGTCTGGTAATTGGTTTGGTCAATGCGCTGGCGGTTGTGGTGGTTGGTATCGTGCCGCTGCTGGCGACCCTTGCGGTGATGAATGTGGTGGCGGGCCTTGAATTGGTTTTGACGCAAAATACGGTGATTCCGGCCTCGACGGATTTTCTCTCATCGCTGTCCGCAACCGGTCCTTTCGGGCTGCCGGTGCTGGCTTATGTGTTGCTGGGTCTGGCTGCTGTGGCAACGGCCATTGTACAATACACACCCCTTGGTCTTCGGCTTTATGCCGTTGGTGAGTTTCCGGAAGCGGCAAGGGCCGCCGGGCTGAAGGTCAAAGCGCTGACGGCGGGTGCGTTTGTTGCGGCTGGTCTGACAGGCGGCATTGCCGGTATTTTGAATGTCTCCTACCTTAGCGGTAGTTCCACAGGGGCTGGGGATATTCTTTTGCCGGTGGTGGTCACCACGCTGTTGGGGTCTGTGTTTTCGAGGCGGTTGGTGCCCACCATTCCGGGCACGCTGATTTCTGCTGTTTTTGTGGGTGTTTTGATCAATGGATTTCAGCTGCTCAATCTGTCCAGCACGCTGGTGGCGGGCGTGCAAGGCCTTCTGATCCTGCTGGTGGTCTCAGTCACCACATTGCTGCGCAAGAGGTAAATGCTCATGTCGATATTGGAAACAAACCCTGCGCCAGTGCCCCGTTTTCAAGGGCAGGATCTGCTGCGTTATGGCCTGCTCATTGCCATTTTTGCGGTGGTGGTGGTCTTTGCCAATCTTGCCCCCAGCTTTTTGACCGGGGCCAACCTGTTGAGCGTGCTGGTCAATAATGTCGCCTTGCTGGCGATTGTCTCCATCGCCATGACATTTGCCGTGACCTCTGGTGGCATTGATCTGTCGGTGGGAACGGCGGTGGATTTCGCCAGTTTTGCTTTTGTGACGCTGGTGCTGCATGGGGCACCAGTTGGCGCTGCGGTTTTGGCGGGTTTGCTGGCGGGCGGCGTTGTGGGCGTGGTCAATGGCGTGCTGATTTCAGCTGTCGGCATCTCGCCGTTTCTGGCAACACTGGGTACATTGTTTATTGGCCGGAGCGTGCAGCAATTGCTGACCAATGGCGGCAATCCTGTCTATCTGCCACAGGCCGGAATCCCCGAGGCCTTCGCGTTTATTGGGCATGGTCGGTTGCTGGGCGTGCCTCTGCCTTTGGTGATCACCGGCCTTCTGGTGCTCATCACCGCCGTCATCCTGTCGAAAACGCGGTTTGGCCGGGTGCTCACGGCGATTGGCATTCAGACCAGTGTGGTGCGATATTCCGGCTTGTCGGTGAACTGGACCGTGGCCGCTGCCTATGCAATTGCAAGCCTTATTGCGGCGGTCGCAGGCATTGTGCTGACGTCCACCGTCAATGTCTACATTCCATCGTCGGGCAATGCCTTTTTGCTCAACGCGATTGGGGCGACATTTATTGGCACCACAATCCATCGTTTGCACCGCCCCAATATCATTGGAGCGGTGCTTGGCGTCCTGTTGTTGGGGTTGGTTTCCAACGGGCTTTTGTTGTCGGGATTGAACTTCTATTGGCAGCAAGTCGCGACGGGGTTGTTGATTTTCGCGGTGCTGGCCTTGGGTTTCAAAACCAGGCACCAATGATCGCGCTCATGGTTGCTCACTCGAAAATGGCGACCGCACGGCACCAGCCAGCGGAGCCACCCTTGATCTTCACCGGCAGGCAAGACACGGTGAAGCCAGACGGTGGCAGTTCTTCCAGCCGTGTGAGTTTTTCCATATGCAGGAAAATACCCTCACGCCCCGCCTTGTGTTCTTCCCAGATCAGGCTGGCATCCTTGGTTTCGGCAAAGCGCTTGGCCGTGACGGGGAAAGGTGCATCCCAGGACCATGCGTCCGTTCCGGTAATATGCACGCCTTGCGAGAGAAGAAAGAGCGTTGCCTCCCGGCCAATGCCGCAGCCACGACCGAGATAATCCGGCCTACCATAGGCCGCGTCTGCGGCGGTATTGATCAGCACAATATTAAACGGTTGCAGCGTCTGGCCTGTGGCGGCAACGGCGGTGCGGATGTCCTCGGCGGTGGCCACATAACCATCAGGGAGATGGCGCAAATCAAGCTTGACGCCGGGGCGGATGCACCAATCCAGCGGCACTTCGTCAATCGTCCATGCGCGTTCACCGCCATTCATGGTGGAGGCGAAATGCCATGGCGCATCCAGATGCGTTCCGGCATGGGCCGTCAGGTTGAGTTGCTCCACGCCCCAGCCCTCGGCCTCGGGCAGGTCTTCAATCGCCAATCCAGGGAAAAACCGCAGCACTTCCTCTGCACCTTCCTGATGGCCAACGTAGGTAATCTTGGGGCCAAGACCCGGTGGATCAGCAGGAATATCGTTTTCAATCGCCACGGATAGATCGATGATCTTCATGAGAGGCCTCCTGAAAGCGGCGCTATTGCAAGGGCATCCAGATTGGCGTCGGCTTTGAAGCCAAGCTCCAGCGCAGAGGCGGCATCCAGTCCGGGCATCGCACCAAAAATGCGCGTGAGGTTCTGGTCATCACCCCAGTCAATCTGCGCTGTCTTGCCGGTCAGGTGCTCAACGGCTCGCGAAACGTCTGAAACCGTCGCATGCAGAACAGGTGGTTGAATGGTCGCAAGGGATGATTGCTCGAGGCGGGCAGCATGCAGCAGCACATCCACAGCCGCGCTGCGCGACATCCACCAGCATGTTGCAGTTGCAGGCACTGGGCAGGCGTAAGCTTCACCCGCTGCGATTTTATGAAAAATCAGGCTCATAAAGGCAGAGCCGTGGCCGCTTTCCGATGGCGGGCGGGCAACAAGGCCGGGAAACCGCAGGTTCACGGCGGAGAGTTCACCCCGCCGCGTCATGTCGGACAAAAACATCTCGGTCATCAGCTTGTGGGCACCATAGGTCAGCAGTGGCCGAGTGCCGGTGCGGTCAGTGACGACACCCGAACCGACATCGCCATAAACAGCAATGGACGAGGCGAACACAAACCGTGCATGACGATTGCCCGCTGACACTTTGCGGGCAAACTCCAGTGGTGCCAGCAGATTGGCACGGTAACCTAACTCTTGCTGTTGCTCTGCCAATCCGCCCGGAACACTTGCCAGATGAAACACCAGATCAAACCCCGGCTGCAACAGGTGATCAAGGAAAGCGGCGTCGCCGAGATCACCCGTCGCATAATCCGCACCCGCGATGGTTTCCGTTGCGAATTGTCTGTCGCTCAACACAAGGTGTTCTAACCCGGACCATTGTGCCGCAAGCCGAGCAGCCAGACTGCGGCCTAAAAATCCGTCTGCACCAGTTACGAGGATCCGCATCAGGCCTTCACCGCTCTTTGATCAATGATGCCGAAAGGGGTCGATCCATCGGGCAAACGTGCTTCCATGCGCACCCTGTCGCCAAAGGACAGGAATGGCGTTTTGGGTGCACCCTCATCCAGCAGTTCAATCACGCGGATTTCGGAAATGCAGGAGGAACCCGCGGCACGATCCACGTTGGAGACCGTGCCGGAGCCGATGATGGTACCAGCCGATAATTTGCGGGTGCGGGCACCGTAGGCAATGACGTCGGCAAAGGAGAAGTGCATTTCGGCACCGTTGGCGCGTCCCACCTCCCGATCATTGATGAATACATGCAGCGGCAGCTTGACGCGGTTATCGGTCCAGAAGGGCGCTATTTCATCGGGCGTGATGGCCACCGGCGCAAAAGCTGTGGATGGCTTGGCCTGCACCCAACCAAAACCGGCGCGCATCTCGCGCGGAGCCAGCGAGCGCAATGACCAATCGTTGATCTGCACCAATAGTCGGATGTGGGAAGGTGCGGACTCGGCAGATGTTCCCATGGTGACGTTGGAGAGGATAACGCCGAATTCACCCTCCATGTCGATTGACAAGGACTCGTCGACAAATTCTACGTCGGCAAGTGGCCCGCGCATATCATCGCTGGCACCTTGATACACCAGCGGGATTGTTTCAAAATCTGGGTTGATCGGATTGTTGAACGCCTTGTCTATCAACCGTCCGTGATTGAGAAAGGCAGAGGCATCCAGCCATTGCGGCGCGCGCGGCAAGGGCGCAAGGCATCGTTGTGGCTCAAACGGCACAGCAAATGCCTCTTCGCCCGCATTCAGGCGATCATAAAGGGCTGTAAGCCGAGGCGAAACATTGTCCCATGTTTCCAGCGCCTGGAGCATGGTGGGCGTAATGCCGACCGCAGAAACAGCGCGGTTGAGATCGCGTGACACAACCCACAACTGGCCGTCACGACTACCATCGCTATAGGTGGCTAGTTTCATCATAAACTCCTATCGAAAATTTTTATGTTGCAGGCTTCAGTGTTCGGCCAGACTGGCGGCAATGGATGGATCATAGGTGCCAGATACCAACACAAACAGCATGCGACACATCTTGCCAGAGCGATTGGCCCAAGCGTGGTTGGTGCCACGTTGAATGACCACGGAACCGGGTTTCAACAGGGCTTCACCCCCGTCTACAATGAGGGTTATTTCACCCTCGATCACCACGCCATAGTCAACGGATTCTGTGCGATGCATGAGAGGATGGGGAGAGTTTTCCTTGACGGTCGATGCTGCTTTATCGCCGATCTGGGTGAAGGCATCCCCCATTTTCTCGGCACCAGAGGAGAGAAACTCTTCCGTATCCGGCGGAATGTCGACAAAGCGGAAACGGGTGCCACCTGAAGGTGGCGGCAACGTCAGTGGACCAAGGGTCGGGTCCACACCATTATCAACGAGCACGGGGCTAGCGGTAGTGGACCACACTTCGTGAAACACAGTGCCCGGAATGGCTGAAAGCTCCACCACGGTCGGCAGAGGACCTTCCATGGAGATAATCGAGTGTCCTTCGGCGTTGTGGCCGGTGACAACGCGTGTGATTGTCGGGAAGGATGTCATGCGTGTTTTGCCTTTGTGAAGAACGTAATGGAGATGGCTGCAACACCTGCAGCGGCGACGCCCAGTGCGCCGAAGCCAAGATTTTCGCCAAGCGCACCACCAATGATGGGGCCAAGGGCGGCACCAATCATCAGCATGGCCGGTGTTGCGGCAACAGCGCGTCCTGACGGCTCAAGCTTTGCCAGCATGCCGAAAGCGAATGTGTGGGTGAAGATCTGCACGGCCACGAAAACCGCAGCGGCAGGAGCCCATACCGTGAACACTGTTGCCGAGGTGATGGCAAGCGCCAGAAGTGCCTGCAGCATGGGGCCAATGCGAACCACCAGCATGGCCGGAACTTTTTTCTGCAAAATCGCAGCAAGTGGTGATGGCAAGACGAGATTAACGATGCCAAGCGCGATCAGCACGGCAAGAACGTTTCCCGCATCAAAGCCGCGGCTTTTGCCAATCACTTCAACGAAGGAAAAGACCATCGATTGGTTGAATGTCATAAAGCTGATGCCAAATATGGTCAGCCAGGCGGCGCGGCTGAAGGGTACGGAGGCCTGCTCTTTCAAAGGGATTGGATTGAGAAAGAAGAGAGCACTGGCAACACTGGCGATCACCATGATCAGCGCAAATATCTGGAAGAGAACAGGACCGCCGAGAACAATCAGCAACTGTGGAATGGCACCGAGCAGGATGATACCAAACAGACCGATGGCGATACCAGACAGTGCATAAAGCCTATGCGGATTTTCGGCCCGGCCCATGGTGCCGTGGACCATAGACAATGCAGCGCCAATTGCCAGTCCAGCAATGAGATGGAGCACGAGAAGCGGCATAAAGCTCGAAACGGTGGATGCGATAAAAAAGGCAAAAGCGGCTGCCGCGTAGCCGATTGTCGCAACAAGACGTTGATTCAAATTATTGAGCTTGGGTGCCATAAACGCACTGGCAAAAAAGGCCCCGATCAAAAAAAGCGTAACGATGCCGCCGGCCTGCTGTGGTGTAAAGCCAAATCTTTCGACCAGTGCGCCAACCCATACGGGCAGAGCGATAAGATCAATCATGCCGGCGCAGTGTGCGATGACAAGGGCGGCGGTGCCGCCAACTCCAAATTTCTGCCCGGACATAGTATCCTCCCATAATATCGCGGAATGAATGGCGGGCGATCTCCTCAAATCGCCCGCTTTCGTTCAGATGGCTTCAGCCAGAGTCCTCATCGATATTGTCATGATGGAGGCATGCTCTTCCCGGCTGCCGCCATGGATCTCGATGTCGGCAAGGCGTCCGGAATTCTCGACCACCATTCGACAACGCTCCCAGCGGCGCGCCTCGAAGGCTGACAAGGCACTCTCGATTGTGTTGCCGCGTGCCACCTCGTCAGCCAGCACCATGGCATCTTCAATGCCAATACAGGCACCGGCAGCCAAATGCGGGGTTGTGGCATGCACGGCATCGCCAATCAGCACAAGGCGACCGCGATACCAAGGGCGCGGCATCAGCAATTGCTCAAGCGGGCGATACACGATGTGATTTTCTTCCGAGAGATTTTCGGCGATATCCTTGATCGTTGGAGATGCGAACGTCTCCAGCAAGGATTTCATATGCGGAACAAAGGTTTGGGGATCGACAAAACTGTTGGTTTCACGGTCTTCCGTTAAAAACAGATAGGCTTTCTCTTTGCTCACGGGGCTTAGGCCTGCCTTGAGACGTGTGCCCATCCACATCACCACATTGTCTATGCCTTCAGGCTTCGGCAGTACGGCCCGCCAGATGGCCTGGCCAATGAAGCGTGGCTTGGGAGCATCTGGAAACATGTGTTTCCGGGTCGCCGAGTAGAGGCCATCTGCACCGATCACAAGATCATACAGCCCTTGGCCACCATCGCTGAACGTGACCGTCACACCCGCATCGCTTTCCGAAATCTCGGCGAAGGTTGCACCGAGGCGCACATTGACATCTGCCGCAAGCACTGCCTCCGAGAGGACTTTGGCAAGCGACGGGCGCATGATGCCGCCGCCGCCGGGAATATTTGGCCCCGCTACCCGCGGGGTGGGCAGCCGAAACATAGCGGCATCATCGGGGCCGAGCATGTCAACGCCATCGGAGGCAAAGCCTTCCTCCATAAAGCGCTCCAGCAAGCCAAGCTGGTTCAACACCCGCAGTGTGGAGCCATTGACGGTGATGCCGGCACCATAGGAACGCCACCCGGAATCAATCTCCAGCAGATCAACACTCACGCCCTGTCGAGATAGCTGCAGAGCTGCTGTCATACCGGAAAAGCCGCCTCCGATGATGAGGGCTTTGTTCACTCCAGAATTCATTTTAATCTCCTCCCAATCACTCAGTGACAAAAACATCACCTGTGTCAGTCACGTGTAAATCAACCCTGCTGAGGCTTTGTCCCAGGCACGGGCCCAGAATGCATTCGCCTGTTTCCATATCGAAAAGGGCTCCGTGAGAGTGGCACGCGATATGTTGCCCATCACCGCTCATGTAAGCGTTCGACCTCCAGGCCATCGGTGTGCCACCAGCATAATGGGGACATGAATCAAGCCAGCCATGCAGAACGCCGTTGCGTTGCAGCACAATGACCTTGCGTTTTGCGGATGGGGACGGCAAAAATCCTTTTGCTTCTCCCTCCGCAATATCGGTCACGTGGCACAGGCGCATGGTGATGGTCAGCGGACCGCAATCCATAGCACGGCCTCATCCCTTGGCTCCCGGAGGTGGGCCGCTGGGTGCCCATTTCTCCCGCATTTCAAACAGCATGATTTGCGAGGCTTCCGCGCTCATATTCGTTTCAC
Source organism: Rhizobium sp. (assembly GCA_003501385.1). Taxonomy (GTDB): domain Bacteria; phylum Pseudomonadota; class Alphaproteobacteria; order Rhizobiales; family Rhizobiaceae; genus Allorhizobium. The sequence goes on along the minus strand of DNPN01000009.1, from coordinate 15,526 downwards.
GGGCAACCCAATTGTCGTCATGCTTGTCCATGTCGGCATCGTATTCGAAGTGACAGCTGAGAGGGCTATTGAAATACCAGAACCAGTTCGAGCCGAACTTATGCCGACCAGGACCCCAGAAGCTCTGATAGCCCTTTTTCACAAAGCGTGTGCCCGCAACCATCAATTCGGTCGGTCCGCCCATGTGGAAGGCAAGATGCTCGCATCCCTTCATATATTCCGGGGTACGGATAAAGAAGAGCGTGTGATGATCATCGTTATCCTTGGGGCGCAGGAAAGGACCGGTGCCCTTGAACATGTCGGTCACCACGAACGCCAGGCGTTTGCAGTAAAAATCGGCGGCTATGTCAATATCGGGCACAAACAGTACCACATGGCTCAAAGAGCGGGGTGCGGCAGGCATTTCTTCCCAAACGCCAATTTCATTGGGCTTTCTCTGGGCAGGCGCCCCCGGCGCGTTGATTTTTTCGGCAGGCATGTCGAGTTCGCGGCGAATGGTCACCTGAAACTTGAGCTCAAAGCCAAGATCATCCTTTGTCTCGATGGAGCCGTCCGAAAGCCGGGCAACACGGCGGTCTTTTGAGAGTTCGGCCTCGATCTTGTCGAGATCCTCAGCCGAGCGGACACCATAAATCTGCTGGCGCAGCATATTGGAGGTGGGCAGCGGCGGCGGCAAAGACGGGTCGGATTTGTGGCGAATGATAACGCCGGTTCCATCCAGCGCTTCAAACAGGCCACCCTTGTCCGTCACATCGACTGGCTTCAATCCGAAAGCCGTCAGATATTCACGACAGGCTTCGAGGTCGTCGACGCCAAAAACCAGATAGTCGGGGCCAATAATGTTCATAGGCGATTCTCCTATTCGCGCAACAGACGTTCACTGGCAAGCCTATGCTTCGTCTGCTTAGATTTGTTGTTTTCCGAACCGTTCCGCAAAAACGTGCGCCGCCTTTGCGGAACGTGCATGGTCATTTGCTGCCCGGGTGCAGTAAAAACTCCTTGGCAATCACCATGAGTGTCTTTTGTTCATCAAAATCTGGCGACAAGCCCTTTTTATAGGCCTCTGCAAAGGCGTAGGCGCAGTCGGCATCCGCGAAGCGGAACACATCAATTGCGCGATTGGTCCGAGCATAAGCGCGACATTGCGGCTATAGCCCAAGGTTTCAGGCAGGGTCGCGCGGGCTGCGTTGATGGTGTCTTGGGGTGTCACGGCATCCTTTGCCATCACCACAAACAGCTTGATGGCATTGTCGGTAATGGACGCCGGCTGGATCTCGGTTTCTGCAAAGGGAAGACCCAGAACATTGTCCGTATCCACCATCCGTGGTTCGTCCGGCATCAATCGTTCAAGGTAGTAAGCCGTTTCTCGAGATGCTTTTGCCGAGGCGAGGTCCGGGAACGAGACTTCAGTGATGAAGTCGAATCCCAGAGCAAATGCCTTGGGGGACGCATCCCCATTGGCAAATGTTGAGTCGATCGTATGGTTCTGCACATAAACGCGCGGCGCATTGTCAGGATCTGTGGCGATGTAATTGAGCACCAGCGAGCCGTGAACGTGTTTCATATGGTGTTGATTGTCCCGCCGGGTTTGTCCTGGACGTCGACGACCACACATCATTAGTTTTATGCTCATGGCTTCTCTCCAACCGCGATATGTCCACCGAGGTTCTCAGCCACCCAATCAGCGATATAGGCACCGGCGTTGGCCGAGTTATCAAAACTGGAGTGCTGGGCACCGCCCGTACGGGCATCAAAAATCTTGAGTTCGCGCTTCGGGCTGTTGATGAGCTGATCATAGGTTGCTTGCGCCCAATGCAGGGGGATCTGGCTGTCTTTTTCGCCATGAGTCACAAGGAAGGGCACATGAATTCTATCGAGAACACCGTCCAGATGGACTTTTTCGGCAATCTCCATGAACTCATCCATGTCTTTCGCTCCCCAGACCCACCGAACGTGGTCCCAGTAATGGGGCACTGGGAAATTGCCTTCCTTGGCCAGTCGTTTCTTTTGCACGTCGCGCCAATCATGGTTGGCTCCCCAAACGACACCACAGGCAAAGCGCGGCTCAAACGCCACCGCACGCGGACAATAATAGCCGCCAAGCGAGACGCCCTCCATGCCAATCCGTTTTGGATCAATGTCGGGTTGCGTTTCCAGCCAATCCACCACACGGCTGGCCCAGTGCTCACTATCAAATCGAGCTGTCAGGTCTTGCAGACGCAAGGCTTCACCTGTGCCAGGCTGATCGACCACGAGAGAGGCCACCCCACGCTTGGCAAGCCAGCCCGGCAAGCCAACCAGAAATTTCATTTCCTTGGTGCTATCCAGACCATTGACCTGAACCAGGATCGGGGCCGGGCCAGAGACACCTGCGGCGGGAACATACAAAGCCGAGAGGTGCTTGCCTTCGTAGGGAATTTCAACGCGCTTGCAGGTTGAGCCGGATAACGCCAATCCTTTGGCAAATGCCTGAAGGAAGCGCTGGTAAAGTGCCTTGCGGCCTTCTGATCCATGAGCCTGCATGCGCTCGGCAGTCAGGAGATAATTGGCGGCGCGGATCAGTTTGTCACCCGCAGAAAGCAAACGGCCCTTCACCTCATCCTCTTCGGCAAGACCGACCAACTTGTCACCCATCGTCACCCAGGTTTGACGAAACGCCATAACACCAGCAGCATCCGGTGCCTTTGCGGCCTCCTGAAGAGGAGCGCACATCTCTTCGATCTCGCCTATTCTTGCGCCCATCTCAATCGACAGATCGACGGATAGGTTCCAAACGTAATTGGTTGGAAAATACTTGAACATTCTGCATCCTCTTCAGCACAGCCTGTGAAAGCTGAATATGAGGGAAGCACGACAGAGCTCATCCGCAACAGCGGCTTGCGCAATGTGTCTCCTCCCAGGACCAGATTTAACGAAAAACAATTCCTTTATGAAATTGCTTATTTTGATGCGTTGTATTAATCTTATGAATACATACCCAGAGGCATAGTATGCGTTTTAAAAATCTTGATTTGAATCTCCTTGCTGTTCTGGACACCTTGATCAGGGTGCGCAATGTCAGCCGGGCGGCGGAGGAAAGGTTCATCACGCAATCGGCCATGAGCAACGCGCTTGGGCGGTTGCGCGATTATTTTGATGACCCGCTTCTCATTCAGGTTGGCCGCACTATGGAGTTGTCGCCTCTGGCGGAATCGCTTGAGCAGCCCTTGCGAGACATCATTGTTCGCATTGAGACGGCTGTGGTTTCAACGCCATCATTTGAACCTGAACACTCGAACCGGTCTATCAGCCTGATCATATCCGATTATACATTGCATACACTGATCCCGCCTTTTCTACGTAAAGTCTCGGAGCGCGCACCCAATTTACGTCTCGATCTTCGTCCGCAACAGAATTTTCCGCATCTGCTGTTGGAGCGTGGCGAAGCTGATCTTCTTATTGCGCCTTCGGTCTTCTGTTCCACCAATCATCCGTCCGAGGTGGTATTGCAGGATGCGATTTGTTGTCTGGTGGATGCTGACGGGCCTCTGGGGGCGAAGCCGCTGAGCTATGCGGACTTTCTGACCGCAGGTCACATCATTATGCAGCCGCCCAATGGCGGTGAAAGCTTCGCTTTGCGGGCATGCAGAGAAAGTGGAATCGAGATTCGGGTGGAGGTGACAACCTATTCCTTTTCATCGCTTGCACCCCTGATTCAAGGCACCTCACGCATTGCATTGATCCAGCGCACGCTTGCGGATCGCATGGTTAAACTCGGCGGTTTGAAAATACAGCATACGCCTTTTCCCATCGCGGCTCTTGAACAATCCGTGCAATGGCACAGTTACAGGACCCGCGACCCCGCACTTGTCTGGCTGCGCACGCAACTCAATGAAGCGGCTTCTGAAACCTTCGCACTTTCATCGCCTGACTGTGTCTACCCGCCTTTTCGTTCAGGCAGAACAGACATTTGAAGTGGGAGTATATTTATATTTAAATGTGCTTAATTTGTAGGGCACTGTTTGCTATTGATATGATCAATAGATCCTATTCGGATTGGCAATTTTACATCTGTCAAATCCCTGTTTAACCAGAAAATGGGAACACGGGTGGTCCGGGGAATTTAGGACGCATCCGTAGGGGCAGGCCTTTGTGCCTTTGGCATTGCTAGGGGGTACCCGCGCCGAGGGCGTTTCGTTTACCAATTAGAGCGTCGTGCGCTTAATATGACCCATTCTGTTTGCTCAAACTTGCTGTCCCACAAGGCGGATGGCACAGCGCGATGCTTTGCCATCGGGCAAGCCATCCAACGCAGTGGGCGGCAAGTTTCAGCAAACCCTACAGCGCTGTGCGCCATAGATGGCGCACAAAGGTTCGCTGTCGTTTTTATATAAGCGCCGCATGCCTTTAAGTCCTGATCAGGATTTTTCCCTCGACCGTACCGAGGGGTATGCCCTTCGGAAAAAATCCTGATCAGCCCATAAATTCATTGCGGCAGAATGGGTCATATTAATCGCACGCCGCTCTAGAGTTTGTCTGGTTCAATCTGAACCTGACAAACTCTCGCGTGAAAGCCGGTTCTCGTCGTCAATCAAGGTGAGGCGGCAAGTGGTTGAGGCCCAGTTCCAAAGAACAAGGTTGAAGTCATCTTCGCGTGCGCCGGGTGCGAAGCTTCTGACCAGCAAGCCATTAAACCCCTCTTGGATCAAACCGCGTGCGAAGGTTTGCGTTCTTGCTTCACCTGTTGCTTTCATCTGATCGCGCCAGGTGCCATCGGCCATTGCGCCCTCATCCATCTGTCGGGTGCGCAAGAGCGCTTCGTCTGTGCTGTCAAACACCCGGTCAATCTGGGCAGTGTAGGAAACCAATGTGGTTGGTTGAAGATTGCCAACCTGATTTGCTTCCTTTAGGGCCGTCATGATCGATAGGGACGTGTAAAGCGCTGAACGGCCTTTCGGGTTGAAGCGGCCGCCGTAAAGCTCTGCACCCCGGCCAGATAGGGGCTCACGGGCATAGACGGGATTCAATGCCCGATAAAGATTTCCTTCATAGCGCATTGGGCGGCTACGCGTGGACGCCGGCATCGACGGCATCAATATAGTCGAGCACGTCGTCGACCCTGCCATTTTTGACCAGTTGCATGGCGGTTTGCCCGGAAAAGCCGGGGAGGGGCTCGGAACGATACCAAGCGTAGGCCATCAGAGCTGATCCAAAACGGGGTTCAACCTTGTTGACAATTTCGATCATCTCGCGAAGGCGGCGCTGAGTCTTGTGGGAGCGAATGCGGTCCTTGCGCTGGATAGCATCCTTGCCAAGTCCGGCTGTGCGCGCAACTTCCTCGCTGGTCGTGCGCAAAACATCAGCAATCTTGCGTGGTGCGAAGACGCCGTCGTCGGCATATCGAGCGAGACCCATGTTACTCTCCACATTCTACGCCGCAGTTTTTGACGGCGATATGCGTCATAAATAGCGTATTTTGAGCCGACTTTAAAGGAGTTTCAGTCAAAAAGCGAAATTGCCTCGACAGGGCTCTTTGCCCGGTTCAAAAAATGTCGCAGCGCCTGAAAAAATACCCGCAAAAACACAGAGACTGTGGTTTCTTCTGCTTGGTTGTTGGCGTCACAATAGAGGTCTGCGACCCAATGCAGAAGTTTCAACCTCTGCTCACCCAAAACCGGCAACGCCAGCGAAGCTGCTTGAGAGAGGCAGTACCAGTCCGAAACAAGCTCCGGGATGGAAAGCTGTGCGAGGTCTTGTTGGCTCAATTGCCCTTGCTGACAGAGGATGGCGAGCCCGTTTGCATCCATCCCGTTCGGGCGAGTGCGTTCATCCAGACACAATTGCTCAAGCGACATCGGTGCAAGACAGGTCACGATGTCGCTTGGCCATTCTGTAGGGAAATACCGATGGATCACCAAAGCTGCGGTATGCAGGCGCAGAAATTGTCCATAGGTATCAGCGGCGAGGGCTTTATCCGGCTCGTATCCCAAAAGCGCTGTTTCGCGCCGATAGAGTGAGATGATATCAGCATCCATCGGCAAGCCGGCGAGGTCAACTGTCTCCACAGCAACAGTATGTTTACCGATTTTCAAATGTTTGAAAGCGGGTGGAAAGGCAACCAATGATGGGACGGCGACATTCACCAATTGGCCATCGTCATTGTTGTGAAGGCTAACGCCTTCAACATGCAAGTGCCCGCTGAAATGCACAGGAATGCCCGCAGCAATCAATGCATTGGCCACTGCGTCACTGGGTTTGCGCTTTGTCATCGTGCTGTTGGGAAAGAGCACTTCGCGCGTGCCCTCTGGATCATCAAAGGGATCAATCGCCGGATAGTGGGAAAAAGCCAGCAACGTCTTGCCAAGCTGCTTGGCCCGCGTTGCAACATCAGCCATCCATTCCACAATGAACGGCTTCAGCCTGAGCATGGCATTCCAGCCAGCGGCCGTGCTGTCAATAAAGGCCTGCTCCGAGCCGATTGGAAACACACCGTCGCGCGGCTCGAAGACATTGGCATCGAGCATCAGCAGCCAAAAACCATCCTCCGGCTCAACCAGATAGGATGCATCCATCAGGCTATAGAGGTTTTGTCCGTCTTGCGATGAGACCTTATAGGTGCGCTCGAGCGGATCATCGGAGAGACCAAACGGAGTTTCCCAATACAAATAGTCCGAGCGGCGAAAGTAACCGAAAGCGGCCATGGGTGCGAGACCCAAGGGATACCCCTCGCAATACATGGCAGGATTCACAATATGGTTTGGCGCTGTTTCTGAAACGTCGCTTGTCACAAGCAGGCTGGAACCATCGGCCTGCAAAAAGCGTTTTGCCTGATGGCGACCTTTCGGGCCAAAAATATCATGATTGCCGGGCAGGGCATAAAAGCGTGTGCCGTGGCGCGCCTCGTGCTCTTTAAACAATTTGGCGGCATTGGCCGTGGTTGTGCGCTGTCCATCATCGGTGTAATCGCCCAACAGCACCACATGGTGAATGTTGCGCGCGACAATGGCTTTGAGCGCCGCATCAAGCGCCATTGCACTCTCATTGAACACGCGGGTGGAGGCACGGCTATCGGCCCAGCTGCGCAAAGTCAGGCTGCGTGCGCCCAAGGTCACACCGGGCACGCCATAGTCCCCGTCAATATCGTGAAAATGTGCGTCGGCGATAATGGCCAGGGAGAAATCATGTGTGTGCTGCATGGGCATGTTATCGTCTGCAGGCTTCGAGGATGTCAATCGTTGAATTCACTGGGATCTTCGTGGATTTCGTGATGTGCTTCAAAGATAGATTTATGGTGACACAGGCGGACTGACCAATCATGATAAGTCTGTAGAGCAAGAATATGGGGCTTGCTGTGACTGAGGGAGAGCATGATGTCTTTCAAAAAAGGCGGGGTCTGGCGCAACTGGGTTGGAAACCAATATTGCGTGCCGCAGTTTCAAGCGGTGCCAACCTCTGAAACTGAGCTTTCCGAGGCCATAACGGAGGCCGACAAGCTGGATCTTGGGGTTCGTGTTTCTGGCTCGGGTCATTCATTTACACCTGTCGTTGGCACAAGCGGCCTCCTGTTATCGCTCGCGGATTTGCGTGGCATTCTGTCTGTCGATAAAGAGCGAAAGCAGGTGACGGTTGCAGCCGGCACGCGTATTCATGATCTGGGCCAAGGCCTGAAAGAGCTCGGCCTTTCGCTGACAAATCAGGGCGATATCGATAGTCAGGCTATTGCCGGTGCCTTCACCACGGGCACCCATGGAACAGGCATCACGCTGGGAAATCTGGCATCTTCTATTGCGGGAATGCGGATTGTAAAGGCCAATGGGGATATTCTGGATGTTGATGGCAGTGATCAAGATCTGCTCCACGCATCGCAGGTCTCCGTTGGCACGTTGGGTGTGATCTCGTCCATGACCTTGAATGTGCGCGATGCCTATAATCTGCATGAACGGTTATGGCGGGATGATTTCGAGACCTGCATGGATCGTCACGATGAACTGGCGGCGCAACATCGCCATTTTGGCTTTTTCTGGTGTCCGGTGCCGGAAAGTCGCCATCTCTATTGCCTGCCAGATACGGCTGCGGTTTCCAGCACAAACAAGATTGCCGATGTGTGCGAAATGAAAGTGATGGACATCACCACAGCCCCGCCTATGGAGCGGGAATTTGAGAAGATCGCCTATAGCTCTGATGTTTATCCAATTGAATATGTGCCAAATTTTGTCGAGCTGGAATATGCAGTGCCTTTGGAACACGGCAAGGCCGCCATTCGCGCTGTGCGCGAATTGATGCTCACCAAGCACACAAATTGCATCTTTCCCATTGAATACCGTTTCACGGCAGGCGATCCCGCCTGGCTTAGTCCGTTCCATCATCAAGACAGTATCACCCTTTCGGTGTCGGGTGGTCCGGGTATGGATTATTGGCCATTTCTAAAAGACGTCGACACTATCCTGCGCGGGTTTAAATCGCGTCCTCATTGGGGGAAAATGCATTTTCTGGATCAGGCCGATGTCACAGACCTTTATCCGCGCGCCAGGGACTTTAGGATGCTGAGGCGAGAGCTGGACCCAAAGGGGCGGTTTTTGAATGAGCATCTCAGACCTTTGTTGGGCTGAGACCCCAGTTTCTACAATCCTCAATGGCCAAGATCGCAAGGATATCTTGTGCGCTGAGTGGAAAAACCATGCGACCGATTTGGCTTTTTGTTGGATTGACTGTAGGTCAGCATGCGACTGGAGATAAAATTCTATGGCCGATCCAACAACCGAAATTGATAACCGTGTAGAATTTGCCCTATGGGCCAATGCACGGGCGCAGGAAATTCTCGTCAATGAAGGCTCGGCGTTGGCGCTGGCTGCCAGAGACATGGATGACAGCCAAATTCAGGACGCGGGACTGAAGCTGGGTGCAGCCATTGCCGAAGCATTGCTGGAAGTGTTTGATGGCCTCACCGAGTCCTGATTGAAGTCCCCGGTCGTTCGCAGCCGGTGAGCGTTGAATGGAGGTCGACAGTGAGTGTCGCTTTTACCAAAGAAGACAGTGCTGAAACGGCAGCAGAAACGTTACTGCCGGAACGCCCGATCTCATCGCATCCGAATCTGGTAACAGAATCGGGTTTCAAAGCGCTTGAACGTCAGCTGTATCAAGCCCGTGCGGCATATGACGCGGCCAGCACAATTGACGATGTGAATGAACGGCGACGGCAGATGGCCAGTCCGCTGCGCGATCTGAATTATTTTGCAGAACGTCTCCACACGGCAAAGCTCATGCCAGATCCGGTGTCGAGGGACAGTGTGGCTTTTGGCAGCACCGTCACCTTCATCCGCGACGATGGGCGGGTGCAGACCTATCGGATTGTCGGCGAAGACGAAGCAGACCCCAAGTCGGGCACAATGTCTTATGTTTCTCCGGTCGCGCGGGTACTCATGGGCAAGATGGTTGGCGATATCGTCAGCCTCGGCGATCAGGAACTTGATATCACCACCATTGCCTGAACTGAAATGGTTTCGTCTTGCTGTTGCTGACCGCCGGGGTGTGACCTGTCAATGTCACGGAGAAACGCATCTATTCAATTTGTCTTCATGACCTCCGGTTTGCGTTGCTTTTTGCCATAGGCCGCCAGAAATACGCGGACACCCCCTTCGATCAGCGCATCATATTCGCTTTGTTCGGGTCGCTTCATCGATAGCGCCCAGTTCAGCGGCAGGTCACCCTGCACGAGGCTCAGAAATTGTTTAACTGCCAAGTCAACATTTTCGATCTCCAAGGATCCCTCATGAATGGCCTGATTTAAAAAGGCGGCAACTTCTTTCTGCTGCTTTCTGGGACCCGCATTCATGAATACCTCGGTTATCTCAGGAAAATGCGAAGCATTGGCCATAACAAGTTGATAAAGACCAAGAGAACTTTCACTCAGAAACAGCTTCGTAAAATTGCGGGCTATTCTACGAAGAGCGGCTTGAATGTCGGCGGTACTTTGGCCCAGGTCCAGCAAGGGATCGAGCCCAATATGTTTGCACTCTTGTGAAATCAAGGCGAACAACAGCGCCTCTTTATTCTCGAAATAGACATAGAGAGTGGCTTTCGAGACGCCAGCAGCGGTGGCAATCAGATCCATGCTGGCGCGGTCATAACCTTGTTCAAGAAAGACCTTTTTGGCTGTTGCAATCAGAAGCTCAAACTTTTTTGTTTTGCGTTTCTCACTCTTCGTCTTCAGCGTTGTTTCGTCCCCCATATCGCGTGCTCCTCTCTCCCCTTTTTAACCATACTGAACCGTTTAGTTTTATGTTGACATTCCTATAGCTCTTATTGCATTAATGTGCAATAGAACTGAACGGTTCAGTATAATTTCGGAATTTAACATGTGCCAACTCAGGGTCTCCGGTATCCGCAATAAAATTAACATTGCAGTTGCAAAATGTTTCTATGATGTTTCCACAACGCACGACATTCCCGGTGGAGGATGATGCCCGTGGAGGATAGAGCATTGATGAGGAAAACGATGGATCGGGCCGCACGTCAGTGTAGCTTGATTGATCTCACAGCGCATTAAAATTCGCAGATTAAACAATCCAACAACAATCTCAGTGAAAAAAGGTCCACATGCAATGATCAAACGAATGGTGATCATGTTGCTCGCTACCGGTGCTGTTTTCGGCGGCCTGTACGGCTTCCAAACGTTCAAGGCTGGAATAATCCAGAAAGTTATGGCGGGAATGGCCAATCCGCCGCAGACTGTTTCAACTGCTGCTGCGAGTGTGAGTGATTGGCAAAGCCAACTCGAAGCTGTTGGCACGCTGAAGGCTGTTAACGGTGCAGACCTTGCCCTGCAGGTGGCTGGTATTGTGGAAGAAAAAAGCTTTGAATCCGGGGATACTGTTGTTGCGGGGCAGACGCTTTTGAAGCTCTCCGCTGAAGATGATATTGCAAAACTGGCGGCGTTGCAGGCAACAGCAGACAATTATGCAATTTCTCTGCGGCGCGCCCAAGAGCAGCAGAAGGTCAGCGCAGTCAGCCAGGCGACTGTTGACAGCGATGCCGCCAGCTTGAAGAACGCCAAGGCGCTTGTTGATCAGCAGCAGGCCATCGTCGACCAAAAAACCCTTCGTGCGCCCTTTGCTGGTCGCCTCGGCATCCGGTCGGTCGATTTGGGGCAATATTTGACGGCGGGCACCACAATTGTCACCTTGCAGGCGCTTGATACGCTCTATGTCGATCTTTATTTGCCTCAGCAAGTTCTGAGCCAGATCAAGGTTGGGCAGGATGTGACCACAACGGTTGATTCCTTCCCAGGAAAAACCTTCCCCGGAAAGATTTCTGCCATCAACTCCAAGGTCGATTCCACGTCCAGAAACGTGCAGATCCGCGCAACGATGAACAATCCTGATGGCATCTTGCTGCCGGGCATGTTCGGGCGTGTAAAAATTGCGGTTGGCTCCAGCCAGAAATTCATCACGCTGCCTCAGACATCAATCGTCTACAATCCTTATGGTGACTCTGTCTTTATCGTGGATCAGAACGGCCAAGAGGGTACGAAGAACGGTGTTGTTCGCCAGAGCTTCGTGAAAACGGGCGCGACGCGCGGCGACAATGTTGCAATCGTCGACGGTGTTAAAGAGGGCGAACAGGTTGTAACTGCCGGTCAGATCAAGCTGCGAAACGGCACTCCGGTGATTATTGACAATAGCCATGTGCCGGCGGCCGAAAATGCGCCTGAGATCAAGGATCAATAGGACCTCGCCATGAAAAGTTTCACCGATATATTTGTGCGTAGGCCGGTTCTGGCTCTCGTCGTCAGTACGCTCATCCTTGTGCTTGGGTTGAGATCGATGACGTCGTTGCCGATCCTGCAATATCCGCGCACACAAAACGCCATCGTCACCGTGACGACAACCTATGCCGGTGCTGATTCCAGTATCATCGCGGGCTTTATCACCACGCCTCTTGAAAATGCCATCGCCCAAGCAAATGGCATTGATTACATGACATCCACCAGTCAGACTGGTACCAGCACGATTACCGTCAATCTTCGCCTGAATTACGACTCCGGCAAGGCGCTGACCGAAATCAACACGAAGGTAAACTCGGTTATCAACCAGTTGCCATCAGCGGCGCAACAGCCCACGCTGACGTTGAAGGTCGGACAAACCATTGACTCAATGTATATCGGCTTTGCCAGTGACGTTTTGGCCCCTAATCAGGTGACCGACTATCTGACCCGCGTTGTTCAGCCGAAGTTGCAGTCCGTACAGGGCGTGCAAACGGCCGAATTGCTGGGTGGCAAGAAGTTCGCGCTGCGCGCCTGGCTGGATCCCGTCAAACTGGCGGCCTATGGTTTGAGCGCTTCGGATGTGTCGACCGCCCTGAAAGGCAATGACTACATCTCGGGTCTTGGCACCACCAAGGGCAATCTTGTTCAGGTCAATCTTTCATCCTCCACCAACCTTCATTCTTTGGCCGAGTATAAAAACCTTGTTCTCAGCGAAAAGAATGGGGCCATCATCCATCTGAGTGATGTTGCCAATGTTACTCTCGGCAATGACGATTACGACTCTGCAACCAGCTTTAACGGAAAAACCGCCGTATATATCGGCATTCAGGTTGCACCCAGCGCGAACCTGCTGGATGTGATCAACGGCGTCAAAGCGGCTTATCCGGATATTCTGGCGCAATTGCCGCACGGTTTGACAAGTCAGATCATTTATGACTCGACAGACTTCGTGAACAGCTCGATCGATGAAGTGATTCACACATTGTTCGAAGCGGGCCTGATTGTGACGCTGGTCGTGTTTGCCTTCCTAGGCTCCTGGCGCGCTGTTCTTATTCCGATCATCGCCATTCCGCTGTCTTTGATCGGTACGTTTGCACTGATGTTGGCGATGGGTTTTTCCATCAACCTTCTCACGCTTTTGGCGCTTGTTCTTGCCATCGGTCTTGTCGTGGACGACGCCATCATTGTGGTGGAGGGTGTCAATCGACATATGGAAGAGGGGATGAAGCCCTTCAAGGCTGCCTTGCAAGCAGCGCGCGATCTCGCAAGCCCGATTGTCGCCATGACAATTGTGTTGATCGCAGTTTACGTGCCTGTTGGTTTCCAAGGCGGGCTTACCGGCGCGCTGTTCACCGAATTTGCCTTCACGCTGGCAGGTGCGGTGACGGTATCGGCTGTTATTGCTCTGACTTTGTCGCCAATGGCTTGCGCCTATCTTCTCAAGCCAATTCCCAAGGATGGGAAATATCTTGAGGCACGGATTGTCCATGCCATTGACAGGTTCATGACTCGCCTGAGCAGCGGTTATCGGCGCATGCTGGAAGGCACGTTGAACACCATGCCGGTTGTCATTACCTTCGGCCTGATTGTTCTTTCCAGTATCTATTGGCTCTATACGTCTTCGACAACCGAGCTTGCTCCTGAAGAAGACCAGGGTGTTATTCTGGGCCTGACAACATCGTCTCCAACATCCACGTTGAAGCAACGTCAGTTCTATAACCAGCAGACATTTGAAACCTATGCAAAGCATGAGGAAACCAAGGTTGTCTTCCAAATTGACACCCCCGGCCAATCCATTTCCGGTTGGGTTCTGAAGCCTTGGGATGAACGTATTGCTACCACCAAAACGCTGCAGCCCAAGATTCAGCAGGAGCTGAACGGTATTGCCGGTGCAAAGATTGTGGCGTTCCAGCCATCACCTTTGCCGGGCAGTAACGGTCTTCCAATCCAGTTTGTGATTTCGAGCACGAATGACTTCGGCCCGTTGAACGATGTTTCGCAAAAATTCATCGCGGATGCTCTCAAAACCGGCCGTTTCATCTTTCTGGATAACGACCTCAAGTTCAACCAGCCGGAATCCCGCATCGTCTTCGATCGTGACAAGGCTGCGCAGCTTGGTCTGGACATGTCAGATCTCGGTTCGGCACTGGCAACCATGCTGGGCGGCAACTATACGGGTTACTTCAGCCTGGATGGCCGTTCCTATAAGGTTATCCCGCAGGTTCAGCAGATGTCCCGCCTGAACGTGCAGGATGTGTTAAACTACTACATCAAGACCAGCGACGGAACCAATGTTCCGTTGTCGACCGTTGCTCATGTTGAAACAGTAACATCGCCGCAATCGCTGAACCACTTCCAGCAGGTCAATGCTGCCACCATTTCCGGTGTGGCAATGCCTGGGGTTGCGATGGGCGACGCGCTGAAGGCGCTGCAACAAGTGGCCGCCGAGACGCTGCCGCCAGGCTATACCGTAGACTACGGTGGCCAGTCACGTCAGGTTCAGCAAGAGTCCGGCGGGTTTGTAACGACCTTCGCCTTCGCGTTGATCATCATTTTCCTGGTGCTCGCGGCGCAATTCGAGAGCTTGCGCGATCCGCTTGTCATCATGATCTCCGTGCCGATGGCGATCAGCGGCGCGCTGGCGCCCTTGTTCTTCGGCGTGGCGACGATCAATATTTACACGCAGGTCGGCCTTGTCACCTTGATCGGTCTCATCAGCAAGCACGGCATCCTGATGGTCGAATTCGCCCGCGAATTGCAGATTCACGAGAAGCTCGACCGCGTCGAGGCGATCAAAAAAGCCGCGCGTATCCGCCTGCGGCCGATCCTGATGACGTC
>DNPN01000009.1:0-933 GCA_003501385.1 Rhizobium sp. | reverse complement strand
AGCTTCCGCGATCCAATCGTCATCCTTGTATCGGTGCCGATGTCTCTTGCGGGTGCGTTGATCTTTATCAGCCTTGGCATTGGTGGTGCCAGCATCAACATCTATACACAGGTTGGTCTGGTGACGCTGATGGGTCTTGTCAGTAAGCACGGTATCTTGATGGTCGAAGTTGCCAACGAGCATCGCAATGCTGGCAAGTCGAAGCGCCTGGCTATCGTGGAAGCCGCCGAAATCCGGTTGCGTCCAATTCTGATGACCACAGCTGCCATGGTGCTTGGCGTTATTCCGCTGATCACGTCCACAGGTGCCGGTGCTGCGTCCCGTTTCAACATGGGTCTCGTCATCGCCACGGGTCTGGCAATCGGTACGCTGTTCACGCTCTTCGTTGTTCCTGCTGCTTATGTGCTGATTGCAAAGGCCTATACGCCAGAGGTGCATGAAGACGAGGAAGATGGCCACGCCGCCAAGCCAGAAGACGGTGCCCATCCGGTTGCTTCTTAATCCCAATCAGGCTTCTCTTTGAGATGCTGAACAATGACCGGCCCAAAAGGCCGGTCATTGTCGTTTCAGAACCTGTGGTTTGGTGAGGGCGGTGAAGACGGTCCGCTCTGGTCAGAGGCGCCAAGCGGCACGGATCACAACATTCAATTCGTCGCCTTGTTTTGCCGGCATGCGCGAGAAAGCCAGCAGCTTTTGCCCATCCGGCAAAGACAGCCGCAACTGATACCGCTCACCGACGAAAACAGCATGATCAACAATGGTGTGCATGCCGCCCGGATCCACCACCACATCAGCAGGGCGAATGAGGATATCCGCCAGTGGCATATCGCGCCGTGCGGACATGAACAGCAGTTTCAGCAGTGACCAGTCGAGTGAGCGCTGCTGCTCAAGCGTATAAGGCAGCTGGACGATGGAACCTTGTCCAATCAATCC
>DNPN01000244.1 GCA_003501385.1 Rhizobium sp. | reverse complement strand
TGCGGGCTTTGAACTGCCGTCTTGGTTGGCGGAATAATGACCTCCACGATCACGCCAAGGCGTGTTTCCAGCAGATCACGGGTTGGCGATCTATCATAGGTACCATCAGCAATAAACGTGGTGACAGGGCCATCAATCTGATTGAGAAGACCAGACAAGGCTGTCGGATCGCCAACATCATCCGTGGTCAGCTCAGAACAGACGATCTCGCCGCTGACAAGATCAAGTCCGATGTGAAGTTTCCGCCATCTCTTGCTGCTGCTGCAAGGTTGGTTCTGGCTGATCGAAGTTCTGCAAGTTAAATATCTCAACAACATCATTGAGCAGGATCATCGCTTCATCGAGAAGCTGACCCGGCCCATGAAGGGCTTCAAATTCTTTCAGTCCGCATCAGCGACACTGGATGGCATCGAAGTCGCCCACATGATCCGCAAGCAACAATTTTCGACCGGTGGCCAATCGGCATTTCAACAATTCGCTGCACTCGCCGCATAACTGTGTCCAGCGGTAGCGGGTTCCACGAACCTGCCAGAAATTTGCGACAGAACCCGAAGCATTGATGAACCCCATGCGATATGCTGATCCTCATTTTTTCTGCTGTCTACGCGACCTGCGGCAGCGTTATGATGCTTCGGTCAAAATAAATCAGGGGCAAACGCCCTTTTTCATCGCTGGCAAGGTGAACGTCACAAAGGAAAATTGTGTGGGTTCCCGACCGTATTGCTTCATGAACGAAGCAGCTGAAGCGTGCGCACGCCCCTTCCAGTGCCGGCTGGCCCAGTTCGTCGACAGTCCAGTGACCTATCTCGAACCGCTTCTCCGGCGAAACCTGGCCTCCGAAGGCACCGGCCACCGCCTCCTGACCTTCGGACAAAACATTTAGGCTAAGTCGGCCGTTGTCCAAAATGATAGGGTGTGCGGAAGCCGTCGTGTTGACGCAGACAAGAAGGCGGGGCGGTTCTTGGCATACGGAGCAGGCAGCCGTGACTGTTAGGCCACCACGCCCGGCCTTGCCGTCGGTTGTGACGACTTTGACGGCGGCTGCCATCATCGCCATCGCGTCCTTGAAACGATCCGCATTTGCGGCACTAATTTTTATATCAATTACCATATTATTCCCCGTCTGGATTAAAGGAAGGATCCGGCGTGCCAGATCCTGATCATTGGGATGGTTACGAGGCGGCAACCGGTGCAGCATTGGAGAACGCGTTTCGGTATGCGGCACCCGGATGATTGTCGGGAAGCAGCGGCCCCCCTCCGAACAGCTTTTGGCGAAGCGGGCCATCGGCATAGTCCCGCTGAGCCAAGCCGCGCTCCTGAAGCACCGGCGTCACATGGTCGATGAAATCGAGATAGGTCTCGGGATGAAGCTGGCAGATCATGTTGATGCCATCCACGCCTGCGTCCTGCCACCGCTCAAGCTCATCGGCAATGGTTTCCGGCGTGCCCACGATGCGGCAGTTATACGAGAGCGCGTTGGCGACTTCCTTCACTGTCGCCTTCTCGCCATTCGGCTTGCCCATTTCAATCATACGCGCATAGCCCTGAAGGCCATCGAGGCCGGATTCGTCAACCGGCTTGTCGGGATCAAGATGGGACAGATCGACGCCCATATCGCGGCTCACGTGGGCGGCGAGCCCTTCGTAAAGGACCCACTCGTCGATTTCCGCAGCTTTCCGGGCTGCCTCTTCCATGGTGCTGCCGACCACGAATGACAGACCCTGAATGAATTTCAGGTCCTCGGGCCCACGTCCAACCTGTTCTGCAACCTTTTTTGTACCAGCGATGCCAATGCGAGCGCCATCGACATTGGGATAGAGAATAAAGGTGCCCTCAGCGTGCTGCGCGGCAAATTGGCTGCCGCGTTTGGAGGCACCTGCCTGGTAAAGCATCGGAGTGCGCTGAGGCGACGGGGCCACCAGATGCGGCCCCTGGACCTTGTATCGTTCGCCGACGTGGTTGATGTGATGCACCTTGCTATGCTCGCTGAAAACGCCTCTTTCGCGGTCGGCGACCATCGCGCCGGCTTCCCATGAGCCTTCGAAGAGTTTGTAGATGACGTCCATATATTCGTCCGCCCAGTCGTAGCGCTGGTCGTGGGGAACGATCTTGTCATACCCGAAGTTGCGGGCTGCGTTATCTGTCACGCTTGTAACGATGTTCCAGCCGATGCGTCCGCCGCTGATGTGGTCGAGCGTAGACGCCTTCTTCGCGAATGCGAAGGGATGTTCGGAAAGGATTGAGCTCGTGAAGACCAGGCCGAGGTTCTTTGTGACACCGGCGAGGGCGGCGCACAGCGTAAAGGTATCGTTGCAGGGCATGTGGAGCCCCTGTTCAAAATAAGCGTCCCACTTTCCGTCATAGGCGGAATCGATACCAAGGATGTCGGCGAAAAAGATCGCGTCGAACTTTCCCTCTTCGAGTTTTTTGACAAGATTTGCCCACGTGTCGAAGTCGTTGAATTTCGCGAGCTGGTTCCTCGGATGCCGCCATGTGCCGTGATAGATATGCGAGGGCACGTTCATGGTAAAGCAGTTAAAAATCATACGCTTGCGCATCTTGCTGTTCCCTTGGTTTATCGTTGGTCTAGAACCCAAAAGTTATGCGGCACTGCAGCAATTGTCTTGCCTTAAAGGGAACTTTGTATGTTCTGACCGTGCAAAAATCGGCTGCTGCCCCGTGCTGCCGAAGCCCCACGGCTGAGATAAAAGAGACTTTATGAGAAGCTGGAAAATCCAGTCGATCCCGGAGATTCGCTGACAGCCTGCGGCAAGATACTTGCCGTGAGCGATCACCTCTGGCAGCCGAACGACACAAGCGACATCAGGGCAAAACCGTTGACGAGCGGGATCGTGGCGAAACCCGGATCTACGGCGCAGATTTCCGAAGCGACCACCCGAAAGTCGAGGTTGCTGATCCGCCTTCTCCGTACTGCTTAGGAATAAAGCCGGCCGCAAAGCCAAGATTGTATGGTTTAATGTAGGCGCCCGTGACCTCCTGAAAGGCCCCTTGCGGTTCCGGCACCTCGTCGGCCTTCACAATCCGAACCACGAGGATATCGTTCGCAAACTTCCGCGCAATGGATTGCAGATGCTTCTCGTTGGCGGCGAGAGTGAAGTCTATAGCTGGGAGGTCTCCAGAGACCTGCTCAAGACACCGCGAACCCCGTGCCAGGACATCGAAGCTTCGGTCCACAAGCGACCTGGTGAACGTCGCAAAGGGCGCTTCGCTAATCGATTGGCATGAAAATTGCTTTTTTGAACGGGAACCTCGGAGGCGACAGTATGGCATTCTGGAATGCAAGAGAAACCAAATAAGCCAGAAGATCAAAGACCGAATACCGCACATTAGCTGATCCGCGCACCAACGCCATTCGCCGCAGTCGTGGGCCCACATCAACATGCTCGGGGAGTATGATTTCTCCGACAAAAGCTAGCAGACAGCTTCGGGATCCTCCCCCTGAAAAACAACCCGTGAAACCAGGCAGCCAACGGGGGAGCAAAAAATAGAAAATCCGACAAGACTTCAATGTTTTGGTCAAAAAGCTATGTCGTATTCTGTACCTTTGCGGGGACGAACCCGTCGTTGTGTGTATTTCTATGGTTAGATTTGCATGAAGTGATTCTATTGATTCGCTGCCGCGTGCGGAAACTGGGAGGACGAATTGGACGGGCTGCGGTGAGGAATATGTGCAAATCTGCATTTCATTTCGCCGGGTGAGATTTGTTTAAATCTGGCTAACTAGCCGATAATGATCGTGAAATTGCGGAATGCTAGAATTGGATACAAGGCGCATTAACGTTTCATTAACCTAAAACCTCTTGCTCAAAATTCAGAATCGACATTAGTTATCGGTGGCGGAATTCTTTCGATTTCGCGAAAACTATCGCCAATGGCGAAAAATGGGTTTTGAAATGACGAAGACTGCTCCGAAAACAGCACCTGCGATTGAAGGGTTGACCGCTCTGATGGAGCGTCATGCCGAAGCTCTGTCTAGTCAACTCCAGGCGCATCATTTGAAAGTTTTCCCACCGACTTCCGAGAAGGGCATCCGCACATTCGGGCCGTCGGAAGCAGCCAAGTTGCTTGGCGTCGGTGAATCTTACTTGCGGCAGACAGCGTCAGAAATGCCAGAAATGAATGTTAGCCTGAGTCCAGGCGGCAGGCGGATCTTTTCAATTGAAGATATCCATGCCATCCGCAAGCACATGGACCAGGTTGGGCGCGGCAACCGTCGATATCTTCCTCACCGCCGGGATGGTGAGTCACTTCAAGTGATCTCCGTTATGAATTTCAAAGGTGGGTCGGGCAAGACGACGACTGCGGCGCACCTTGCTCAGTATCTCGCTATGCGAGGATACAGGGTTCTGGCGATTGATCTCGATCCTCAAGCCAGCCTTTCTGCGCTGTTTGGCAGCCAACCCGAGACCGATGTCGGTCCCAACGAAACCCTTTATGGTGCGATCCGATACGATGATGAGCAGGTTCCGATTGAGCAAGTTGTTCGCGGAACATATATCCCCGATCTGCATCTCATTCCTGGCAACCTCGAACTCATGGAGTTTGAACATGACACGCCAAGGGCGTTGATGAAGCGCAAGGAGGGTGACACGCTCTTTTATGGGCGGATCAGTCAGGCGATTGAAGATATAGCCGATAACTATGATGTGGTGGTGATCGACTGCCCTCCCCAGCTTGGGTATTTGACTTTGTCGGCGCTAACAGCGGCAACATCCATTCTTGTCACTGTTCACCCTCAGATGCTGGATGTGATGTCGATGAACCAGTTTTTGGCGATGACATCGAATCTCTTGCGGGAAATTGAGAGTGCCGGCGCCGAGTTCAAGTTCAACTGGATGCGTTATCTGGTTACCCGTTTTGAACCGAGCGATGGTCCGCAAAATCAGATGGTGGGCTATTTGAGATCGATCTTTGGTGAAAACGTTCTTAATTTTCCAATGCTGAAAACCACAGCAGTGTCGGATGCGGGCTTGACGAACCAAACCCTGTTTGAAGTTGAACGGGGTCAGTTTACCCGCGCGACATATGATCGGGCGCTGGAAGCAATGAATGCCGTCAATGACGAAATCGAATCCTTGATTAAAAAAGCATGGGGTAGACCCACATGAGCAGGAAGCACATCCTCGGCGTTTCGTCAGACGCGCCTACCACATCACCTGTAGAAACTCGGGCGGGCAAAACGCGATCAATGCCGCTTTTGGGCGTGGCAAGAAAAGAACGGGACCCGTCAACCAAGCTGACAGCCAATATTGGCAATGCGCTTCGTGAGCAAAACGATCGCTTGTCGCGCGCCGAAGAGATCGAGCGCCGCCTTGCTGAAGGTCATGCGGTTGTCGAGTTGGATGCTGCATTGATTGAACCGTCCTTTGTGCAGGATCGCATGCCGGGCGATATCGATGGGCTTTTGGCATCAATCCGCGAGCAAGGGCAACAGGTTCCGATCCTGGTGCGCCCTCACCCGGAACAAGCCGGCAAATATCAGGTTGGCTTCGGCCACCGTCGGCTTCGAGCTGTCTTTGAATTGGGCCTTCCGGTTAAGGCTGTTGTTCGTGATTTGACAGATGAGCAACTTGTCATCGCTCAAGGTCAGGAAAACAATGAGCGTGAGGATCTCTCCTTCATTGAGAAGGCACGCTTTGCCCATCGTTTGAACAAGCAGTTTTCTCGCGAGATTGTTATTGCTGCGATGTCGATCGATAAAAGCAATCTTTCGAAAATGCTGCTGCTCATTGATACCCTGCCCCCGAAATTGATTGATGCTATTGGTCCGGCACCAGGCGTTGGACGCCCGAACTGGCAGCAACTTGCAGAGCTTATCGAAAAGGCCCCCTCCCCTATCGACTGTGCGACATATGCGTTGTCGGATGAGGTGCAGGCGCTTGCTTCTGCTGAGCGGTTCAAGGCTGTGTTGGCCAATTTCAAGCCGCGTAGCGTCGCTCGAGGGCTCCCACACATTATGTCGACACCAGATGGTGACCGACTTGCGCAAGTGACACAAAGCAAATCCAAGCTGGAAATTACCATCGATAAGAAGGCGACACCCGAGTTTGCTGCTTTCGTGCTGGAGCAGCTGCCTGCGCTTTATCAAGCCCATTGCAATCAGTCTCAACGAAAACACGGAGAATAGTCCGCAAAAGAAAAGAGCTCCCTCAACGTCGCCGTCGCGGAAGCCCTTCTGTCTCTGTAGCAAGAACAGAATCGCATTTCCTCGATTCTTCGTCAAGAGTCTTTGGCGCCATTTTGGTGAGTAGTTTTCTTTTGCCTGCTAAAAGGCGAAATATGATGCAGACAGGAAGTGTGACGACGCCTTTCGGGCGGCGATCTATGACGCTTGCACTCGTGCGGCGGCAAATCGAATCAACCGACATTAAGCCAGGAAAAACCGCTGAGAAGTGGAGGGTCTTTCGGGACATCTCGGCCGCAATGGAAATGCTGGGTATCCAACCCAACAGCCTTGCGGTTCTTGACGCATTGTTGAGCTTTTATCCAGACAATGAATTGCGCAAGGATGCGCAACTCATCGTCTTTCCATCAAATGTCCAGCTTGCGCTTCGGGCCCACGGATTGGCGAGTGCAACCTTGCGACGGCATATTGCCATGCTGGTCGAGGCAGGGTTAATCATCCGCAAGGATAGTGCCAACGGAAAGCGCTATGCGCGCAAAGATGGGCGAGGGCACATTGAAAGTGCATTTGGCTTTGACCTCTCTCCACTTTTGGCCCGCTCCGAAGAATTTGCGTTGTTGGCTCAGGAAGTCATGGCGAAGCGGGCCCTGTTCAGGAGGGCAAAGGAGAGCTTGACTATTCTCCGGCGTGACGTGCGAAAGTTGATTTCTGCGGCTATGGAGGAGGGGGCAGCGGGTGACTGGCTGGCTGTTGAGGACATCTATGTGTCTCTTGTCGCCAGAATTCCACGCAACCCCAATCTTTCTGACCTCACAGCCATTCTCGAAGAGATGCAGATGCTTCATACGGAAGTTATTAATAAGCTGAAAAATCATACAAATTTAGAAAATAATAGCGCCAATGACCGTCAGATTGCGCAGCACATACAGAATTCAAATACCAAATCTCCACATGAATTTGAACCAAGCTCTCGAAAAGAGCAGGACACAAATGTCGAGGCAATCCGTGACAAAAAAAGAGAGCCTATGAAGCGCTTCCCTCTGGGAATAGTTTTGAAGGCCTGCCCAACGATCAGCGATTATGGGCCAGGCGGTGCGGTTCTTAGCTGGAGGGACCTTATGGCGGCGGCGGTGGTGGTTCGATCGACATTGGGTGTAAGTCCATCGGCTTATCAGGATGCGTGCTCGATTTTGGGGCCGGAAAACGCAGCAATTGCGATGGCATGCATCCTGGAAAGGGCGAACTTGATCAACTCCCCCGGAGGTTATCTCAGAGATCTGACGCGCCGTTGCGAGCAAGGCGAGTTTTCTCTAGGACCTATGGTGATGGCATTGCTAAAAGCAAACGGGCAGGAGGGTTTGAGAGCTGGATAGTCGTTTGATGATGATACTGGAACGTCCTACGATGTGCTCGATCCTTCTTGCTTGCCTCAGGACTGCTTGCAGGCCTGATAATGAGTTTCACCTGAACAGTGCAGACCTGAATGCTTTTTCTAGAGTTTGTCAGAGAAAAGTAGAGCCCGGGTTTCCCGAAAAGACAAACGAAAACAAAAGAACCTAAAGCGTGTCGCGATTTTTGAG
>DNPN01000084.1:7417-7766 GCA_003501385.1 Rhizobium sp. | reverse complement strand
CTTTTCCCTGACAAACTCTAACGGCAACGTGCTTCGTAGCGGTGACCATCGCGACCGCGATAGATGCAGTAGCCGCGGCGTTCGTGCGATTTGCCGATCAGCGCGCCAATCACGCCGCCGCCAACGGCCCCAATCGCTGCACCACCCCATGAGTTGGTGGCAACACCGCCAATAATGGCACCGGTGCCGGCCCCAATCGAGGCTCCGCGTTCCGTAGCCGTACAAGAGGCAATCAATGGCAATATCATTGCCATAGCGATAACAGACTTTTTCATTGGATTTCCCTTTCTCCCGATAATGCGAATAGGTTGTCGTGATGCACTTGTGCACTGACGCATTCACTTCGTTC
>DNPN01000084.1:4500-7158 GCA_003501385.1 Rhizobium sp. | reverse complement strand
GCATTCACTTCGTTCATGCTAGCGTTTGTCAGGTTCAGATTGAACCAAACAAACTCTAACTTTCCTTGTTTTCGTTTGTCTTTTCGGGAAAACCAGGTTCCACTTTTCCCTGACAAACTCTAGCGTGCACTCGTCTTCTGTTTATGCATCGATTTTTCCAAACTCGGCTGTCGTCTCCGTTTGGATCGATGCACTAGATTCGGCCCATGAGCAGCAAAATGACGAGGATCACCACAACCAGGCCCAAGCCACCAGAAGGCCCATATCCCCAATTTCGGCTATGACCCCAGGTTGGAAGTGCTCCAAGCAGCATCAGTATAAGAATAACGACGAGAATTGTGCTCAACATCACGGAGCCCCCTTTGCGTATATTTATCAATTTTATCCATCTCATAACGGACAGAATGGCCGTTTGTTCCCTCCGTTCGTCATCAATATCATCCTGCTCCGTTTCTCTCCGTTCAGCGGAGATGGAATCCAGAGTCGTTGTGACATCAACCAATGCAGAATAGGTTGTAAAACCGAATCATCATGTCGTGTTTGCTGGAATGGGCAGCTACTAGATCGAGGCGTGAACAAATGCTGAATCCAAAGGAGTCAGTGATTCGTCGCTGATTCGTTCTTAACCTGTTCCCGCCGCTGGAATCGTTGTAAGAGTCGTTGCAACTTGCGGTAAATTGACCACAGCCACCGGCAGATCGCGTTAAAAAAGCAGGCTGAACAATTCTTTCCTTGCGTTTCTAGCGCGGCATCGCCATGTGTTGCTGCGGATGATGGTCGTGAGTTCAGGACCGTGTCTGAAAAGTGCAGTCCGGAGCGTGTATTTGACTTCGCAACCCATGATCCTGAGCGGTCGCAGCGTCATTGCTGTGCTGGGGCCGACCAATACGGGCAAGACCCATTACGCCATTGAGCGCATGATTGCCCATGGATCGGGTATGATTGGCCTGCCGTTGCGGCTCCTGGCGCGGGAAGTCTATACGCGGCTGGTCGAGCGGGTTGGCGCAAGCAATGTGTCGCTGATCACCGGCGAAGAGAAAATTACCCCACTCAAAGCCCGCTATTCCGTGTGCACGGTTGAGGCCCTGCCCAGAGAAACCAAGGTAGCTTTTGTCGCCATTGATGAAATTCAGCTGGCAGGCGATCTGGAGCGTGGGCATATCTTTACCGATCGGCTGCTGAACCTGCGCGGTCGGGAAGAGACGCTCTTGCTGGGCTCCGCCACCATGAAGCCGATTTTGCAGCAATTGCTGCCTGGTATCACCGTGGTCGAGCGCCCTCGACTGTCGCAATTGTTTTATGCGGGCCAAAAAAAAATCACCCGCCTGCCTCAGCGCACAGCAATTGTGGCTTTTTCGGCAGACGAAGTTTACGCCATTGCCGAACTGATCCGCCGTCAGCGCGGTGGGGCGGCTGTCGTGCTGGGGGCGCTCAGCCCACGCACGCGCAATGCGCAAGTGGGGCTATATCAATCTGGTGATGTAGAGTATTTGGTTGCCACCGATGCGATTGGCATGGGGTTGAACCTTGATGTCGATCACGTTGCCTTTGCGCAGGATCGCAAATTCGACGGCTATCAGTTTCGCAATCTCAATGCGGGTGAGCTTGGCCAGATTGCGGGGCGTGCTGGACGACATTTGAAAGATGGCACGTTTGGTGTGACAGGCCGGGTTGATCCATTTGAGCCGGAACTGGTGGAGCGGCTTCAGGCCCATCAGTTTGATCCGGTCAAAGTGTTGCAATGGCGCACACCGCATTTTGATTTTTCATCCATCGTCAGTTTGCAACGCAGTCTGGATGCAGCGCCACGCGTGCATGGTCTGGTGCGGGCGCTGCCTGCGATTGACCAGCAGGCACTGGAACATCTGGCCCGTTATCCCGAGGTTCAGGATCTTGCAAACACGCCCGAGCGCGTGTCTTTGCTCTGGGATGCCTGCGCTTTGCCAGATTATCGACGAATAACCCCGGCACAACATGCCGATCTTATCCTCACCCTCTATTCTGATCTCGCGCGACACGGTACTGTGAATGCGGATTTCATGGCCGAACAGGTGCGCAGGTCCGATCGGACAGATGGTGAAATAGATACTCTTTCTGCGCGGATTGCGCAGATACGAACTTGGACGTATGTGTCAAACAGGCCAGGTTGGCTTGCCGATCCGACACACTGGCAAGAAAAGACGCGGGAAATCGAAGATCGATTGTCTGACGCGTTACATGAGAGGTTGACGAAACGCTTTGTTGATCGCAGGACATCTGTGCTCATGAAGCGCTTGAGAGAGAATGCGATGCTGGAAGCAGAAATCAGTGTAAACGGTGATGTGTTCGTTGAGGGACATCACGTGGGCCAACTCTCCGGATTCCGGTTTACGCCGATTTCTGGAATGGAAGGGCCAGATGCGAAGGCAGTGCAAACTGCCGCTCAAAAGGCACTCGGCCTGGAGTTCGAGGCGCGCGCTGCAAGATTGCACGCGTCGGGCAATAATGACATTGCCATCAGCTCCGACGGTTTGGTGCGGTGGCTTGGTGATCCCGTTGCCCGCTTGGTCGGCTCGGATCACATCATGCATCCGCGGGTGATCCTGCTGGCCGATGAGCAATTGACCGGCAATGCCCGCGACCACGTGGTGGCCCGCATTGAGCGCTTCGTCAATCACC
>DNPN01000084.1:1924-4248 GCA_003501385.1 Rhizobium sp. | reverse complement strand
CAGCGCTTCGTCAATCCCCATATCTCCACCATTCTCAAGCCGCTGGACGATTTGTCCCGCGCTGAAGATTTGCAGGGTCTGTCTAAGGGTCTGGCATTTCAGCTGGTGGAAAGCCTTGGCATTCTGTTCCGCCGCGATGTGACCGAAGAGGTCAAGTCGCTGGATCAGGATGCGCGCGCCTCCATGCGCCGCTATGGCGTGCGCTTTGGTGCCTATCACATCTTCATGCCCACCTTGCTCAAGCCGGCTCCTGCCGAATTGATCACCCTGCTCTGGGCCTTGAAAAATGACGGCTTGGACAAGCCCGGCTTTGGTGATCTGATCCCGGTTCTGGCGGCTGGTCGCACGTCTGTTGTGACGGACCCCGGCTTTGAGCGTAATTTCTACAAGCTGGCTGGTTTCCGCTTCCTCGGCAAACGCGCTGTTCGCATCGATATTCTTGAGCGTCTGGCCGATTTGATCCGTCCGCTGCTGCAATGGAAGCCCGGCACGGGCAACCGCCCGGATGGTGCCTATGATGGCCGCCGCTTTACTACGACAACAGCGATGCTCTCCATTCTCGGCGCAACGCCAGATGACATGGAAGAGATCCTCAAGGGTCTTGGCTACCGTGCCGATTCTGTGAAGCAGGAAGAGGCATCGGCTTTCCTCGCAACTCAGGGCGGAGAAAAAGCGGAACAGACCAGCGGTGACGCTGTTGCCAGCACGGATGAGGCTGCACAGCAGGAGCCTGCGTCCGTTGATGCAGATGCTCTTTCTGCTGCAGCCCCTGCCGC
This sequence comes from Rhizobium sp., assembly GCA_003501385.1. Classification (GTDB taxonomy): domain Bacteria; phylum Pseudomonadota; class Alphaproteobacteria; order Rhizobiales; family Rhizobiaceae; genus Allorhizobium. The sequence continues at coordinate 3,472 of DNPN01000084.1, read as the reverse complement.
GGATGTTCTGGCCGCACCGGAAGCTCCGGCCGAACCCAAGCCTGTGCTTTTGTGGCGTCCGGGTGGACGCAATGAAAACCAGCGTCAGGTCCGTCCGCAGGGTGAGCGCCGTAACAATGGTGCGGATCATGCGGCCCGTGGCGAGCAGAAGACAGAAGCACGCACCAATGGTTCGCGTGAAGACAAGCGCCGGGATGGTGGATTCAATGGCAAGCCGCGTGACCGCGATGGCAAGCCGCGCGACAACCACGCTCCACGTGGTGATCGCAATGATCGCCCACCGCGCAAAGACCGCGACAACAAACCGTCGCAACCTCAGCATTTTGAGGCCAAGCCACCGCGCAAGGAAAAGCCGATTGATCCGGATTCACCCTTCGCCAAGCTGGCCGCTCTCAAGGAGCAGATGAAGAAGTAAGCCATGGATGATCAACAGCCACTCACCGGAGCGCCTCAGCGAATCGATAAGTGGCTGTTTTTCGCGCGTATGAGCAAATCGCGCACACTGGCGCAAACACTGATTTCTTCTGGCCATATTGCCATCAATGGCCAGAAGGCCAAGCAACCCAGCACTTCGGTGCGAGCCGGCGACAGGGTTGAGATCAAGCAGCACAACAGGGATATTGTTCTGATTGTGCGAAAGCCGGGCGAGCGACGAGGGCCCTATGAGGAAGCCCGCTTGCTCTACGAGGATATTTCTCCGCCGCCTGATCCAGGCGATCAATTCACCAATCCGACCGCTGCACGGCGCGAACCCGGCTCTGGCCGTCCCACAAAACGTGACCGGCGATTGCTTGATCGGTTGATGGACAGCGACGATTAACACGCGGATTGCCCGCTGCCTTAAGAGCATTTTTGCGTTTCTTGGAAACGCATAAATGCTCCAACTCATTGTTTTGACGTATTTTCGGGCGCAAAACCGCCATGCACTTTTGCTGGAAAGGCTATAGCATAGTCGGATTTGAGGAAAATCTACCCGATTGTCGTGTGCTTGAGGATGATTTATTCTTGCTAACCTGCATAGAAAGCATTAGCTCACTGCTCTGTGGAAACGACGTTCGATGTCCCTACCGGGTGCCTTTTGCGTCAAACGATAATTTCCGGCCGAGACATTCCGGCAAGACAAGTCCATTCGAGAGACCTCTGGAGTACCGCATGACGTATATCGTAACCGACAACTGCGTACGCTGCAAATACACAGACTGCGTGGAAGTGTGCCCGGTTGATTGTTTTTATGAAGGCGAGAATTTTCTGGTCATCAATCCAGATGAATGCATCGATTGCGGCGTATGCGAACCGGAATGTCCAGCAGAAGCCATCAAGCCAGACACGGAACCAGGTTTGGACAAGTGGCTGAAAATCAACTCTGACTATGCGCAGATTTGGCCCAACATCACCACCAAGCGCGATGCAATGCCGGAAGCCAAGGAAATGGACGGCGTTGAAGGCAAGTATGAGCTTTATTTCTCTGAAAAGCCCGGCGCTGGCGACTAGAGTCTGTCAGGTTCAGATTGAACCTGACAGACTCTAAACTCTCTTGTTTTCGTTTGT
>DNPN01000084.1:0-1696 GCA_003501385.1 Rhizobium sp. | reverse complement strand
GATTGAACCAGACAGACTCTAAACTCTCTTGTTTTCGTTTGTCTTTTCGGAAAACCGGATTCCACTTTTCCCTGACAAACTGTAGAGCATCGTGCCGAAAATTGGAATCGGAACGATGCTCTAGATTCTTGTTTTCGCATCAGATTTTTCCGAAAACCGGTTCCCACTTTTCGGTCCGATGCTGTAAAATCTGTCAGGGGAAAGTCAAGGCTAGACTTTTCTGAAAAGGCAAAGGCGCTCAATCTCAACATTCGTGCGCCCTGGTGGGCGCACATGCGCGTTTTCATTGAGCATCGCTATAGCTTAACTATTGGTGAGGGTTTAAGCTCGCCATGTTATGCTTTGGATTTAAATGATCAAAGAAAATTGTTTCAAAAGCCCTCATTCAAAAAACACAGTATGCCTGTCATTTTGGGTGATCAGCCATGCGTTTTCGACATCAGCAATGGATAGCTTTGTGATTCTATGTGAAATGACAAATATTTAGCCTTTGGGGTTGATGTCATATATATCTAAATAGATGAATGAATTCAATATTTTAAATAACGCCCTGTAAATTAGGGAGTTGATTGCAGAAAAAACACTCCCTTGATTCTGCTAGGAAGGTCAGATTTCAACAGTCAAGTCGTGATCGTCTAGCAAAACATTGATTTCCTCACATTTTTATGCTACACCTCTAGAACTGATCCACCGTTAGGGCATTTTTGTGCCCAAACTTACCACGAAAGCCAGAAAATCAATCAAATCGGAATCTGTGACAATTCAACCTCGCCGGTTAGGTCGCTGATGCCTTTGTTTTTGTCTTGTTTTGGTTGGACCAGCATGGAGTCACCCGACGGTTCCCCCGTCTTATCCGGACTACTCAGTCCGGTGTCGGCTGATGCCGATACAGTAACAGGGAGTTTTTAAAGCGAATGACGACCCAGCAGAAAAAATCTTCAACGCGTCAGGGCTTCAAGACCGGTGAGGCAATCGTTTATCCGGCTCATGGCGTCGGCACGATCACCGCGATCGAGGAGCAAGAAGTCGCAGGTATGAAGCTTGAGCTTTTTGTAATTGATTTTGACAAGGATAAAATGCGTTTGAAAGTGCCAGTCACCAAGGCTGTCACGATTGGAATGCGCAAACTTTCCGAGACGGATTTCGTCGAGCGCGCCCTGAAAGTTGTGCAAGGCAAAGCTCGCGTCAAGCGTACCATGTGGTCGCGCCGCGCCCAGGAATATGATGCAAAGATCAATTCCGGCGATCTGATTTCCATTGCCGAAGTGGTTCGCGATCTGTATCGGGCCGAGCATCAGCCAGAGCAGTCCTATTCTGAACGCCAGCTGTATGAAGCTGCCCTTGACCGCATGGCGCGTGAAATCGCCGCCGTCAACAAGATGTCGGAAACCGAGGCTGTTCGTCTGGTAGAAGTCAATCTTGCCAAAGGTCCAAAGCGTGGCAAGACGATTGAAGAAGAAGATGCGCAGGAAGAAGAAGCTGCATAAGCTTTATTTCCGTGGACACAAAAAACCCGGCGGTGCCGGGTTTTTTTATGCCTTGCTGAAACGCAGATGGAGACCCGTCGATTTCTGCACGCTATAGCGTCGTACGATTAATCTGGCGCATATCCTGCGGCTTTGAAGAAATTGAAGCATTCTTTTCGATTGAAGAGATTGCAGATAGATCCGAGTGCGTTTGAGAGTGCCTCAAAAGT
>DNPN01000243.1:37086-41630 GCA_003501385.1 Rhizobium sp. | reverse complement strand
CTATCCAGCTGAGCTACGGGTGCGTCTATAACCAGAGTGTGTTTGGTGTCTCTGGCGGCCACCAGTTCGTCTCTGGTGGCGTGCCGATCCTCTAAAACGAGACGGGGCGTAATGCAAGCAGAATTCGTCAAAAAAACAGGCTGATTTTCCAACTTTATGATAAGGTTATGATTGTGAATGTTTTTTTACAGTTGTGATTTTAGCCGGAAAGTGTCGAGCGAAACCGGCCTGTCCGGAATTTCGATTCTGAACTGTGTTCCGGGGCCGGGTTTTTCCACCAAAGCAATGGTTCCGCCATGGGCCAGAATGATTTCCCGCGCAATGGCGAGGCCAAGGCCAGTGCCGCCCGAGCGCACGGAGCCGCGAAACGGCGTAAACAGATGTTCGCGTGCCTTGCGGGGCATGCCCGGGCCATCATCATCGACGGTGATGGCCACCACGCTGCCGACACGATGGGCGGAGAGCAGGATTCGTCCGGGTATGTCGTCGCCGGATCCTGCCAGCGCCTGCGCAGCGTTGCGGCACAGATTATGAATCACCCGAAACAATTGCTCACTATCGGCGTCAATCACGATGTCCGGCTGGATCTGATTGATAAAATGAATTTTCATATCCAGCGCCAGAATGTCTTCCACCTCCTGGCTTAAGGTTGCGAGGTTAAAGCGCCGACGTCGCGGTTCGGCCTCTGAGGCTTGTCCGTAGGCCAGAACCTCGCTGGTATATCCCACCGCACGATCAATGGTACGCACCAACTTTGGCGCAAAACTCTTGACCATGGGGTCGTCCACATCCACCAGACGGTCAGACATCAACTGTGCCGAGGCCAGAATATTGCGCATATCGTGATTGATCTTTGACACGGCCAATCCAAGATCGGCCAGATTTTTTTGTTGGCGCAGGGTTTTTTGCAGCTGTTCCTGCATGTTTGCCAGATGCTGCGCCACAAACGCCAGTTCATCGCGCCCCATCATCGGTCCCATAACCCGGTTGGGATCTTCAGGGTTCTCGGTAAAATCCTGAATGTTGCGGGCCAGTTGCCGCATCGGATTGATGAGAATTCTGTTCAGGCTGACAAACAGCAACAGCCCAGTGATCACCGAAATGATCAAGGACACGATGGCAATGCGTCCGGCATAAACCAGTAGGCCACGATGCAGGGCGGCATCGGACATCACCACTTCCACCTGCATCTGGGTGTCCCCGATCGGGCTAGACACGCTGATCAGGCGATGGCCACCAAATATCAATGTTTCAAACGCATCCTGAATGGCATCCAGCGTACTGACGTCCGTCAGGTCATATTGGGCGTCAACCTCGTGCGGCATTTCGGCCATCGCCAGCAGGCGGGTGGTGCCGTCCTTGCGCAAAGCAATGGCCTTGGTGCCAGTGGCCAAGAGTGTGTCAGCCTGAACCTCCTTGGGCAGAGCACTGGGCTGCAAGCCGTCGATGACAACGGCTGCGGCTGCGGCCTTGCTGATATTGTTGTGCAACCAGTTGAGACGCATTGTGGCAATGGATGGTGCAAAAATCAGGACTTCCGCCACCAATATAAAGGTGACTGTCAGCACCAGAACCCTGCCAGACAGGCCTCGCAGGCGGCTTGGCATCTTCGTGCCTCGTTCCGTCTCTAGCCGGTTCTCTTCAAGCGCCTGTTGCCTGATCATGGGCATGAACCTTGTTGTGAGGGGCGCTTGCGCCCGTCTCCTTCGCATTTTCCGTGAATGCAAAGGGGCAGTTTTGGCTTCTACGTATCAATCCGTTGTGTCGCACCATATCACGGGTAGGTGATGTGGTAAAATACGCAAGTGCCGGATAAATGGCCATTCCTGTACAGGGTCATTCTTCGGTAAATTTCGCCAATTGGGGCGGCTCTAACGGACTTCTGGCCCCTTTGTGTGCTCTCTCAAGATTGACTCTCAACACTATCCTCCGTATAAGCCGCGCGCCTGCCCATAGTTTGCCCGATCAACGGGTGCCTTTGGCGTGGGTTTAATCCAACGCTCTTGCAAGCAATTGCAAACCCAAGAAGGGCCGCACACCGCGGTATTAAAAAAATGAAGCGTACTTACCAACCGTCTAAGCTTGTTCGCAAGCGTCGTCATGGTTTTCGTTCTCGCATGGCAACCAAGGGTGGCCGCAAGGTTCTGGTTGCTCGCCGCGCACGCGGCCGCGCACGTCTTTCCGCTTAAATGCCGGGTGGGCCCGATGAAAGCGCCGGGCTTATGACGTCTGAAACGACACACAAAACTGTCGGCCGGTTGAAAAACCGGCCGCAGTTTCTTGCTGTTCGCGCTGGCGAAAAGCGAAAAGGAAAATATTTTCTCCTCGAAGTGCTGAAAAGGGATGAGCCTGAGGGTGAAGCCCGTGTTGGCTTTACCGTCACGAAAAAGCATGGCAATGCCGTGGAGCGCAATCGCATGCGTCGTCGGCTGAAAGAAGCTGTCCGCACGGATGTTTGCTTTGCAATGCAGCCCGGACATGACTATGTGATCGTGGCGCGTCGCGATGTGCTGGCTGCTCCGTTCAACGAGCTGAAAGCCGCTCTGCGGCAGCGTATTCAAGAGAAATTCAATGTTCGGCGTCCCGATACGAGCCGTGCCAGGAAAGTATGATGGAAAACAACCGCAATTATCTCATCGCGATTGCACTTTCGGTGTTGGTCGTATTGGGCTGGCAGTTCTTCTACATGAACCCGCGGATCGAGGCTCAGAAGCACGCTGAACAGCTCAAGCAGGCCGAAATGGCCAAGAACCCCGCTGCCAAGCCGGTTGCCGGTGCCGCCGTGAGCGGCGCTCTGCCGGGTGGCGTGCAGGCGCAAGCCGCCGAGAGCCGTGAAGATGCGATTGCCAAGACCGCCCGTGTCGAAATTGACACTAAGGCTTTGGCTGGCTCCATCAATCTTACCGGTGCGCGTCTGGATGACCTTCGCTTGAAGGGCTACCATGAGACGGTGGACAAGACGAGCCCGATCATCTCGCTGCTCAATCCGGCTGATACCAAGGATGGCTATTTTGCTGAGCTTGGCTTTATCGGTGGCGACAAGGCAGGCGCAGTGCCCGGTCCCAACACCGTCTGGACCGTCAAGGGCGGCGAAAAGCTGACAGAAACCACGCCGGTGACGCTCACCTACACCAATGACGCTGGCCTGACCTTCAGCCGCAAGATTTCGGTGGATGATCATTACATGTTCACGGTGGAAGACACCGTGTCCAACGCTGGCAGTGCCGACGTGAGCGTTGCGCCCTATGGCCGCATCACCCGTTACAACAAGCCAGCTGTGGCATCGACCTATGTGTTGCATGAAGGCTTTCTGGGTGTGATTGGCGCAGGCAACAGCCTGTCAGAAGCCAAATACGCAGCCATTGAAAAAGAAAATGAAACCAACCCGAAAGCCACCGGCGGCTGGCTTGGGATTACCGATAAATACTGGGCGGCAACAATCGTGCCCGACCAGAAGCTGGCTTATGACTCGCGCTTCTCGCATTTCACCGATGGTCAGGCCCGTTTCCAGGCCGACTATAAGAATGATGCGGTGTCCATAGCGCCCGGTCAGTCGACCACGCTGAAAACACTGTTGTTTGCTGGTGCCAAGGAAGTACCGGTGATCGATAAGTATGAAACATCCTATTCAATCCCGGGCTTTGACCGGTTGATTGACTGGGGCTGGTTCTACTTCCTCACTAAGCCGATGTTTAAGCTGATGGACTTCTTCTTCCGTCAGGTGGGCAATTTCGGCGTGGCCATTCTGCTGACCACCATCGTCGTCAAGGCTTTGTTCTTTCCGCTGGCCTCGAAGCAATACGCTTCCATGGCCAACATGAAGCGCATGCAGCCGAAGATGGAAGAGCTGAAAGCCAAGTTCGGCGACGACAAGATGGCGCTGCAACAGGCGATGATGGCTCTGTACAAGGAAGAGAAGATCAATCCTGTGGCCGGTTGCTGGCCACTGTTGTTCCAGATTCCGGTGTTTTTCTCGCTCTACAAGGTGATCTACATCACCATTGAAATGCGCCACGCGCCATTCTTTGGCTGGATTCGCGACCTGTCGGCTCCCGATCCAACCAGCATCGTCAATCTGTTTGGTCTTCTGCCGTTCGAGGCACCTGCCATCGTGCATCTGGGTGTGTGGCCGATCATCATGGGCTTCACCATGTTCTTGCAGATGCGCATGAACCCCACGCCGCCAGATCCAACCCAGGCCATGCTGTTCAACTGGATGCCTTTGGTCTTCACCTTCATGCTCGGTTCTTTCCCTGCTGGTCTGGTGATCTACTGGGCTTGGAACAACTCGCTGTCGGTTCTGCAGCAGTCGATCATCATGAAGCGTCACGGTGTGGAAATTGAACTGTTCAAGAATCTGAAAGGCGTGTTTCGACCCAAAGAAAAACCGTCGAAATAAAGAGCACGGCCTATTGATTGCAAAGCCCCGGCCAAGCGCCGGGGTTTTCGTTTGGAATTGGCAGGGTTTCGTGGTCGAATTTGTCGCAAGACGAGAGTTTGTCAGGGAAAAGTGGAATCCGGTTTTCCCGAAAAGACAAACTCAA
>DNPN01000243.1:33765-36834 GCA_003501385.1 Rhizobium sp. | reverse complement strand
AAAAGACAAACTCAAACAAAGAAGTTTAGAGTCTGTCTGCTTCAATCTGAACCTGATAGACTCTAAATCGCTTTACAACCGGCATCAGGAGAATGAAAAATGACAACGACACAAAGCACTGATGATAAGCCGGTTTTTGGTCGTCCCTGGATTTTTATCCGTGGCGTACCTGCCATGAAGTTTTTGCCGCCGGAAGGTCCGTTGGAGATTGCCTTTGCAGGGCGCTCTAACGTTGGCAAATCATCGCTGATCAACGCGCTGGTGGGCCAGAATGGCTTGGCGCGCACATCCAATACCCCAGGTCGCACGCAAGAGTTGAACTATTTCGTCCCGGACGGCTATAGCGGTGGCGGTGATGATCTGCCGCCGATGGCGCTGGTGGATATGCCGGGCTATGGCTATGCCAAGGCCCCCAAGGAAAACGTTGAGGCCTGGACCAAGTTGGTGTTCGATTACCTGCGCGGGCGCGCCACGCTCAAGCGCGTTTACGTGCTGATTGACAGCCGCCACGGCATCAAGAAAAACGATGAAGAGGTGTTGTCGCTGCTGGATAAGGCGGCCATGTCCTATCAGATTGTTCTGACCAAAACCGACAAGATCAAGGAAGCGGGCGTGCCTCGCTTGATCAGTGAGTCGATGGAGAAGATTCGCAAGCGTCCAGCGGCCTATCCTGAGGTCCTGTCCACCTCATCTGAAAAGGGCAAAGGTCTGGACGATCTGCGCGCAGCCATTCTGAAGACGGTTGGGCTTGAAGCCTGAAGTCTGAAGCCTGAAGAGGATCAGCTCATAAAAATGACCGGCGGCCGATAAAAATCCGCCGCCGGCTGCTGTAGGAGATGCGATTGTAGGGTTACATCTTCGGCAGCAAAACCTTGTCGATCACATGGATCACACCGTTGGACTGCTTCACGTCGGCGATGGTCACGTGGGCCACACCGCCGGATTCATCGGTGAGGGTGATCTTGCCCATGGATTCCTTGGCCTTCAGCATGCAGCCACCCACGGTTTTCACATCGTGTGTGCCACCATCATCTTTGATCATCTTTTCAATGGCGCTCGACATGGCGTCGGCTGCCACCACGTGGCAGGTCAGGATCTTGGCCAGCTTTTCCTTGTTGGCTGGCTCCAGCAGGGTCTTCACAGTGCCCGGGGGAAGCTTGTCAAAGGCTTCGTTGGTTGGGGCAAAGACGGTGAAGGGGCCTTTACCCTCCAATGTTTCCACCAGTCCAGCAGCCTTGACGGCAGCCACCAGCGTGGTGTGGTCTTTCGACTTCGAAGCGTTTTCAATGATATTCTTGGTTGGATACATGGCTGCGCCACCCACCATAGGCTCCTTTGCAAAAGCCATGGAGCTTCCGGCGGCAATGATGGTCGCACAAGCCAGAAGGCGAAGGGTTGTCTTGGTCATCGGTCAGTCCTCTTCCCGGTTTGAATATCTCAGAGCATTTCCAGCAAAACTGCGTCGCGGCTTTGCGTCTGGAAATGCGTTCGAACAAAAGGTGAGAGCGTTTATGCGTTTCTTTGAAACGCGGAAGTACTCTAACCCGTTCCCGCCCGTCATGATGTCGGGAACAGAAGAGAAGACGGATGATGAGGCAGAAGAGTTTCAAACAAAATCGAATAAAACGAAAAATAAAATCAAGTCATTGAAAATATTGATAAAAAGTCATGGGGCGTGGGTCACGCCAGTGCCAATCACAGGTCCTGTTGGCAGGCCGTTCGGCGAGCCGCCCAAGGGCTCGATGCTGACAGCCAGAGTTACACCATTCTTCAGCGCCCCGCGCATGGCATCGCTGACGAGAAATTCGCCTTCGCCGGTCTGCGGCAAAACGCCAAGCGAGTGAGGTTTGCCGCTGGCCTCAATCATCCACAACTCCAGGGAGCTCGCGGCCTGACTGGACGTGGCCACAGGCGTCACCCGCAAGCGACCATTGAAGCGATTGTAACTGGCAAGAAGTGACAGGGAAGCATTGGTTGTCTTCAAGTCTGCCACCAGATGCTGGCCGCCAAAGCGCTCTTCCCAGATGCCCAGTTCCAGGCCCGCCAAAGACGCGAGCGCAATAACACTGACAAGCGCGACGCCGCGCCACACGGCAGTGGAATGCCAAAGCCGCGAGAGCGGATGGCTTGGCGCAGGAGTGTCACGCCCGAACAATCGGGTTTCAATGACCGAAAAGCTGTCAGGTCGGGGCAGGGCAGTGGAGTAATCGTCGTTGAATTGCGAGAGATTTTCTTCCCAGCGATGAACCATAGCGGCAAATTGCCGATCCTGCTTCAAACGAAGCTCGACCTGCGCGCGATTTTCCGCCGACAGCACGCCAAGCACATATTCTCCCGCTAGCACTTCGTCTCTCGAGCGGTTACCCTTGCTCTGATCTGGTTTGCTCATCGTTCCATGCACTCTCTCAACGTCAACAGGCTGCGTCGCAGCCAGGTTCGGACCGTGTTAAGCGGTACGCCCAAGCTCTCCGCCAACTCCTGATGGCTCGCACCCTCCACATACGCCTGCCTCACGGCGCGTGCACGAATAGCTTCTAACTCTTCCATGCACCTGTCAATGCGCTTTCCTTCACTGCGCAAACTTGTCGTTTGTTCCGGATCAAGGGAAGTGTCTGCTACGTCCCAGGCATCATCAATATCTTGGGTCACTGGTCCACGGCTGCGCAGCTTGTCAATACAGTGATAGCGCGCAATGGCATTCAGCCACGCCATGGCTCTGTGGCCTGTGGCGTTGAATCGATCGGCATTTTGCCAGATCTTCACGAATATCTCCTGCAATGCATCTTCGGCCTCGCCTCTGTCTTTGAGGATACAAAGGCAAAGTCCAAAAAGTTTCTGGCTTGTTTGTCGATAAAGCAATCCAAGCGCTGAACGATCGCGCATGGCGATCCGGGTTAAGATTGATGCAACGTCATCGCTCATGGTTTCCTCAAGTCTCTTGAACATTGCCCTGCGTGGTCTGGACTAAAGCCTGTCGCAGTGAATAGGATTCACTGCGACAGGCTTTATCTCTTATTTAGCCGCATGTACGTTATCGCTTTATTGAGGACAATAAAACGCGACATGCTT
>DNPN01000243.1:33084-33522 GCA_003501385.1 Rhizobium sp. | reverse complement strand
GAGGACAATAAAACGCGACATGCTTCAGTGTTAAACTGCGTCCTTACAAGGGCATTTCGCCGTAAGGGGCCGCGTGGATTGCTCGCCTGCGCCGATAATTGACGATTGCGACGATGATCCCATGGAGCAATGCAGAACTTTACGCCCGAGCGATAAATTTCATCGCAAATCGATTTTGATTTCAGAAATTATGCAGTAGAAAGCTGCGAACCAACCGAAGGGATCTCCCCATGAGCGCCTCCGAAAGCGAAACTCAGGCCCGTCTTCTGGCCCAGGCGCTGCCCTATATGCAGCGTTATGAAAACAAGACAATTGTTGTCAAATATGGCGGTCACGCCATGGGTGATGCTGAATTGGGACGGGCATTTGCCAGCGATATTGCCCTGTTGAAGCAGTTCGGCGTTAATCCTATTGTGGTTCACGGCGGCGGACCGCAGA
>DNPN01000243.1:4472-32746 GCA_003501385.1 Rhizobium sp. | reverse complement strand
GAGATCGTCGAGATGGTGCTGGCGGGCTCGATCAACAAGGAAATCGTGGCGCTGATCAACCAGACCGGCGAATGGGCCATTGGCCTGTGTGGTAAGGATGGCAATATGGTCTTTGCCGAAAAGGCCAAAAAGACCGTTGTGGATCCTGATTCGAACATCGAGCGGGTTCTGGATCTGGGCTTTGTCGGTGAAGTGGTCGAGGTAGACCGGACGCTGCTGGATCTTCTGGCCAAATCAGAAATGATTCCGGTGATTGCGCCGGTTGCTCCGGGTCGCGACGGCCATACCTATAATATCAATGCTGATACCTTTGCAGGTGCCATTGCTGGTGCGCTGCGGGCGGACCGTTTGTTGTTCCTCACCGATGTGCCCGGCGTTCTCAACAAGAATGGCGAACTGATCAAGGAATTGTCCGTTTCTGAAGCGCGGGCGCTGATCAAGGACGGTACGATTTCCGGTGGCATGATACCCAAGGTCGAAACCTGCATTGAAGCGATCAATGCCGGTGTGCAGGGCGTTGTTATTCTTAACGGCAAGACCGCCCATTCGGTGCTGCTCGAAATCTTCACCGAGCATGGTGCAGGAACGCTGATCGTTCCTTGATATAGAAAACCCGCTGTTTGCGTCTGTGAGACAAACAGCGGGTTCTTGACCTTAGAGTTTGTCAGGGAAAAGTGGAATCCGGTTTTCCCGAAAAGACAAGCGAAAACAAAAGACCCTAAAGCTTGTCCGCGACATCGACCGCCATCGGAATGGCAGGTTGGGCACCTGGCTTGAGGCAGGCCAGAGAGCCTGCAATCGCAGCCCGCTGTAACGCCTCTTCAAAGCCAAGTCCGGCATCAAGGCTTGCAGCAAAATATCCGCAAAATGTATCGCCTGCGCCCACAGTATCGACAGGTTCAATCGTCAAACCGCTGGCGCGGTAGAGCTTGCCATCATGCAGGGCCATGACACCTTCTGCCCCCAGCGTGACAATCAGTGTCTGGCCCGTTTCACCATGCAGGCGCAGCATTGCGGCTTCGCGCTCTGCGTTGCCCATGCCGGTTTCGCTCGCAAGGCGTTCAAACTCGGTCTCGTTGGCAATGACAATATCGGCCATCTTGCCAAGCCGCTCCGCATCATCGGTCAAAGGCGCAATGTTGATGATGGTACGGATGCCTGCGGCCTTGGCCTCATGCAGGGCGGTTGCCACGGCAGCGGCAGGGACTTCAAGCTGCAGCATTAATGTGTCGCTGCGCGTCATGTTTTTCAGGGCGGCGGTCGCGTCAGCGCTGGTCAATGCGCCATTAGCCCCCGGCACCACGGCAATCATGTTTTCGCCGTCCGCTTCCACCAGAATAAGCGCTGTGCCGGTCGGCTCGCCGACGGATTTGACGGAGCTGAGATCGGTGCCACTTTCTTTCAAAAGAGCGACGGCGGCAGTGGAAAAATCATCCTTGCCCACGGCTCCGGCCATTTTGACCTCGGCACCCGCGCGGCGCGCCGCCAGCGCCTGGTTGGCCCCTTTGCCGCCAGCGGCTGTGGTGAAGCCAGTTCCGGCCACGGTCTCACCCGGCTTTGGCAAGCGGGCGGTGGTGGCAATAAGGTCCATGTTGATGGAGCCAAAAACGGTGATCATGGCAAAGTCTCCTGAATATGTCTGCCTTCCTTTTGGGCGACAGTTCAATCTTCGTCAACAACCCGCAGCTTGAGAAGGCCGGTTCTGCTCTCAGCCGATTTTTCTGATTTGGCATTGGCTGACGTTTGCGCCGCCAGTTCCCGTGCTGGCTCAAAGTCCATGGCTTCGATTTTTGCGCCACGCTTGTTCAGCTTGTCGGCGGAGGTCAAAATCATATCGACATCTTTTTGCGCTGCCAGAAAATGGCTTTGCAGCTTGCGTGTGCGATCATCCAGTCGCCCCAGATCATCCATCAGATGAATGACTTCGGCCTGAATCAGGTGCGCTTGTTCACGCATCCGTTGATCCTTCAACACGGCCTGAATGACCTGAATGGACAGCATCAGCAAGGATGGCGATACAATCACCACCCGCAGCCGGTGGGCGCGCTGGACAATGCCCTCGAAATTCTCATGCACTTCGGCAAAGATGGATTCCGATGGCACGAACAGAAAGGCGGTATCCTGCGTTTCTCCGGCGAGAAGATATTTGTCGGAAATGTCCTTGAGGTGCACCTCCATATCGCGGCGAAACTGCTGGCTTGCGACCTTTTTCAATTCCGGCGTCGTGGCATCGCGAATGGCATTCCACGCTTCCAGCGGAAATTTGGCATCAATCACCAGCGGCGGTTGGCCATTGGGCATGCGAATGGTGCAATCGGGCCTGTTGCCGTTGGAGAGCGTTTCCTGGAAAGCATAGGCACCCATCGGCAGGCCATCGGCGATGATGGTTTCCATCCGGGCCTGACCAAAGGCACCGCGTGTCTGTTTGTTGGATAAGATGGCCTGAAGGCCAACCACATCTTTGGCCAAGGTCTGGATATTGTTTTGGGCCGCATCAATCACCGCCAGCCGCTCTTGCAGGTTGCGCAAATTCTCGTGGGTGGACTTTGTTTGCTCGTTGATGGTGGTGCCAAGCCGGTGTGTGAGCCCATCCAGTCGCTCGTTGATGGTGCGGTTCAGCTCTGATTGCTTGGAGCCGAACAGGTCTGCCATGGCCGCCATGCGCCCGTGCATTTCCGCCTGCGCCCGCATCAACTCGCTCATGCGCTGGTCTTCAAGGGCCTGGCGCTCTGCGACCAACTCCGCCAGCCGCTCCTCATCACGGTTGTGGCGCGGAGCCAGCAGGGCCGCCAGTAGAACAAACAGCAGCAAAAAGCCAAAGCCAAGACCAAGCGCCCCAAAACTGAGGTGAAATGTGCCAATGGCAAAGGCGGGCGAGGAGAGAAAAGCTATAAATGTGTCCATAGGGTCGACTCTAGCAAGATTTATCAGAAAAAAATAGATCAAAAGGTGAACGATTTCATGAAAAGCGGCTGGCTAACTCTCCCGATATTGAGGGTAAATGCAGGATCCAAACTTTAGAATAAACTAAAAATTTACAATATTGAGCGTTAGATGAAAATAGATCGACACAACCAAAAGGGATGTGGATCGGAGGATTTAAGGTATATGATTTCCACCGAAGAAAAAGCAGCCCTGGCCAAGCGCCTTGATTTCATCGGATTGGATGAGCGCGCACGAGCCGTTTTGCGTGGCCTTGCTCCGACAATCCGTGCCAATATCGGCGCAGCCCTGACAGTGTTTTACAAGAAGGTTCGCAGCACACCTGAGACAGCGCGATTTTTTCGCAGCGATGAGCATATGTCCGGTGCCAAGGCGCGGCAGGAAGAGCATTGGGGCGTGGTGGGGGCGGCCCAGTATGATGAAAATTATGTCGAAGGTGTTCAGGCGGTCGGGCGTGCCCATGCGCGTATCGGACTTGAGCCACGTTGGTACATTGGCGGCTATGCGGTTTTGCTGGAGCAGCTTGTGCATGCCGTGATCAAAGATCGCTGGCCGGGTCGCTTTGGCAAGGGTGGCTCCGAGCAATTGGCGCAGGAAGTGGGTGTTGTTGTCAAAGCAGCCCTTCTGGATATGGATTATTCCATTTCCATCTATCTCGATATTCTGTCTGATCAGCGCAATCAGGCCGAAGCGGCCCGCATCAAGGCCGAGGAAGAGCAGACGCAGGCCCTTGCAAAACTCACGGAAGCCCTGTCACGTCTTGCCAAGGGCGATCTTGAGGCGCATTTGCCGATGGATATGCCGGTAAACTTCCAGAGAGTGGCGATTGATTATAATGAATCCGTCAAAGCATTGGCGGCAACGCTTGGCATAGCCCGCAGTGCCGGCGAGGAAATTCTGAAATCGACATCGTCGATTGCGGAGGCCACCAACCATCTCGCCCATCGTACCGAGCAGCAGGCGGCGGGGCTGGAGGAAAGCACCGCAGCATTGAGCGAATTGTCCGGCAGCGTCTCCTCTGCGGCCGAGGGTGCCCAACGGGCAACGGGCGTGGTGCGTCTGGCACTGGAAGAGGCGCAGGCGTCCGGCGAGGTGGTCACCAATGCGGTGACGGCCATGGGGGCGATCGAGAAATCCTCGGAAGCCATCTCGAAAATCATCGGTGTGATTGATGAAATTGCCTTCCAGACCAACCTGCTGGCGCTGAATGCCGGGGTGGAAGCGGCCCGCGCTGGCGAGGCCGGGCGCGGTTTTGCCGTGGTGGCGCAGGAAGTGCGTGAACTGGCACAACGCTGCGCCAATGCAGCCAAGGAAATCAAGGGGTTGATCTCACAAAGTTCGAGCCAGGTGCAATCGGGCGTGTCTTTGGTCAACGGTGCTGGTGATGCGCTTCGCAACATCATTGTCCGAATTGATGAAATCAACACCATCGTCACGAAGATTGCCGATGCGGCCGCGGATCAATCGGGCAGCTTGAAAGAAGTCAGCGCCGCGGTTGGCAGCATGGACAGCATCACCCAGCAAAACGCGGCCATGGTGGAAGAAACATCGGCCCAGACGCAGACCTTGCGAGAAGAGGTTGAGCGTCTTGTTGGTTCGTTGCGTGGCTTCAAGATTCGCAATCCGGATGACAGATCCTTTTCAAGCGGAGGGCGTCGCCACGATGACAACTCGCAGCCCTTGCGGTATGCCGGATGATGTTCTGCCGACATTGACGTGTCTCTAAGCCATTTTTTCGATTTCCTTGAAATCCATGATGGTTTATGGGGAAACGCATGACGATAAAGCCCATTATTATTCTGCCCGACCCGCTGCTGCGCGAGGTCTCCAAACCCATTGAGCGGATCGATGCTGATCTGACCCGCTTGATCGACGATATGCTTGAAACCATGTATGATGCGCCTGGCATTGGTCTGGCCGCCGTGCAGGTGGCCGTCGCCCGTCGTCTGCTGGTGATTGATGTGTCCAAGGAAGGTGAAGACAAGCAGCCGCTGGTGTTCATCAACCCGGAAATCATTACCTCGTCCGATACGCGTTCGACCTATGAAGAAGGCTGCCTCTCCATTCCCGATTATTATGCGGAAGTCGAGCGTCCGGCTGCGGTCACTGTAAAATCGCTGGACCGCGACGGCAAGGAGCAGCTGGTTGAGGCCGACGGCCTGCTGGCCACCTGCTTGCAGCATGAGATTGATCATTTGAACGGCACGCTGTTCATCGATCATATTTCCCGGCTGAAGCGCGAAATGGTGATCAAGAAATTCACCAAGGCTGCAAAGTCCAAGGCTTCGCTGTAAGCTCATTCTTTCTCTCCTCATGGTCTGGATCGGCTTATGGCATTGCGCATCATCTTTATGGGAACACCCGATTTTTCGGTGGCAGTGCTGAAAGCATTGGCGCAAGCCGGGCATGAGATTGTCGCTGTCTACAGCCAGCCGCCAAGGCCTGCGGGCCGTCGTGGGCTAGACCTCACCAAATCGCCCGTGCATCAGGCAGCGGAAGATCTCGGCATTCCGGTGTTCACACCGCTGAATTTCAAGGCCGAAGATGATCGGCAGGCGTTTGTTGACCATCAGGCCGATGTCGCTGTGGTGGTGGCCTATGGACTGCTGTTGCCGCAGGCCATTCTCGATGGCACGCGGTTGGGCTGCTACAATGGCCATGCCTCGCTTTTGCCGCGCTGGCGCGGGGCTGCCCCCATTCAGCGCGCCATTATGGCAGGCGATGCTGAGACGGGCATGATGGTGATGAAGATGGACAAGGGGCTGGATACCGGTCCTGTTGCGCTCACCAGCCGCGTTGCAATCACACCGGAGATGACCGCAGGCGAGCTGCATGATGCGCTGAGCGAAGTGGGTGCCAAAGCCATGGTTGAGGCGATGGCCAAGCTGGAAGCAGGCGATTTGCCGCTGACACAGCAAGATGTTGATGGCGTGCTCTACGCCGCTAAGATCGACAAGGCGGAAACGCGGATTGATTTTTTCAAGCCTGCCATCGCGGTGCATAACCATATTCGCGGGTTGTCGCCTTTTCCCGGTGCGTGGTTTGAGGCCGAGGTGAATGGCAAGCTTGAGCGCATCAAGGTGCTGGCAAGTGCCGTTGCGGAGGGGACGGGGCAGCCGGGGGTAGTCTTGGATGATGCCTTGACCATTGCTTGTGGTGAAGGTGCCGTTCGCTTTCTGAGGTTGCAAAAGGCGGGGGGAAAGCCTTTGTCTGTGCTCGATTTTCTGCGCGGCACGCCCTTGGCGCAAGGAACGGTTTTTGCCTGATGCCCCGCTATAAAATGACCGTGGAATATGATGGCACACCGTATGTGGGCTGGCAGCGGCAAGATAATGGGGCTTCCGTGCAAGGCGCTCTCGAAGCGGCGGTGCTGTCGCTGACGGGGGAGACGGTGGCGGTGCGCGGAGCGGGGCGCACAGATTCTGGCGTTCATGCGCTTGGCCAAGTCACCCATGTGGATCTGAGCCGCAACTGGTTGCCCTATAAGCTGCGCAACGCACTGAACGCCCATTTGGCGCAAGCGGGTCAGGCGGTGACAATTTTAGAGGTCGAGGCCGTGCCGGAGGCGTTTGATGCCCGCTTTTCGGCCCTCAAGCGCCATTATCTCTACCGGATCATCTCCCGGCCTTCACGGCTGGCGATTGAGGCCAATCGTGCATGGTGGGTGTCAAAACCGCTGGATCATGAGGCCATGCATGCGGCGGCCCAGATGCTGGTGGGCAAGCATGATTTTACCACCTTCCGCTCGGCCCATTGCCAAGCCATCAGCCCGGTGCGCACTTTGGAGCGGCTGGATGTGACGCGAAATGGCAATCTGATTGAAATCCGCGCCTCTGCCCAGAGTTTTCTGCACAATCAAATCCGCTCCTTTGCAGGCACGCTGAAAATGGCGGGTGAGGGCAAGATGACGCCGGACGATGTGCGGGCCGCCCTTGAGGCGCGAGACAGAAAAGCCTGCGGCCCCGTGGCCCCGCCGGAAGGGCTGTATTTCATGCAGGTGGATTATCCCACCGATGGCAATTGGCGGCCCTATTCCAATGCCCCTTTGGAATCTACAGCGGATTGACGTTGAGATAGCTTTGCAAAAACTCTGACAAAATCGTGGTCGGGATCAGCATCATCATGGTCAGTGCTGTGACCAGAAGCGGCTGTGGGCCAACAATGGCCGCCATAAGCCGAAACGTGCTGACCGCCAGCCCCATCAACAGCAACAGCCAGAGCAGCACAACAACCTGCCCCAGCATGGGAAACACCACGGCCAGCGCAATCAACAGTGCATTGGCATAGGAAATTGGCAGTGCCAGCCAATTGGTGGTTACAACAATGGCGTTGAAGCGGTTATGGAGCGCCAAAATTCGACACACCACGCCGATCAGCACCAAGGGGGCGATCCAGCTGGCCATATCAATCATGGCCATGCGCAGAAAAAACACGGCACCCGATTGATCTTCACCAACACCGGAGATCCATAAGGTTCGATACCAAAACAGCCATGATACAATCATGGCCGGAAGCGACCAGCCGATGGACCAGAAAGACCGATTAACGCCGCGATTCGAAATATCGAAATATTGAAAGCCCTTCGTATCGCCTTTCAGCAACAGCCACAGACCTGCCAGATAAATCTCGACCTCCTTAAATCGCGGCATGGGCAAACCAGCTTTCGATGAATTGCGCATAAATCGCGGTCAATGTTTCCAGATCGGCAACCGCCACCCGCTCATCCACCATATGCATGGTCTGGCCGACAAGGCCAAATTCCACCACCGGGCAATAGTCCTTGATGAAACGGGCATCCGATGTGCCGCCGGTGGTCGAGAGCGCAGGCGTTCTGCCGATGGTTTTCTCAATGGCAGCGGTGAGCGACTGGATCAACGCATCATCACGGGTCAAAAACACATGCGATGGCCGATCAGCCCAAGTGATCTCATAGCGCAGAGCCTCGCGGCCCGGACGCAGGGTTTGATCTGCTGCGGCGGCATCAAGACGGCGTACAATCTCGGCCCGCACTGTCTCGGCTGTCCATGTGTCGTTGAAGCGGATGTTGAATTTGGCCGTTGCCTTGGCAGGCACCACATTGGTGGCAACATTGCCGACGTCAATGGTGGTGACTTCCAGATTCGAAGGCTGAAAATTCTCCGTGCCTGCATCGAATGGCGGATACATCAGCGATTCGGTGAGCTTGATAATACCGCGCACGGCGTTGTCGGCCAGATGCGGATAGGCGGCATGACCCTGCATGCCAAACACGGTGATATGACCGGAGACCGAGCCGCGACGGCCAATCTTGATCATGTCGCCCAGTGTATCCGGGTTGGTGGGTTCACCCACAAGGCAGGCGTCCCAGCGCTCGCCCTGCTCCTTGGCCCATTGCAACAGCTTGGTGGTGCCGTTGATGGAAGGGCCTTCTTCATCGCCGGTGATCAGGAAAGAGATTGAGCCTTTGGGCGCGCCATGCTGTTCAATATGACGGGCAACGGCGGCCACAAAACAGGCAATGCCGCCCTTCATGTCCACGGCACCTCTGCCAAACATCTCGCCCTTGTCAATCTGGGCAGAAAATGGCGGGTGGCTCCATGCGGCTTCATCACCCACCGGCACCACATCGGTATGGCCTGCAAACATCAGATGCGGGCCTTCCGTGCCCAAGCGGGCATAGAGATTTTCCACATCGGGCGTGCCGTCTTCGCGGGCAATCATGCGGGATACCTTGAAGCCCAACGGCTCCAGCATGGCGGCAAGCGCGGTCAGCGCACCACCCTCATTCGGGGTCACGGAGGGGCAACGGATCAGGGTTTGGAGATTATCAACCGGATCAGCGGCATGCACAGAGTTGGCGGGATGCGACATGGAAAACACACAGATAAAAGGCTTGTGAATATGGAAGATCAGGAGCATTTTCCCGCTCCCGATCAATTTTAGAGTGGCAACCTCGCGAAATTAATCGCGCAGCAGCTCGTTAATGCCGGTCTTGGAGCGGGTCTTGGCATCCACGCGCTTGACGATCACGGCACAATAGAGGCTTGGCGCAGGCAGGCCATTTGGCATGGTGTTGGGCGATGGCATGGTGCCAGACACAACAACCGAATAGGGCGGCACTTCGCCATAGGTCACTTCGCCAGTGGCGCGGTCCACAATGCGGGTGGACTGGCCGATGTAAACGCCCATGCCCAGAACCGAACCTTCGCGGATAATGCAGCCTTCCACCACTTCGGAACGTGCGCCGATGAAGCAATTGTCTTCAATAATCGTTGGGCCAGCCTGCATAGGCTCCAGCACGCCGCCAATGCCAACGCCGCCAGACAGATGCACATGCTTGCCAATCTGGGCGCAAGAGCCAACGGTTGCCCATGTGTCCACCATGGTGCCTTCACCAACATAGGCACCGAGGTTAACGAAGGATGGCATCAGGATGGCGTTGGGCGCGATAAAGGCCGAGTGGCGCACAACAGCGTTTGGCACAGCGCGGAAACCAGCGGCGCGGAATTGATTCTCGCCCCAGCCTTCAAACTTGGATGGTACCTTGTCCCACCATGTGGAATTGCCCGGACCACCCTTGACGACGTCCATGTCATTGAGACGGAAGGACAAAAGCACAGCCTTCTTCAGCCATTGGTGTACGGTCCACTGGCCATCATCGCCACGGGTGGCAACGCGTACCTTGCCTTGGTCCAAAAGGCTCAAGGCTTCGGTAACCGCATCACGCACTTCGCCTTTGGTCGTGGTGTTGATGGCGTCGCGGTTGTCAAAGGCGGTTTCAATGGCGGATTGAAGAGAAGAGGTGGCCGGGGTGCTCATGAGGATTCCTTAAGCTTCATTGGCTAACGTCAGAGTCCGACACCATCGGAATGACGTTGATAACTGGCAAAATTCTCTAGCGCATTGAACCGTCCTTGGGAACTGTTCACGTCCGGCACGGCGATGTTTTCTCGCGAGATAGAGATGATCCGGACACGACTTTGTCAAAACATGGTGCCAGGACACATCTTTCTCGCGGCAGGCGGACGAAGAATATTGAGAGGCATGAGGATGGCAAAGAACGGCAAGGCAAAACGGCGGCGGGCGGATGGAACCTGGGACCCGCTGAAAGACAGTCATACAGACCGCCAGAGTGCAGCCAGCGTGCCCCTGACGCCGCAGACTCAATCGCCATCTTATCGTCTTGCCTATGCAGATGATGATTTCATGTGCCGGGAAGAGCTGCGGCCTGTTCGTCTGCAGCTGGAGCTGTTGAAAACGGAAATGGTTCTGGCAGAGCGCGGCATCAAATCCACTGTGGTGATGTTTGGCGGCGCGCGTATTCCAGCCCCCGGTCAGGCCGCATGGGCGGCCCGCAACGACGTGCAAAGGCGCAATCTGGAAGCGGCATCGGTGTTTTATGATGAGGCGAGAGTGTTTGCGCGCAAATGCAGCGAGTTTTCAGCCAAGCTGGATTATCAGGAATATGTCGTCACCACCGGCGGCGGGCCGGGCGTGATGGAAGCGGGCAATCGCGGCGCTGCCGATGTGGGCGCGCCCACCATTGGTCTGAACATTGTGTTGCCTCATGAGCAGGCCCCGAATGCCTTTGTCACGCCGGAGCTGTCGTTCAACTTCCACTATTTTGCCATTCGCAAGATGCATTTTCTGATGCGCGCCAAGGCGATTGTGATTTTTCCCGGTGGCTTTGGCACGCTGGATGAAATGTTCGAAGCCATTACGCTTATTCAGACCAAGCGCATGGCACCCATTCCGCTGATCTTGTTTGGCAAGCAATTCTGGCACCGGATCATTGATTTCGACAGCCTTGCCGAGTTTGGCACCATTGCGCCGGAAGATGTGAACCTGCTGAATTTCGTCGAAACCGCTGATGAGGCCTGGGAAATTATCGCCCGCTACTATGATCTTACCCAGTAAGGCTTACACCGCGAGGATCGTGGTCCGCCCAAAAAACAGAAAACCTGCCGAGGGGCTAACACGGCAGGTTTTCTGATGGTTGTCGATCTGAATGGGACCGACAAGTCTGGCACAGAGCGCGGGAAAAGGAATGGGCCTCTCCACGGCTCTTTGCCTTAGGGTATCCAGGCAGTGGGGGGCCTGTTACCGAACCATATTGATGACGGTGTCGAGCATGTCGGCAGCGGTCTGGAACACTTTCGAGTTGGCGCTGTAGGCGCGCTGGGCGGAGATCATGTCCGACAGTTCCGATGCCAGATCGACGGTGGAGCCTTCCAGCGTGCTGGATTCGATGGTGCCAAAGCTTCCGGTGCCTGCAAAACCCACGACAACTGTGCCGGCTTCGGCGGTCAAGCGATAGGCCGTGCCACCAACTTCCTCGAGATTGTCGGGGCTGGCAACGGTGGCCAGGGCGATTTTGTATGTGCTTGTGGTGGTGCCATCCGACGAGACCGTGCTGATCACGCCATCGGTGCCAATCGTATAGTCTGATGTGCTGCTGGCTGCGCTACCGTCGACTGTGCCTGTTGTTGAACTGGTGGTGGACAACTGTGTCATGTCTGACATGTCGAGTGTCAGGCTGATACCTGTGGTGCTGTCCACGATGGAGACCGAGTTTTCGCTGCTGTCTTCCAGGGCGCCTGCACTGTCGAATGTGAGCGTTGCCGTTCCCACAGCCCCGCTCGAATAGGGGAAGCTGGTTGTCTCTGTGGCATCGCTTTGATTGTAGACAGCCACGTCCCATGTGTTGTCGCCGGTCTTGGTGTAGTAGACATCATAGACCGTGGATGTGCCTTGCGCGTCATAGGCCGAAACCGAGGTCTTGTATGTATAGGTGGAATCCGTGGTGTTTGCCGATGCGGTGTCACCTGTGACGGCGGTCGCACTGGCATTGAGGTTACCACTAATGGTTCCAGACGTGGAGGCCGATGCCGTAACGCCCGACGTTGTCACCGTCACCGGAACCAGACCGTCGAAGCCGTTGATAACAGAAGCGGGTTCGCCGTTATCATAGGAATAACCCATCAGTGTATAGCCGGAGGCATTTTGCAAGGTGCCATCGTCTTGAACCGAGAAATCACCTTCGCGGGTCAGGAAGATATTTCCGTCGGTGTCCTGAACGACAAAATAGCCGCTACCATCAATGGCCAGATCCGTTTCGGACGACGTCGTTGTCAGATCCCCGGATTGGGATACGGACTGCGTTGTCGATGCGGATGTTCCGCCATTCACCAGGCTGGAGAACGCCGTGCTGGTCGCCTTGTACCCTGTGGTGCTGGAATTCGAAATGTTGTCGCCAATAGAGGTGAGTTTTGTGGCTTGTGCCGTCAGGCCCGACACCGATGAATTCATGGCAGATGCAAGAGACATAACGGTCCTTTTGTATAATGGGTGTTCTGCATAATGAATATGATTTAAATCTTGTGTGAAGCTTATGGTTTATAATGATTATGCCCATATGGTTTGCTTTCACGGTCGCCAGCGTTCAATCGTGGTCCTGCAAATGGGGCCTTTGCGCTCTTACGGCGCTGAAAGGCGCAAGGACACATGCGGCCTGCACAAGGCTTTGATCGGTGAGGCGGTTGGAGGCGGTGACGATGATGTCGCGGAACCTGTCGAGGACATAATGGTACCGGCTGTTGGCGCTCAAAAACACGACAAGACGGCGTTCAGCCTACTGACTCTGATTGCGCCTTGAATATGGTGTTGCTTCAGTGCGGACGCTTTGTTGCGGCGTTTACAGCATCGGTCTGGAAAATGGGAAGAAGTTTTCGGATAGACCCGATGGGCATGCAAAACCTGAGATCATCGTGCTGATCCCGATTTTTGGAAGGATGCTGCAGAGTCTGGATTCTTCTTTGTGAGTTTGCCTTTTCGGGAAAACCGTATTCCACTTTTCCCCGAGAAACTCTAGTTGAGCACGCGCCGAAGATCCGGCGTATCCAGCGAGAAGGCCGGAATCGCAACTTCGAAGGCTTCGCCTTCATCGGTCACCATTTGATAGTGGCCAAACATCATGCCAGACGGTGTATCCAGCGGGCAACCCGATGAATATTCGTAGCTTTCGCCGGGGATCAGTCGTGGTTGCTCACCCACCACACCTGGGCCGCTGACCTCATCCACCTGACCATTTTGGTCGGTAATGTTCCAATAACGGCTGATCAAACGTATAGGCATGGCAGAATGGTTGCTAATCACCACCCGATATCCCCAGACATAGCGACCGTCTTCAGGGTCAGATTGTTCGACAAGATAAAAAGGCTCCACGACCACTTCAATGTCCCGCGTCAGTGCGCGGTACATAAAGGGAGCGTTGTCATGGGTTTCATGAGCGTGCATGAGAGGAGCCAATAAAGTTGTCTTCGGGTTTGTACTTACTACAATAAAACCACCATAGACCCATAAAGACCATGGGCGAAATTAATTTCTGGTAAAAGATTCGGGGTGCGCTCGTGTTTTTTTGATGCGCACCCCTGAAACCTTAAATATGGACAGATTTCAGAGCTTGGTCCAGATCTTCAATCAGATCGTCTGCATCTTCGATGCCGCAAGACAGGCGCAGCGTTCCTGGCGAAATTCCCAGTTCTGCACGGGCTTCATCTGTCAGATTCTTATGGGTTGTTGTGGCCGGATGGGTGATCAGGCTTTTTGCATCCCCAAGGTTGTTGGAAATCTTGATGACGTTCAAGGCATTTTGAAGGCTGAATGCTGCCTGCTTGCCGCCCTTCAATTCGATGGCCAGAAGTGTTGAGCCACCCTTCATCTGCTTGGCAACAATATCGGCCTGCGGGTGATCGGCGCGGCCGGGGTAAATGACGCGGGCGATCTTATCGTTCTCAGCCAGAAAATCGGCAATTTTGCTGGCATTGGACGTTTGTTGCTTCACGCGGAGAGGCAGGGTTTCCAGGCCCTTCAGCAAGGTCCAGGCGTTGAAGGGTGACATGGCCGGGCCGGTATGGCGGAAGTAATCCTGCAGATTTTCTTCAATCCACTCCTTGGAGGACAGAACGACGCCGCCCAGGCAGCGGCCCTGACCATCAATATGCTTGGTTGCGGAATAGACCACAACATGTGCCCCCAGTTCCAGCGGGCACTGGAACAGCGGCGTTGCGAACACATTGTCCACCACGACTTTTGCGCCGATCTGGTTGGCCAGCTTGGCCACGCCCGCAATATCAACCACTTCGAGGGTTGGATTGGTGGGGCTTTCCAGAAACAGAACCTTGGTGTTGGGGCGAATACCCGCTTCCCAGTTTTTCAGATCGCGGCCATCCACCAGCGTGAATTCCACGCCATATTTAGGAGCAAGCGTCTCAATCACCCAGCGGCAAGAGCCAAACAATGCACGCGCGGCCAGAATATGGTCGCCAGCCTTGACCTGGCAGAGAATGGCAGCAGCCACAGCAGCCATGCCAGAGGCCATGGCACGGGCTTCTTCTGCACCTTCGAGCAGGCACATGCGTTTTTCAAACATGTCATTGGTTGGGCTGCCGTAACGGGCGTAAATATAGCCCTCGGTCTCGCCCTTGAAGCGTGCTTCTGCGGCTTCGGAACTCTCGTAAACAAAGCCTTGCGTTAGGTAAATTGCTTCGGATGTTTCACCGTAAGGAGAACGCAGGGTGCCGCCATGAACCAGTTTTGTTGCTGCGCGCCAGTTATCAGTCATGCTGTATGAGCCTTCCCAAACACAAAAAAACCGGTCGCGAATACGGACCGGTAGCTTGCGCCCGGTCTATTTAGCCAATTATTTAACGTGGCTGCAAGCCGACCGGCCAAATCACCACGGGATAAGATTGCCTTACGCCGATCTTGCTCTTGCGTCAATTGTGTGACTTTGATTTTGTCGCGCAAAAGGAAAACGATTTATGAAGCGCAATGCAGGTATTTTGGCGGACCGCGCCATTCGCGAACTTTTCGATGCGGGGCGTCTGAAAAGCGATGTCAGGCTGGATGATGACCAGGTCCAACCCGCCAGCCTGGATCTGCGTCTGGGGCCAAAGGCGTTGCGGGTGCGCGCTAGCTTCATGCCCGGTCCCAACAGCACCGTGCAAGACAAGCTGAAGCGGCTGACCCTGCATGAGATTGATCTGGAAAACGGTGCCGTTTTGGAAACCGGCTGCGTCTATATCGTGCCACTGTTGGAAAGTCTGGACCTTGCAGACGATCTTTCCGCCTCGACCAATCCGAAAAGCTCCACCGGCCGCCTCGATATTTTTACCCGCGTGATGGTGGATTACGCGCAGGAATTTGACAAAATTCCCGCTGGCTACAAAGGCCAACTCTATCTGGAAATCAGCCCGCGCACCTTTCCCATCATTGTGCGAAAAGGCTCACGGCTGTCGCAGATCCGCTTCCGCATCGGTCATGCGCTATTGAGCGACACGCAATTGCTGGATTTGCACGCGGCTGAGACGTTGGTGGCCAGCGAAACTCCGAATGTTTCTGGTGGTGGCATTGCGCTCTCGATTGATTTGAAGGGCACGGGACCGGATGGCTTGGTTGGCTATCGCGGCAAGCATCATACCGGCGTGATTGATGTGGATCGAAAAGGGGTTCACGACGTTCTCGATTTTTGGGAGCCGCTTTACAGCCGTGGCCGCGACGAATTGATCCTCGATCCCGATGAATTCTATATTCTGGTGTCGCGCGAAGCCGTGCATGTACCGCCGCTTTATGCAGCCGAAATGACCCCTTACGATCCGCTGGTGGGCGAGTTCCGTGTACATTATGCTGGCTTTTTCGATCCCGGCTTTGGCAATGCCTCCGCTGGAGGCTCGGGCAGCCGGGCTGTGTTGGAAGTGCGCAGCCATGAAGTGCCCTATATTCTCGAACACGGGCAAATCATTGGTCGTCTGGTCTATGAGCATATGCAGGAGCACCCGGAAGGGCTTTATGGCACGGGCCTCGGTTCCAACTATCAGGCGCAAGGGCTGAAACTTTCAAAGCATTTCAAGTTGTCTTAATGGCTGAAGCTTGACATCTGCACGCAAGTATAGGATTCCTCGCTTTGAAATGCGGGTGTAGCTCAATGGTAGAGCAGCAGCTTCCCAAGCTGAATACGAGGGTTCGATTCCCTTCACCCGCTCCATAATATCCGCAACTGCAGACACTGTTTTGAGGCGATAAACGTGATCGCCACATCCATGATGTCATTGCTGCTTTCGCGGCGTATGCGGCGTTTTGTTCCAGAAAAAGGGTTTGGTTTTCAGCTCAAACGCCGCTTTCCACGCGGCAATTGATGTCATGAGCCAGTAAATGGGGATGCCCATAAAGCGCCAGCCGATCTGTTTGCGCTCAAACTCGGTCATGGCCGAGCTGCCAAGCGCCCAGAACACCAGATAGCTTCCCATAATGTTCATCAGGTCAACCCAGAACATCACCGTTTCGCGCAACGGAATATCCCGCACGGGTGGGTTTAGCAGGGCAATAATTGTCGTAGTGACAAAAACCAGAATCACGGGATGTAAAAGCGCAGAAATCAGCATGCCGCCAATCAACAGCTGAAAGATCGAAAATGCCTTGATGCCCATGCTGTTCATGGCGGTTTTCGGGTTGCGCATCAACACCAGCCATGTCTGCAGCCAGCCTTTGAACCAGCGAGAGCGCTGGCCCATCCAGACCTTGCGACATGTCGGGGCATCTTCCAGTGTGGGCCGCGTGAGGGTTTCGCAGCGATATCCGGCTCTGTACAGACGTAAGCCCAGATCGGCGTCTTCTGTGACATTGTACGGGTCCCAGGCACCAATGGTGCGAAGGACATCTGTGCGAAAGTGGTTCGAGGTTCCGCCGAGCGGCAATGGCATTTTATAATGGGCGAGACTTGGCAAAATACCACGAAAAAGGGCGGCATATTCCAATGCGAACAGGCTGCTGATCCAGCTTTCATTGGCATTTGCGATAATGAGCGGTGCTTGCAGACAGGCCACATCCGGTGTGGTTGATTGGAAACGCGTGTAAGCCTGCCTTAACTGATCCGGGTGCGGCCGGTCTTCGGCATCATAGATCACGAGATAGTCACCGCGCGCGCCTGCCAGGGCATAGGTGAGAGCCTTGGGTTTGGTGCGCGGTCCATGGGCGGGTGTCAGCACAATCTCGAAATGACTGGGAAGATCGATACTGGCCAGGGCACCAAGTGTTTCCGCATCGTCCTCCTCGCAGACAATCTTGATGTCTAGCCGAGACGGTGGCCAATTCAGCCGCTGCATCGCGCCGATGAGTTGAGGAACAACGTCCCGCTCGCGGTAGATGGCAATGAGCACCGTGTAGATCGGCAGTGTTGTGGCCGGAAGGGCAATGATTGCGGAACTCTGAGGCTTCCGAATCTGGCGTATCAGCAGCAGGATGCGAAACCATAGTGTGCCCATATAGAGCAGGGATAAAATGGTATGCACCGCCAGAGCCGTCTCGTGCAGTGCCGCGAAAACACAAAACAGCAGGGTTGCGATTGCAAGACCTGTGAAAAATCCCTGGCGTGCTGTCAGGACTGTGCGTGCGGATTGATGGGGTGCGGAGTGAAAAAGCCGGGAGGTGGCACCCTCGACACGCCGTCTGGCTCCCACTTTCCAGACGGCACCTGAAATCGCCTGCGGCGCGGCAACAGCAAGCGATGCTGCAAAAGCCGGAGATTGAGCCAGGCGGACGCGAAGCGCTGGTAGCCGCCGTGCCTCAGGTGCGATGACGGTGATAGGCGGGGGGGGCTTATCGTAGAGGCGGATAATACTGGGTTGAGACAGCTGACTGTCCAGAAAATCACGATCAAATATCTGCTCGATCGGTAGATCGTCCAGAAAGGGAAGATCCAGAAGCCGTGCAAGGCGGCGGTAATACTCTCTTTGTGCCATGCCATCGCTGGCCAACAACTCCTGCTCCAAGGTTGTACCATTGCGAAGCGCATCTGTGAGCAACCGGCCCAGTGTCGAATTGGACACGCCGATTTCTTTAAGAACCAGTAATTCATCGCCGAATACCTCTTCCAGATTGCCGCTATAGGCGCTGGAGTCCCGGCTTGTTATCGGGCGAATGAATCCAACAGCCTTCAGCTGAACAAGCATCTGGTCATTGTTATTATGCTCGAGCCTATGCACGTCGAAAACATCATAAGTCATGAAAATTCTGTCGCCCCAGGCCGCTTTCGCGTGTCAGTCCAGAGATTGAGTTGGTGTGATGAAAATCAAAAAAGTATGTTTAATCAATTTGATGGTACTTGCTAAAAACACGGATACATCCGTGTGATCTTGTTAAAATCGTAGTTTTTATGATACTGGATGAGCGGAATGAAACCCGTTTTCAAAACGATTGTACAGGCATTGTCGTTTCGCTCTAACCTTTATGATCCGATCGTGGTGCCGTCGTTGTTCACCTCGTTCAACGTGACTGAGGCAGATATGGAACATTGACCTTTAGACAATCTTTCGCATGCTAAAATCTGTTTAAAAGCAATAGACACTTCCATCTGCACAATAAAACCCCAGTATTGTTCGGAGGAAAACATCAAGAGATGATAATGATATACGCAAAATATACATCCTTGAAATTATGGGGGTTGTTGTTGGTTGTATCGACTCTGCTGGCGTCTCCGGTGTTGGCGCAGGCCGATGAAATGGTAAAATCCGGCACGATGCCGTCGTTGTTTGATGCCAATGAGCGCTTACCAAAGCCGGATTTGTCTGTGCTCTTGCGGCTTCGGTTTTTGATAACGACGGACTTTCCGCCTTTTGGCTTTCTGGATCAGACCGGTCACTTGACCGGCTACAACATGGATTTGATCCGCGAAGTCTGCAAAGAGCTGGGGGTCGAGGCCAAATGCGAAGTGCAGGCGGTTCCATTTTCAGACATCCAGATCGGGCTTTTGAGCAAGCATGCCGATGCGGCAGTGGCGGGCATGGCTGTGACCCGCGCGATCCGCGCCGACTTTGCGTTCTCGCGTCCTTATTTGATGTTGCCAGCCCGTTTTGTTGTTCGCAAACACGTCGTTCCCGCACCAAAAACAGCGGCTGATCTGGATGGAACAGCGGTAGGCGTTGTAACCGGAACCGCACACGAAGCGATGTTGAAGGCGTTTTTTCCCGGCATCAAGCCGATGGGCTTTGCCGATCAGGCAGCTTTGATGCAGGCCCTACAGCAAGGAGCCGTGCAGACTGTGTTTACCGATGGTTTGCAGGCGTCTTTCTGGCTGGCCAGTCAATCAACAGGCAAGGCAACAGGCAAGGCCGAAAATCAGCCGGGTGAGCCCTGCTGCGAATTTCTCGATGGGCCATTTCTATCGCAGCATTTTCTCGGCGAGGGGATGACAATCATGGTGCGCAAGGAAGACGGCTTTTTGGCCGCCGCCTTCGATTATGCGCTTGCGGCCTTGTCACGCAAGGGGCGGCTGGATGAGCTCTCCCGCCGCTATTTTGTCTCAGATCTTTATTAGAGCATGTCGCCGTTCAACTGGGATCAGTTGAACGATAACGTATATGCGCAAAAAGAAGCAGATATAAAGAGCTACAGCGCGGTGCGCCATTTATGGCGCACGGCGCTGTAGCGCATCGTTCCAAAAGCGCCGGACGCTGGTTTTGCCACTTTACGCCTTGCGGTGGCGGGCAATGGCGCTACGCTCAATGGCGGCACAGGTCAGCTTATCCAGTTGAAAGCGATCGCGCATCAATTGCAGCAGGCGGATCTCTTCGGGGCGGACCGTGTGATCAACTGCGGCGACTTCGACAGCAAGCGCATAGGCAGTATCATAGAGCCGCTCCGGCAGCGCGTCACGGATGGTTTCCAACGTGATATCAAGTCCTTCCGGACCCGCCAGCAAGATTGCACACCGCGCCGCAACGCTGACCAGATTATCAGAGGAAAAGCCTTCAAACACCGGGGTCTGTTCGACCAAAGCACCAATGCGCTCCATCTCCTGATCATTCATGGCATTATCCACTGCGGATGCCATGACCATGCCAAAGATGAGAGCATCATGAACTGTTACTGTGCCGGTCATTGCGAGCCTTTTCCTCTTATGTCTGTGCTTGGAATAATGGAGACTGTCAGAGCCGGTTTCAAGGGAGCCATACCAAACCAGCATCGAATTTATGGTCCGATGTACGGGTGATATGTCGATTTTGGCATATATTCCTACTGGCTCACCCATATGATACGCGCGATCCACTCGATATTGCTGGTTTCCAATGAGCGACTGGCGTGGTCGGGATTGATGGACATCAGTTCCACTGTCCGGCTATTTTGCCGACCCAGAATTTTCGCCATGACCTCACCATCATAGGTTTTGACCACCACGCGGTCACCTTTGCGCACTTGCGCGCCCGGCTCAACAATCAAAACATCGCCATCCCGGTACAGTGGCTTCATGCTGTCGCCTTGCACTTCCAATGCATATAGATTGGATTTTGCACTGGGTGCAGCCGGGAAATCGACCAGATCCCATCCATGACCGGCGGGAAAGCCGCCATCGTCAAAAAAGCCACCGGCTCCGGCCTGCGCAAAGCCAAGCAGCGGTATAGCGCTGATTTGAGGGGGGAAATTGCCCTCTGGCAGCATGTTTTGCTGGCTGTCTTCGCCAAACAGTGTCACGAAATGACTGACACTGGAATTGGTTGCTTCCAGCACTTTGGCAATTGATTCCGTTGATGGCCAGCGCATCCGGCCATCTGGCCCAACGCGCTTGGACTTGTTGAACGATGTTGGATCCAGCCCGGCGCGCCTGGCAAGGCCAGAGGGCGTCAAGTGATTCTGCTCGGCGAGCCGATCAATCGCACTCCAGATTGTTTCGTGTGAAAGCATATCCAGCCAAACCCCGGCATTCAAAAACAGCTGCCCAAAACGGTTTTACCCACATCTCATATATCGGCCATATGGCCGCAAGAGTAAAGATGAAAGAGGAATAAAATCCTGATTAATTGGAAAATTTGGCGCTGTTGCCCCTGCTTTTTGGATTGGAACGTAGTTTTTGCCTCAAACGTCCCCCCGGAAATCCATGGAGACAATGGTCCCGCAAAGGCCTCGTTCCAACTTAGCCTTTATGCTGGTGCACGAATCACACTCACCGTTGCTGTGCGCTGTTTCATGCCACCATTGCCATGTTGAGGCGACCAAGCTGAACAACGGCTTGTGTGCGGCTATCCACTTTCAGCTTCAGCAAAATTGCCGATACATGGGCCTTGATGGTGGCTTCGGACACACTCAGGGCGTAGGCAATCTGCTTGTTCAGCAGACCCTCGCACAACATACCGAGAACGCGATTTTGTTGCGGAGTCAGTGTCTTCAACCGGGCCATCAGGTCTGCCAGTTCGGCATCCTGCTCCTGTTCACCATCAAGCTGGATGGGGCAGGCAATATCGCCGTTCAACACCGTCTGGATGGCCGTGCGAATCTCATCAATGCCGGAGGATTTGGAAATGAAGCCCGATGCACCAAGCTCCAGTGCGCGGCGGATGGTGGTGCTGTCATCGGTTGCCGAGCAAATGATGATCGGCAGGCTGTAAAACTCGGCACGAAGCGCCATGAGGCCCGAAAAGCCGCTGATGCCGGGCATGGCCAGATCAAGCAGCATCACGTCTGTATCGGGATTGCCGATCACAGCGCTGCGGGCTTCGTCAAATGTCCCTGCCTCTACAATAACATGGGCACCTTCCATGCCGCTGACCGCCTGACGCAATGCGCCACGAAACAATGGATGATCGTCTGCAATGATGATTGTTTGTCCTGCCATCCTCCGCTCCCTCCCAAGAGCTTTCCTGTCACGGCCGCCTGATCCATTCTCAGGACGATGCCGTAAGCATTGGTCAGATCTGTGTTGTTCCATCTACACCAATACCGCATTTTAGACCCAAGAAGCCGTAGAAACAATGCTTTCTGTCATTCCACTTGTTTTTTTAGATGATATATTCTTTTGGTTGCGGTGCAATAGGTGTTTTCCAGAGGCATGCCGATGGCCGTGCCCCGGAAAATAGCGACGGAGGCTCAAAGGTGCCTTTGCGTCAAGACAGGTGCATGATAGCACTCGTGCAGCGATCCAAACGGAGGCTTCAGCCGAGTTTGAAAAAATCGCGGCATAAACAGAGATCTGGTGTTTGTCAGGGAAAAGTGGAATCCGGTTTTCCCGAAAAGACAAACGAAAACAAGATAGTTTAGAGTCTGTATCTGAACCTGACAGACTCTAGGGCAGATAACCATGCGTCCCTTTCCCCTTGAGGCTCGTTGCAGGGAGTGGACAATCAAGCCAGCTTGAGGCAAAGCCAGCGCGGTGAAGATGCACGGCGGTGTCGCCTTACGTCAAGCAGGAGCCAGTTGAAGGATGAAGCCGTGACAGCAACAGTTTACAAGATTGTGCCGGAGCAACTGTGGCAGCAAAGCCAGCCTGATGGCGTATTTTTGGGCGCGCCGATTGATCTGGCTGACGGGTTTATTCATTTTTCCACGGCAACACAGGCAAGGGAAACGGCAAGGCTGCATTTTGCTGGCCAGACCAACCTGTTGCTGATTGCCGTTGATGGCGCAAGCTTGGGAGATAAGCTTGTATTTGAACCCTCGCGGGGCGGCGATTTGTTTCCGCATCTTTATGGCGTGCTGCCGCATTCATCTGTTCTATGGCAAAAGCCATTGCCCTTGGGGGCGGATGGCCTGCACGTTTTTCCGGAGGATATGGCATGATGGATCCTTTCAAGCGCTTTGCCCGGCCCGGCCTGTTTCTGTTTGATGCTGAAACCGCCCATAGCCTGTCGATTGCGGGGCTGAAATCCAGTCTGATGCCGAAGCGACGCTTGCCGCAGGACCCGCGCCTTGCACAAACCGTGGCGGGGATCAGGTTTCCCAATCCGCTTGGCATGGCGGCGGGCTATGACAAAAATGCCGAGGTGCCGGATGAACTTCTGGGCCTTGGCTTCGGCTTTGCCGAGGTGGGTACACTGACGCCTAAGCCGCAGAGCGGAAATGACAAGCCGCGCATTTTCCGGCTGGTGCAGGATGAGGGTGTTATCAACCGTCTGGGCTTCAACAATGAGGGCCATGCCGCGGCTTTGGCGCGTTTGAAAGATCGAAAGGGCAAGCCCGGCGTTGTCGGCGTCAACATCGGGGCCAACAAGGACTCCACGGATCGCGTTGCCGATTATGTGGCCGGTATCCGCAATTTCTATTCCGTTGCCAACTATTTTACCGCCAATATCTCTTCGCCCAACACACCGGGCCTGCGCGATCTGCAAGCCAAGGACAGTCTGGCCGAACTGCTGGATGCTGTCTTGACCGCGCGCGCCGATGAGGCGGCGAAGGCGGGTTATCGTCTGCCTGTCTTTCTGAAAATCGCACCTGACCTGACTGAAGAGGGCATGGATGACATCGCAGAGGTGGTGCTGGCCCGCGATCTGGATGGGTTGATTGTGTCCAACACCACATTAGCTCGTGACGACCTGAAAGATCGTCGCTTTGCTGGCGAGGCGGGTGGCCTTTCGGGCAAGCCGCTGTTTGCCAAATCTACGGCAGTGCTGGCCGGCATGCGCCATCGCGTTGGCAAGGATTTGCCGCTGATCGGCGTCGGCGGTGTTTCCTCCGCTGAGACGGCTTTGGAGAAAATCCGGGCAGGGGCGGATCTGGTGCAGCTCTATTCCTGCATGGTGTATGAGGGGCCTGCGCTGCCATCGGCCATCGTCAAGGGTCTGTCCAAAGTGTTGGATGATCAAGGCCTGTCATCGCTACGCGAACTGCGCGATAGCGGCGTGGATCGCTGGCGGGTGTCGTAAGAGGCCCCTTCTGCCTTCCCTCTTCAGGGCTTGAATGTTTGATTGGTTCTGGCTTTCAGGCGAGACAAGAGCAGCACACCCCTGAGCGCGAGAAACAGGTTGAGTGACAGCCAAAGGCCATGATTGCCAAAGGCTGGCACCAACAGGGCGAGGGCCAGAAGATACCCCGCGAACGCACCCAGCATCATATTGCGCATATCGCTGGACCATGCCGCGCCAATAAAAATCCCGTCCATTTGAAAGGCAAGAGCGCCGGTGATTGCTGTGATAGCGGCCCAGGGCAGGAAGTGACGCGCCATTTGCCGCACATCCTCTGCCGTGGTCATGGCATCAATCAGGTGCCCGCCTTGGGTGAGGAAGAAGAGTGTTGTCGTCAGCGCCAAACCAAGTGACCAGATGCTGGTGAGTTTGACGCCCTGTTCAAACCCGGGACGATACAGCGATCCCACGGCGCGCCCGGTGATCTGTTCGGCGGCATTGGCAATGCCATCGAGGTAGAACGAGGCGATCATGAAGAAATTCATCAAAAGTGCATTGGCCGCCAGTGTCGTGGCTCCAAAGCTGGTGCCGATTCGGGTCAGAAGCGTAAACGCCGCCAGCAACACAAAGCTGCGGATGAGAATGTCGCGGTTGAGCGAAAACAGCTCAGACAGGCGTTCCCTGTTCAGCAGTTCCGCCCATGTTGGCATCTGCG
The DNA here is from genome assembly GCA_003501385.1 of Rhizobium sp. Classification (GTDB taxonomy): domain Bacteria; phylum Pseudomonadota; class Alphaproteobacteria; order Rhizobiales; family Rhizobiaceae; genus Allorhizobium. The sequence goes on along the minus strand of DNPN01000243.1, from coordinate 8,443 downwards.
CTCTGTTGAGGCGAGACAGAATGATGGCCAGTCCCGCAACTGTCGCGCAGGCCTCACCGGCCACAGCACCAATGGCCACACCCGATACACCCCAGCCAAAATGCAGGCCCAGCAGAATGGACAAGCCGATGTTGACGCCATTCAGCAAAACCTGCAAGGCCAGTCCAAGCGCGCCATTGCCGCGCCCCAGCACAAACCCCATGATGGTGAAATTGGCCAGCGTCAGCGGACCCGCCAGAATGCGGATGGAAAAATAGGTGGCGGTGAGATCGGCCACGTGCCCTTCTGGCCCCATCATCACCAGACCGCCTTTCAGCAGCAGGGGCGAGAGCAGCAAAATCACCAGTCCGATGCTGACAGACAGGATCATGGAGCGACAGAACACCGCCACCTGTTCGCGCGGATCGCTGCGCCCAAAGGCTTGCGCCACCAGTGCCGTTGTCGAGGCGCGCAAAAAATTGAGGCTGGAAAACAGCAAATCAAACAGCACTGCACCAATAGCCAGCCCCGCCAGCGCCGCCGCTTCGCCGGTGCGGCCAATCACGGCGGTGTCAGTAATGCCCAGCAGTGGCGTGGTGATATAACCCAGCGTCATCGGCAGGGCGATGGCCAGAACACTGCGGTGGGTAACGGTAAAGGTTTTGTCGTGCTGAAAGGCTTGGATCATGCAAGGCTCCATCGGGCAAGATGCAGCCTTGCCTGAAAACCCGTTTTACCCGATTCTCAGCTGAATGCCATTGCCAAGCGGAATGCCCGATGACGGAGCCATATTTGGATGCGGCGCACCCGACAGCACCATGGCCCAATAGGGCTTGTTGCCGCGTTCTGGAATACGGGCCACGGCCACGCCAAGGCCGTGATAGGGGCCGAGCATGTTTTCCAAATGGTGTTTGGAGTTGATCCACGCCTGCATGGCGGCTTCATCGGTCTGCTGCAACATGGCAATGTTTTCGGCGGCCGGAAGCTGCACATTGCTGTCGCGCATGCGGGAGCCAAAACTGTCACCCATGCCGATGAGGTGCGACATTTTCTCCGCCTGCGCCATGCGGTTGGCTTGGAACATCGCAGCCTTGGTGGCAGCCGTATCGGCCACCAGTGTGGACTTGCCGTTTTTGGCACGCAGGGCGTTGATCATCGGCAGGAAGGCCGCCGTTTCATCCCGCACATTGGAGGGAGCTGTGGGCTTGGGCGGCGCTGTTGCGCAGCCTGCCAGCGTGGCGGTGAGCGAGAAACCCACCAGCCCGATAAAATGGCGGCGGTTGGCCGCCATCGTCAGAGAGTTTTCAGAGGTCATATTATTTCCGTAGATCAATCAGGCGCAGGATGATGAAGATGGGAATGACAATGCTGGCCCCAAGCAGCAGATAATCGCCCACCCGGCCCAGTGCGGAAAAGCCCTTGTGCCAGATATCGAAAATAAAGCGCCGGACACTGTCAATAATGTCGGTGGGGTAGATGTCGAACATATGCATGACAAAGCCAACAATCACCGACACCACGATGAGTTTGACAATGGTGCGACCAATCGAATCGCCCAGAAATCTGTTGACGCCGTCTGACATATTTTGGGTCTCCTGTGTTGCTGTCGCATAGCCCCACATAAGCACAGGATTATGGCGGCGCAAGCATGTGCTGGGTCTGTGTAACGGCTAATGGGAAAATAGGCCTTGCGTTTTTCCATGGTTTTGCCATTGCTCGCGCAGAAATTCCTCAATTCAGTTTGAAACCCAAATGCACCCCATTCAGATCCCTTCCGGTAACGCCGTGGCAGACCGCCGCGCCGATTATGCACGCATGCTTGGCGAAGGTGGCGACCACGCCGCCGCCAGCGAATTGATGGAGCAGGCGCTGGAGCTTGCACCACAATGGGTGGGCGGCTGGTTTTTGCTGGGCGAATACCGCACTAAGTCCGGGAATGTTGAGAGTGCCGCTGAGGCCTATCGCCAAGTGCTGGTACTCAACCCCACCGATATGTTTGCCGCAGGCCTGAAACTTGCGCTGATTGGCGCAGATTCCATGCCCCCGCAGCCGCCAAGCAGCTATGTCGAAGCCCTGTTTGATGACTATGCCAACCGGTTTGAAACCTCGCTGGTGCAAAAGCTGGAGTATCGCGTGCCGCAAAAGCTGGTGGCGATGATGACCAGTCTTCTGGGCGCGGACATGCATTTTCACCACGCCATCGATCTGGGCTGCGGAACCGGGCTGATGGGGGTGGAGCTGAAACCCTTTGTCACCCATCTCGAAGGTTATGATCTCTCCGGCGGCATGCTGGTCAAGGCCGCAGAAAAGCACATCTATGATCATCTTGCTGAGGCTGATCTGTCGCTGGATGCTGAGGACTGCGGATTGTTTTCGGATGATCGGGGCAGGGCGCGCGCCGATCTGATCACGGCTGCCGATGTGCTGATGTATCTTGGTGCGTTACCGGGGGTGTTTTCGCTGGTGGAAAACCTTGCAGCGGATGATGCTTTCTTCGTGTTTTCGGTTGAAACCCAAGAGGCAGAAGAGGGTTTTTCGCTGGCCAGTTCGCTGCGCTATCAGCACGGCCACGCCTATGTTGTGGCTGAACTTGAGCGGGCCGGGTTTACGCTGCTGGAAAGCCAACCCACCACCATTCGCATGGATGGCGGAAAACCCATCGCTGGCTTTCTGTTTATTGCCAAAAAACTACTTTGAAAGATGGAATATTGCGATCTTTGTGATAGGTCAGTTTTGCTGACCTATACCCCTTGAAAGCCCCGGATTTTCAGGCATCCTTAAGGGATAACTTTCCCAAAGAGGTATCCGGCCATGGCATTGATGAACAACATGTTGGGCATCTGGAACAACAACCCCGCCCGCCATAGCCGGGCCGAGGATGTGCAGGGCATTTTATGCGGCTCGATTATCGCCGCCCTTGGCCTCTATTTCATTTCCACCGTGGGCCTGCTCACCAGCGGCATCGCAGGGCTTGCCTTTGTGGTGCATTATTGGACTGGCTGGAATTTTGGTCTGCTGTTTTTTCTGCTCAACATGCCGTTTTATATTCTCTCCATCAAACGGGTCGGCTGGGATTTTACCCTCAAAACCTTTCTCTCCGTAGCGCTGACCTCACTGCTTGTGGAAGTTCAAGGCCGCTTTCTCACCATCTCATCCATCAACCCCATCTGGGGTGCCATCCTCGGCGGTGTGCTGCTGGGTTTCGGCCTTTTGGCGCTCTACCGCCACCGCGCCAGCCTCGGCGGCATCGGCATTCTGGCCGTGTTCATTCAGGACCGCTTTGGCATTCAAGCCGGGCTGGTGCAGCTTGCCTTTGACGTGATTGTCATGGCGCTGGCCTTTACCGTTGTCAGTCCTTGGGTGGTTGGCTGCTCGATTATCGGTGCCGTGGTTCTGAACCTGTTTGTGCTGATCAATCACCGCTCGGATCGGTATATTGCACTGCGGTGAGCCGTTGGAAAATCGAAATCCCAATGCCGCCTTTGACTTGACACAATTTATGCCTGAATAGGGTGAGGTCGCCAGTCAGGGTCAAGAGGAATACGGCATAATGTTGAAGTATCCTCTGTTCACAGAACGCCTGATTTTACGCAAACCTGTTTCTTCAGATACATCCTTTCTGGACAGTCTGATGAGCAACGAGAGAGTTAGGCGTTTTTTAGGTGGGCCGATCCCGCCTGATCAGCGTGAAGTGGTCATTCCGAGTTGTTTTGTGGAAGGCGACGCACGTTCAGTATTGTAGATCGTAGAAACTAAGCTCCCCCTTCATCCCATCGGCATAGTCTCGATCTCAGTCCATAAAGACGGGGAAGACTCAGAATTGTCCTATGAGTTTCATCCCGATGCTTGGGGGCATGGATATGCAACCGAAGCTACGAGGCGGGCACTGGATTTTGCATTGAATGATTTGGCCTTTGAAAGGCTGATTGCAGAAACCCAAACTGCAAATTCGGCTTCCTGCCGCTTGCTAGAGCGGCTTGGTATGAAAGAAG
>DNPN01000243.1:0-4231 GCA_003501385.1 Rhizobium sp. | reverse complement strand
CTAGAGCGGCTTGGTATGAAAGAAGAGCGTAGGATACAAAGGTTCGGAGCCGAACAAGCAATTTACGCAAGCGAAGTGTCGAGAAAATCCTGAGTTTTCGGTTTGTTTGGTGGCGTTCAACCTGTTTGTGACTGATCAGTCACTACCCGGATCAGTATATTGCTCTAAGGTGAGTGCCTCGTGCAATCTCTGTTTGTTCAGGTGGTTTAAATGCGCACCTGTTTGGCATAGCCAAAATATTTTCAAATGGCCTCGTTTCGCGGGGCCATTTTTTTGGATTTTATATTGCTACTATTCTGCGCGCTGCCGCAAAGCAACTCGCTCCAAAACTTCTAAAGCTTTCTCTTCAAATAATGCTCCACATGTCGCTTTTCCCAGTCTGCATTCAGAAAAGGCACCATGTCGAAGATGGTGAGACCGCGACCGATCAGGATGATACCCCAGATGGCCGCGAGCCAGATGATCCAGAGATGGTCTGAGCTAGTGATGATGTTGATGACCGCCAATAAGGCGATGACCACGATATATCTGACGATGTGCAGGTAAAACGTTTTGATACGGCGCACGCGGGCGAACGCAACGGCTTCTTCGGCTTCTTCGATGTTATTGGCTGTGAGCGGCATGTCTTGGTGATCCTGTTCGGTGAGTTGCGATACATCGATCTCGAAGATGGCGGCCAATGTTTTTAGCGTTTCAAGACTTGGCTGTTGCCCGCGCTCGATCCGTTGGATGGTGCGTGTGCTCAGTCCGCTGATGGTTGCCAGTTGCTCCTGTGACCAGCCGCGTTGCAGTCTCAATTTTTGTATCAACATTTCCGTATCTCCGCGTTCGATGCCGAACATCTGCACACTGCCGCCTTTCGTTAACACGTCACCAAGCCGACTGTCGCCTCCATGTCCGCTTGGTGTCGCCCTCTTTTTCCCTGACAAATTCTAGAGGCTGCAATACCGATTAAGATATTGAATCACGTGTATGAGAACGATCATGATCATAAAAATTATTATCGAAAGAATGGATGCCGCTAGCAGCCGCATTAATTTTGATTTTGATCTATGTCCCGCTAAAAAATTAGACAATAAATCTCCTAAAAACATGAGAAGAGAGTCCATATATTCAATTTTCGTATTTTAATATTATTATCTATGGCTGCACGTAAATAGATTTTTATGCGCATTGGTGCGCTATATAGAGTTTTAGAACGAGGGCGGTCTGAACCGCCCTCGTACAAGCCAATTCCTCAAGCCGCTGTCTTCACCGCGTCATAGGGATCAAACCGCCCGTAGAACGTTTCTCCCTTCTCTGCCATTTCCTTCAACAACGGCGTTGGGGCAAAATGCGCGCCATAATCCTTGGCCAGCTTTTCGCACAAATCGACAAACACCTTCACGCCCATGCCATCGATATAGGACAGCGCACCACCAGTGTAGGGCGCAAAGCCGAAGCCGAGGATGGAGCCGACATCGGCTTCACGTGGGTCGGTGACAATGCCTTCTTCCACCGTGCGGGCGGCTTCCAGCGCAATTGTCACCAGCAGGCGTTGCTTGAGCACGCCCACATCAACGGCGTCAGGCTTTTGCTGCGGATAGAGGTCTTTCAGGCCCGGCCAGAGCGATTTTTTCAACGGCTTGGCGGGGTAATCGTAAAAGCCCTTGCCGTTTTTGCGGCCACGGCGGTCAAGTTCATCCACCATCTTGTTGATCAGGCTCATATGCGCAGGGACGACTGCTTCCGCGCCCAGATCAGCAATCGAGGCCTTCATGATCTTCTGCGACAGGTCCACCGCCACTTCATCATTCAGCGACAGCGGGCCAACAGGCATTCCTGCCATTTTCGCCGCATTCTCGATCATCGTTGCAGGCACGCCTTCAATCAGCATGTCATAGGCTTCGTTGATGTAGCGGAAGACGCAGCGGTTGACGAAGAAGCCGCGGGTGTCATTCACCACAATCGGGGTCTTCTTGATCATGGAGACGTAATCCAGCGCCACGGCCAGCGCCTTATCGCCCGTCTGTTCGCCCACAATCACTTCCGTCAGCATCATCTTTTCAACGGGCGAGAAGAAATGCACGCCGATGAAATCGACTGGACGTTTGGAGTTTTTGGCAAGACCTGTGATTGGCAATGTCGAAGTGTTGGAGGCGAAAATAGCGCCCTCTGGCAGCACGGCCTCGACCTTTTCAATCACCGCCTTTTTCACATCGCGGTCTTCAAACACGGCTTCAATCACCAGATTGGCATCAGACAGCGTACCATAGTCCTCGGTTGGAGTGATGAGCGAAAGCAGCTTTTCACCTGCCTCCTTGGTCATCTTGCCCTTACCAATGGCACCCGCCACCAGACCTTCGGCCACGGACTTGCCCTTGGCTGCCGCTTCCATATCGCGGTCAATCAACACCACGGGCAGGCCTGCGGCGGCTGTGACATAGGCAATGGATGCCCCCATGAAGCCAGCGCCAACCACGCCCACTTTCTTGATGTTGCTCTTCGGCTGACCCGCCGGGCGGCGCGCGCCCTTGCCAAGCTCTTGCAGCGAGATGAACAGCGAGCGGATCATCGAAAACGCTTCGGTGGTCTGCACAATTTGCGTGAAATAGCGTTGTTCAATCCGAAGGCCCGTATCAAACGGCACTTGCAGGCCTTCATACACGCATTTCAAAATCGCCAGAGCTGCGGGGTAATTGCCAGCGGTTTCACGGCGCAAAATGGCAGGAGCCGCAGGCCAAAGCTGGGCCGAGGCAGGTGTCCAGATGCCGCCGCCTGGGGCTTTGAAGCCCTTTTCATCCCAAGGCGCAACCGGCTTCAAGCCATCCTTGATCATCTGCTTGGCAGCGGTGATCAACTGATCCGGCTCCACCACCTGATGCACAAGGTTCATGGCCTTGGCGCGTTGGGGTGTCAGAGTCTGGCCTGTGGTCATCATTTGCAGGGCGTCTTGGGCATTGGTCAGGCGCGAAACGCGCTGCGTGCCGCCAGCGCCCGGGAAAATGCCAACCTTGACTTCCGGCAGGGCCAGTTTCACCGACTTATCGTTCGAGGCCACGCGGCCATGGCAGGCGAGAGACAGCTCAAACGCGCCGCCCATGCAAGTGCCGTTGATGGCAGAAACCCATGGCTTGCCATTGGTCTCAATCTTGCGCCACAGCCAGCTCATGCGGCCCGTGGCGTCAAACAGTTTTTGCACGGCGTTGGCCGGGTCTTTGGCTTTTTCGTCCTGGAGCATGGAGAACATGCCCTTGATCATGGTCAGATCAGCGCCGCCAGAGAAAGACGATTTGCCGGAGGTGAAGACCACGCCCTTGACGGCCTCGTCTGCCACCGTGGCATCCACAATCGCTTCAATCTCGTCCATCACCTCAACGGTGAACACGTTCATGCTCTTGTCGGGCATGTTCCATGTCACAAGGGCAATGCCGTCTGCATCGGTCTCAACGGTGAAATTCTTATAGGTCATTGTCATCCCTCCCGAAGGATTTTTTTGATCGTGGTTTCTTGCGGAAAACCGGTTCCCACTTTTCCTGAAACCACTCAGACGCGCTCAATAACAGTTGCCGTGCCCATGCCCGCGCCAATGCAGAGCGTGACCAGTGCGGTGTTCAAATCGCGCCGCTCCAGCTCATCCAGCACGGTGCCGAGAATCATGGCACCCGTAGCTCCCAGCGGGTGGCCCATGGCAATGGCACCGCCGTTGACGTTCATCACATCGTGCGACACATCAAAATGCTGCATGAAGCGTAAGACAACGGCAGCAAAGGCCTCGTTCAGCTCAAATAGATCAATATCGGCCAGCGTCATGCCGGTTTTCTTCAAGAGCTTTTCCGTCACATCGACAGGGCCGGTCAGCATCAACGCCGGATCAGAGCCGATATTGGCGAAGGCACGAATGCGCGCGCGCGGCTTCAACCCCATGCTCTCGCCACCCGCCTTGGAGCCAAGCAGCACCACACTAGCTCCATCAACAATACCGGACGAATTGCCCGCATGGTGGACGTAATTGATCTTTTCGATTTCCGGATGCGCCTGAATGCCAACGGCTTCAAAGCCGCCCATTTCACCGGGCATCTGGAAGGAGGGGTTCAGACCTGCCAGTGATTGCATATCCGTGCCGGGGCGCATGTGCTCGTCGCGATCCAGAATCACCAGACCGTTCTGGTCGCGCACCGTCACCACGGATTTGTCGAAATAGCCATTTTTCCACGAATGGGCCGCGCGCTTCTGGCTTTCCACCGCATAG
>DNPN01000110.1:13006-13273 GCA_003501385.1 Rhizobium sp. | reverse complement strand
CCGGCCTCCACTTTTCCCTGACAAACTCTAAAGCCTGTCGCAGTGAATAGGATTCACTGCGACAGGCTTTATCTCTTATTTAGCCGCATGTACGTTATCGCTTTATTGACGACAATAAAACGCGACATGCTTTAGGGGTGGCGTAGCGGAAACCGCTTGCGTTGTGGAGTTGGACTACAAGTTTCCACAGGCTTGCATACAGCGCTACGCGCCATATATTCACACAAGGGTTCTCTGTCGCGCTTTAAACCGATTCCGGTTTAAAGA
>DNPN01000110.1:11094-12762 GCA_003501385.1 Rhizobium sp. | reverse complement strand
TTAAACCGATTCCGGTTTAAAGAATCATGCAATAGAGACGTCTGGAGTGAACCCCAAGGGTTGGCCTGTTCAAACACAAAACCACTTCGCATCCGCAAAACCATATCGTGACACGGAATTTCCATGGTGAGCCTATCGCCTGATCCGCTGGATTGCCTATGCAATCATGCTGCGATAGAAAAACCAAAATGCCCCGCAGCGATGACCACGGGGCTTTCAGATCAATTCACAATTCCGCACCCACAATCTCACTGTGAGATCATCACCGCGAGATCATTTTGGCAATCGGGCGCAATGCGACTTGCGCCATCTTGATAGTGTGAAGAGCCGCATCAAGGCGATGATGGATCACCCATGGCCTTCAATCTTGAGCACCAAAGCTCGCGTTTAAGCGCGCGCCCGGTTTTGTCCATCACGCTCTTCAAGAGCCGCTGCCTTGGCATGATCGGCAACCGCCTCTTCCAGCGCCAATTCCGCTGCGTCCTGCTGAACCTTCAATTCTCGAATCGAATCCTGCAAATTGTCGGCCCGCTGGCGAGCCGCCTTTGCAAAGGTCGGATAGGCAAAATGGCCGGGATCAGTGATGCCAGCTTTTCTCTCTTCCACAGAGATCTGGTTTTCCAGTTCACCAGACATCCGCTCAAATTCTGACATCATCAACTGCAATTGTTGCAGCTGTCGACGCTTCTCGGCAACCTGAAATGCCTTCAGGCGTGTAAGGCTGTCACGCGACTTCATACGCAATACTCCCGTGATGCGAGATCCCCCCGCTTTCACTCATTTTTGACATCGCCCGCGGACATTAAAACGAATCACCCCGAAAAAATCTCGCGGCGTTAACAAAAAACTACCTTTGGTAACCTTTCGTTTACGGGCATCGTTAATGATAAGGGAGATCATTTAAGGGTCGGTAAATGCCAAGGTCCAAAATACAGGACAATGACAATGATAAGTCAAATGAATCGCTTAGAGGGAAAAACTCTCGAATCGATTCAGCTGTGGCGATGGGAAAGTGACAATGAATCATCGGGCTAACTAAAAAACTTAATAAATTCGTTACTCTTGCCAGAGTGAATCAGAATTTGTTAACCATTTGGTGGCAGCCTTCAAATCAGGCAACGACTGGATCCGTATCGCGTAGGGGGCCATTCAAAACCTTGCAGCGGCGGTAAAGGGGATAATTATGCGGGTTCTACTCATCGAAGACGACAGCGCCACAGCGCAGAGCATCGAACTGATGCTCAAGTCCGAGAGCTTCAACGTTTACACCACCGATCTCGGTGAAGAAGGCGTCGATCTCGGAAAACTATACGACTACGACATCATTCTGCTGGATCTCAATCTTCCCGATATGTCGGGTTACGAGGTTCTGCGGACCCTGCGTCTGTCCAAGGTCAAGACGCCAATCCTGATCCTCTCCGGCATGGCCGGGATTGAGGACAAGGTTCGCGGTCTGGGCTTCGGTGCCGACGACTATATGACGAAGCCATTCCACAAGGATGAGCTTGTTGCGCGTATTCACGCCATCGTTCGTCGCTCCAAGGGCCATGCACAATCCATCATCATCACCGGTGAACTGATTGTGAACCTGGATGCCAAGACGGTTGAAGTGGGCGGCCAGCGCGTTCATCTGACGGGCAAGGAATACCAGATGCTGGAGCTGCTTTC
>DNPN01000110.1:10660-10804 GCA_003501385.1 Rhizobium sp. | reverse complement strand
TGACCAAGGAAATGTTCCTGAACCATCTCTACGGCGGGATGGATGAGCCGGAACTGAAAATCATTGACGTGTTCATCTGCAAGCTGCGCAAGAAGCTGGCAAATGCAGCCGGTGGCGAAAACTATATCGAAACCGTCTGGGGCC
>DNPN01000110.1:10093-10400 GCA_003501385.1 Rhizobium sp. | reverse complement strand
GGGGCCGCGGCTACGTGTTGCGCGAACCCGATAGCGCCGAGTATATGGAAACCGCCTAAGGCGCATCGAAGCGCATTAAATTCTCACGGATTTTTTACGTCCCGCGCCGAAAAACAGTCTGTTAGCTTGCCCCATTGAAGGCGAAGTTCAACGATCTTGTCCTGAAAAGCTCTCGCCGTGCGGGGGCTTTTTTGCGTTTAGAGAGTGAAAAAGTGATTATGCCGGGTTTTCAAGCCAAATTGGCTTTCAAACATCCGAGATCTTGCCACATCAATGGCACGCCACTAAAGCCTGTCGCAGTGAATAG
>DNPN01000110.1:6110-9744 GCA_003501385.1 Rhizobium sp. | reverse complement strand
TAGAGTTTGTCCGGGAAAAGTGGAAACCGGTTTTCAGATAAATCCGATGCGTAAACAAAAACTGAGAGTATCGTGCCGCTTCCGGCTTTCAGTCCGATGCTCTAAGCGCTCACTGTCGTTATTCCCTTAAAAATCAGGGAGATGTCAGGCCAGCGACTTATCTTCAAAAGCCTTGGTTAAAACATTTCGGTCAAACGGTTTGAGCAAAAAATCACTTGCCCCTGCCCGCTTGCCGCGCATCATGGTTTTTAAATCAGCCTCGATCACACAATAAAAAATACGCACCGATGCGCCCTTTGGCATGGAGCGAATATTGGTAATCAGGTCCAGCGCCCCGTCGATGCCGGAATCCACAATGATCACATGGGGCAATTGTGCAGCGCAAGCCTGCATGGCCTCTCTGGCATCCTTTGCCTCACTGACCTGATACCCCAACTCGGAGAGGATTTTATGCGCAACTTTGCGGACAATATCCGACGAATCAGCGATCATCAGGCGCTTCATGTCGTTTTCCATTTCCGCACCCATCGCTCGTTTAGAATTCTAAAATACTCCAACACCCATTAAAATAAAATAACGCTGGGTCAATTGTGATTGCTTCAACAATCCACAACGAACTAAAACAGCACCACGCATCACCATGGCGCACCTTTAACAACACGGCCACCTGCGCTGAAAACGGTTTGGAGTTTTTCAGCGCAGTGTGCTGGATTATTCTTCGCTGGAAGCAGGCACTTCGGCATCCTTGGCAACAGATTCTGCCGTGAAAATAATTTCACCTTCGCCGATGGTATATTTCAGCTCCAGCCCAGACTCATCTGCCAGCAAGACCGTGTAATAGGGCTGGATCGTATGGGCATCGATCGATTCTTCCAAAACGCTTTCACAGATCTCCGCAAATTTCGGCGGCACCCGCAGCATCCGCCCCTTGGCAACAATGCTGAATTTGGCATCATGCTCTGGATTTTCAAGGGTAATGTCGAGAGAGCCGCCTCGAGGAATCGAGCCATAAGCCACAAGGAACAGGTTCATCAACAACTTGACCCGGTTCTTGGCGATAATCGCGCGTGGACCGCTCCATGTGACCGTTGTTTTCTTTTCTGCGTCGGCAAAGTCCTTGATGGCCTTTTCCGCTTCACCCGTGTCGATCGACGCACCGACCGAGCCCGATGCGCCAAAAGCCAAACGCGCGAATTTCAGCCGGACAGAGGCATTCAGCGCGCTGGCGCGGATGAGATCCATGGCGTCCGCATCAGCCCCGCCCTCATCCAACAGTTCCAAACCATTGTTAATGGCACCCACCGGTGAAATCACATCATGACAAACTCGGCTGCACAACAGCGCCGCCAGATCGGGACCGGCCAGCGTTAGATTGGGGTTCTTGATCATCGAATTCTCCTCGTCGGCAACGTCTTGATGAGCATGGGCGTGTCTTTTGATCGCGCCAGCATAGCCGCACAGTGCATACGCCATAATGACACCATATTTGGTAAACCCATTGTTAATAGGAAATCATCAAGATGGGAGAATGGCCCATTTAGGGCGATTCAAATGTTATCCGAGGAGGAAGCGATGCGCTTTTCCATCATGCGGGATGCAGTACGGACGTGGATTGTAACAGCTGTCATGCTTTTGACCGCTTGCCTTGCCATGCCCGTCAATGCTCTTGCACAGGGCGATCAATATACCATGGAAGAAGTGGTGAATGCCGGACACTCGTTTTTTGGCGAGACCAGCGGAGCCCTGGCCAAGGTCATCGAAAAGGCTTTCTCGCAATACGGCCTGCCCAATGGCTATATTCTGGGTCAGGAAGGCTCAGGAGCTTTCATCGCTGGTCTCACCTATGGCGAGGGAACGCTGAACACCAAAAATGCAGGTCAGCACCCGGTGTTCTGGCAAGGCCCCTCGCTGGGGTTGGATTATGGTGGCAATGGCAGCCGCACCATGATGCTGGTGTATAATCTGCCGGCCATCAACAGCCTGTATTCACGCTTCGGCGGCGTCAGTGGCTCGGCCTATGTCTTTGCAGGCGTCGGAATGACCGCGCTCAAGAGCGACAATATGGTGCTCGTGCCGATCCGCACGGGGCTGGGCGCACGCCTTGGTGTCAATGTCGGTTATCTGAAGTTGACCGAGCAAGCCACATGGAACCCATTCTGATTCTGTCACGCCATCAGGTGAGCATCGCCGTGTGTTTTATCGAACACACGGCGATGCTGTTTGTCACAACACCATAAATTCCACCATAAACCACCGATGAATTGCAAAAACAGGTGCCCGGCTCTGACATCACCCCCCCAATCTGTGATAATGCGTCATTGATTGAGCAGGAATCGGCCTCAGAGATCGTTTGATGGAATGTGTGAGGCAAATCGCCGAAGGGTTGCAACCGTGCTTTGTTCAGCGTGACAGGAGAACACCAGTGAGGAACGTGCAAATTCCGATCTTGCCAACACACTTTGCACAGCGGAAATGGCGTCACCGTGATTGAATATATTTTGCTCTTTGCGTTGGGATTTACCACGGCAGCTTTGCTGATGGCGCTGCTAAGCCCGGCCATTCATGGTCGTATTGTCGCCTATACCGAGACCCGTTTGCGCGCCACCGCCCCGCTTGGTGCGCAGGAAGTGCGCGCACAAAAAGATATGGTGCGTGCCGTTTATGCCGCCGAAAACGCCAAACTTTCTGCCGAGCTTAAGCGCGAACGCGATCAGAGCGTGTCGTTGAAAATTGTTTCGGATAGCGCCATTGCTGAAATGGAGCGCGCCCTGCGCGACGAAACGCTCCTGAAGGATCAAGTGACAGCAATGAGCCGCGAGGCCGCAGAACTGAGAGCACAATTGCGTGGCAACGCCACCCAGATCGAGCAGCTGAAAGCATCGTTGTTGCGCAGCGAAGCCAGTGTGGTCAGCCGCAACGACGACATTGAAAGCATGCGGGCCAACATGCACCGACTTGAAACAAAGATGAATTCCAGAAATCAAGAGACCGCAACGTTTGAGAGGCAAATAGAAGACTTACAGCTTCGAATAGTCGATCTTCGGCGCGAGCGCGACGGTCTGCGCGACGATATAAAAGCAGCAAACGAACGTGCGCAAAAAGCAGACCAACGGCTTTTGCAGGAAGAGCACAAGGTTTTGCGTCTGGAGGACCGCCTGCAAAACCTGCAAAACACCCTCGGGGATGCTGACAAGCAACAGGCCACGTCGCTGGCCGGCGGATCATTGCTATGATGAATGAGAACACCGGAAATGTGCAAAATCCGCACAACCCGTCCATGGTCGCAGACATGGCGGCAGCAGAGTTGCGCCAACTTTGTACGGTGCTATGTGATCGACTGAACACCCCGCAGCCTAAAGATAATGACAAGGAATTGCGTCAGAACATTACCGATATTGCCGTAAAGATGCTGTTGCTCACGGCGCATTGCGAAGGTGAAGTATCGCCCATCCCTGCTCTCTTGGCCCAGGCAGACGGTGATTGCGCGTCACGCAGCAACCTGCTGGCTGCCCTGCGACTGGCTGCCCCAAACTTATTGGAAGCGGGACGGGTTCCGAGCCAAAACAGCGAGCGACGCTGAGGTTCGTCCGGTTCAGATTGAACCTGCCAGACTCTAAAGCATGTCGCGTTTTAT
>DNPN01000110.1:3814-5864 GCA_003501385.1 Rhizobium sp. | reverse complement strand
TAAAGCATGTCGCGTTTTATTGTCCTCAATAAAACGATAACGTACATGCGGCTAAATAAGAGATAAAGCCTGTCGCAGTGAATCCTATTCACTGCGACAGGCTTTAACTCAATCGCCCCATGGCACGCGCAGCACTATGCAGGGCAATTCCGCTGGCTGTGCCAAGATTAAGGCTATCCAGCCCCGGTGACTGGGCAATGCGAACCGTGAGAAAACGCGCCAACACGTCCGCTGGCAATCCCTCGCCTTCTGTGCCAACCACCAGCGCCAATCGCTGCCCGCCTTGCAGCTGGTTAGCAATGTCACCAATCTCTTTGCTTCCGGAGGGACTGAGCGCCGCAATCATAAATCCAGCAGCATCCAGTGCAGCAAGCAGCGATACGGCATCGCCCTGCCGACTGTAGGGCGTGGTCAACACGGACCCAACCGAGACACGCAACGCTTTGCGATAGAGCGGATCGCAGCTGGTGTCGTCCAGAAACACCGCATCTGCCGCAAAGCCAGCGGCATTGCGAAACATCGAGCCGATATTGTCGTGGTTGGAAATGCCGCAGCCAACCAGCGCCAGCGCGTTTTGCGGCAAGCTCGCAACCAGCGTGGAAAAATCTGGCGCAGTGAGGCGACTGCCCAGCGCCAAAACACCCCGATGCAAATGAAACCCGGCAATGGCATCAATCGTCGCCGCGCTGGCCACATAGACTGGTACATCGTTCGGGCATTCCGCCAACAACGGCTCCAACCCCGCAACCCGATTTTGAAGCAGGAGCAATGCCTCAGCCTTTATGCCCCGGTCAGCACGATGCGCCGCCAGGAGCATGCGCAAGACAACTGTGCCTTCTGCGATAAAGCGCCCATGTCGACCAATCAAATCCCGCTCGCGGATGTTCAAAAACCCCGCAATGCGAGGATCCTCAATATCGCTGATCTCGATAAATTCTGCCATGCTCTCAAAAAGCCACTCAACAAAAACCGCTATTTTACACGAAACAGTCCAACAATCCTACCCAAGATGATCTGCTATGACCACAACCGGAACGCGGTATAAAGATCAGAGTAAAACTCAAGTAAAACGATAAGTATAAGATAAATATCATTTTCTTTACTAAATTTTAGGGTGCAATGCACAATAGTTTGGCAATGTCCATTGGGGGAATGGCGGGGACCTTTTACAACGGAGAAATTGCGTGTTACCTTTTACCATAAAGACAGCGCTAACATTAACGCTCTCAATTATCATTGCCTGTATTATCGCCCTATCAGCTCTATCATTCCATGGTTTGACAGGCGTCTACGCCAATCTTGAAGATATTGGCGGGCCTTTGTTAAAACGGCAGGCCATGGCCGGAGCGATTAAAACAGAATTTGTCGGGCTGAGACTGACAGTGGCAAAAGCATCAGCCGCCAAAACAAACCCTGATGCTCTGCGCAAGGCGCTGGCCGCTCAAAAGATCCAGGCCGAAAAGCTGACATCGATGATCTCCGATTATAAGGCCATTGCCAGAACCGGCACGGGCAAGGTGCTGGTGGATAAAATCGCATCTTCGGTTGCCGCTTATATTGATGTCAGCAATACGCTGGCCGCCCTGTGGCTTGATGGAAAAAATGCCGAAGCGCATGCGATCGCAGACGCCAAAATTGTCGGTGTCTCGTCGTCCGCGAACGAGAGCGTTGATACGCTTTTGAAATATATTGACACGCGCGTTGCCGACACTGTGGTAGCCAGTGCCGAGAAAAAAGCAACCGTGACCTATTTGATGATTGCGATGTCACTCTTGAGCGGCGTCGTGGCGTTGGGCGGAATGGTCTTTGTGATCAGAAGCGTCGCGAACCCGATTGGCAAGCTGGCCGAGTCCATGCGCCGCCTGGCCGATGGCGATTTGAACAGCACCGTGCCCTTTGCAGACCGCAAGGACGAATTGGGCGATATGGCCGGGGCCGTTGAAGTGTTTCGCAATGCCGGACTAGCCAACAAACGGCTTGAAGCCGAGGCTGCCGACACCCGCCGCCTTCAGGAGGAAACGACACAGCACCAGAGCCGCCACTCTGCCGT
>DNPN01000110.1:3270-3568 GCA_003501385.1 Rhizobium sp. | reverse complement strand
AAAAGAGCCGCCACTCTGCCGAGGAAGCAGAGAAGCTTCGCTATGCCACGCAGACCCTTGGCGAAGGCTTGCAGCGTCTGGCCGCTGGCGATCTGTCAACGACCATTTCACAGCCATTCGCTGAGGAATATGACAGCCTGCGCCACGACTTTAATTCTACCGTGCAGCAGCTTGGTCAGACAATCAGCATGATCATGCAGATTGTGGCGGCTATGGACAGCGGCACCCGCGAAATTGCCGATGGTGCCAATGATTTGTCGCGTCGTACCGAGCAGCAGGCCGCATCCCTTGAAGAAAC
>DNPN01000110.1:2793-3025 GCA_003501385.1 Rhizobium sp. | reverse complement strand
AGCAGGCCGCATCCCTTGAAGAAACGGCGGCAGCGCTGGATCAAATTACCTCCAATGTGACATCAGCTGCCAAGCGCACCGATGAAGCCCGCACCGTGGCCCTCAGTGCCAATGAAAATGCATCGGTATCCGCCAATGTTGTGCGCAATGCAGAAGATGCCATGCGTCGCATTGAGGAGAGTTCACAGCAGATTTCCAATATCATTGGCGTCATTGATGAAATCGCCTTCCA
>DNPN01000110.1:0-2546 GCA_003501385.1 Rhizobium sp. | reverse complement strand
ATTGATGAAATCGCCTTCCAGACCAATCTTCTCGCGCTCAATGCTGGCGTGGAAGCCGCACGTGCGGGTGAAGCTGGCAAGGGCTTTGCCGTTGTTGCACAGGAAGTGCGAGAATTGGCGCAACGATCGGCCACAGCGGCCAAGGAAATCAAGGGCCTGATCCATAACTCCACGCAGGAGGTTGAGGGCGGCGTCAAGCTGGTGCGTGATACCGGCTTGGCCCTCAACGCCATTGGTGGGCAGGTGGCAACGATCAACAAGCTGATGAACGACATCGCCACATCCTCTCGCGAACAGTCAACCGGCCTGTCTGAGGTGAACTCGTCCATGAATGAAATGGATCAGACCACCCAGCAAAATGCTGCCATGGTCGAACAATCCACCGCTGCGGCCACCAGCCTTGCCCATGAAGCGGAGCGTTTGCGCGAGCTGGTCAATCGCTTCAAGCTCAGCACGCAGACGGACAGAAACCAGCAATCCTTCGGCGCAAGACGCGCGGCCTGATTACAATTGTGCCGCAGGCCTTTTAGGACCTGCGGCACAATACGTGCGGCTGGTTGTTCAATCAACCGAAGAAAGCCGCCCAATAACGCTATTGCCCGACAGTCACATCGGCCACGATCCGCCCAACAGCAAGATCAAACACATAGGCTTTGCTCTGGCCATCAGTTGTGGTGCCGAAAAACAGAACCTGCGTCCCGGACAGCGCCGTAGATGTGACCTTGAAGCCTGCGGGAAGCCGCGCCATCGCAGCCCTCGGCTGATCGGACGGGATAGAGAGAGCTTGCGTTTGTGCCTTTTCCGGCGTTGGGCTATGGCGTACCTTGTAGACAACGGCCGCCAACACAGCCATAAGGCTGACAAACATGACACCCGCCGAGACGATTTGCAAACGCACCATCTTGCGGCGAAGTTTTTCGAGCACCGGGTCGAGCGGCTTTTCTTCCTGTTCGTCGGTTTCGAAATTGCTCATGGACCTTCAACCTTTCCCTGCTTGGGCAATCTCGCCGCCCAGACGGGCAAGCGGCCCATCAAAAGACCGCAAAACAGGATTGCACGATGACAGACCCCTTTAAACAAGCTCGCTTGCCAAGGAAAGAGCTGATTGCGAATGAAGACGCCCAGGGGCGTCTGGATGCATGGCTGACCACCGAGCTTAGCGGGGAGTTTTCGCGCAATCGGGTCAAGGCGCTGATTGAGCAAGGGGCCATTACCATCAATGGAGCGATTGTCACCGAGCCGAAGCGTAAGATCAAGCCGGGCGATCAGCTCGTCATCGACATGCCCGAGCCGGAAGACCCCGAACCCAAGGGCGAGGATATTCCGCTGGAGGTTCTCTATGAAGACAAAGACCTGATTGTGCTTTCCAAGCCCGCCGGTCTGGTCGTGCATCCGGGTGCGGGCAATTGGACCGGCACGCTGGTCAATGCGCTGATCCATCATTGCGGCGATAGCCTGTCTGGCATTGGCGGCGTCAAGCGCCCCGGCATTGTGCACCGGCTGGACAAGGAAACCTCCGGCGTCATGGTGGTGGCCAAAAACGATATTGCCCACCGGCATCTGGCTGATCAGTTTGCCGACCATGGCCGCAATGGCCCGCTGGAACGCGCCTATCAGGCCATCGTCTGGGGCCGTCCCAAGGGATTGCGCGGCACGATTGATGCAGCCCTCGGTCGTGCAGGCGACCGCACCAAGCGCACGGTGAAGAATGAAGACAGCGACGATGCCCGCGAAGCCATCACCCATTATGAAGTGATCGAGCGCTATGGCGAGAAGCCGGATTCCACTTGCCTTGCATCGCTGGTGGAATGCCGCTTGGAAACAGGTAGAACCCATCAAATCCGTGTGCATATGGCCCATATTGGCCATCCGCTGGTGGGCGACCCGGAATATGGCGCGGCATTCAAAACCAAGGCCAATCTCTTGCCCGACGATGCGAAGGCCGTGGTCAACGGTTTCCACCGTCAGGCGTTACACGCCTTCCTGCTGGCGTTTGAACACCCCACCACGGGAGAGGTGATGCATTTTGAAGCGCCCGTGCCAAACGACATGGCAGCGGTGATGGAAGCCTTTCAGGCAATTTGATCTTCGCGCAAAGACAAGCTTGTCCTTGAATTGCCGCTTTGCCATGCCTATCTTCTTGTGTGGAATTGCGTGGGATCATGCGATCCACGCATGAGAATATTTTGCGATTTCTTCGAATCGCAAAATTTCTCTCATTTTCTGTTTTTACGCATTTCGGAGCGCAAAACCGCAATACACTTTTGCTCGACATGCGCAATAAACCTGCTCGTATAGTCGGGAGGTTTTGAGAGGAAAGGGGTGCTCTATGGCCCGGAACAGTTTGCCGTCTATTACCGCTGGCGAAGGTGGTTTGAACCGCTATCTTGACGAGATCCGCAAGTTTCCCATGCTGGAACCGCAAGAAGAATATATGCTGGCCAAACGCTACGCCGAACACGCCGACCGCGATGCCGCTCATCGTCTCGTGACCAGCCATTTGCGCCTTGTGGCCAAGATTGCCATGGGCTATCGCGGCTATGGCC
>DNPN01000014.1 GCA_003501385.1 Rhizobium sp. | reverse complement strand
AGTTCTTCCGCCAGCATAGAACTCAGCAAATAATCCAGCGTTGGCGAGAGCATTTCCAGATCAGTGAGAGATGCCGCCAGCTCGGATGGCAAAATTGCGCCGCGTAACAGGCCCCCCACCTCAGATGCCGTTGCCAATCCTTGGCGGATGGCGGCCAGATCACGCGGGCCGCCGCGATCCAGCGCCAAACGTGATAGCGCGCGCGGCATATCTGGGGCGCGTTTCAACATCTCTCGCAGCCGTTCGGTCAAAAAATTATCGGTGAGGAAATAGGCAACCGAATCCTGCCGATCCGCAATCGCCTCCACATCCGTCAGCGGCGACATCAGCCGTTCCGCCATCAAACGGGCACCACCGCCTGTGACGGTGCGGTCAATGGCATTGAGCAGCGATCCGTGGCGATCACCAGAGAGCGTTTTCACCAGTTCCAGATTGCCACGGGTGGCGGCATCAATAAACAACGTGCTGGATGCCGATTGCCGCTCAGGAAGACCCAGCGGTGGGCGCTCGGAAATCTGGGTTTTTTCCACATAGGCAACAGCAGCAGCAGCAGCGGCAAGCTCTGGCCGCGAAAAACTGCCAAAGCCATCCAGCGTCTGCACATCGAAATAGCGGGTAATGCGCCCTTCTGCGGAAGCGCTGTCAAACAGCACAGCAGGCTGCGGCACCACCACACGGCCCAGCACATCAAACACCGGCTTCAGCTCCGGGTCTTGCATCAGGTTGTCGGCCACAATCACTTCACGCGGATCGATGCGGAAAATATCAGCAAGAAGGCGGGTGGCATTGGTTTCCGCCAAGCGAAACACCCCGGTGGAAATATCGATCCACGCCAGCGCCAACTCTTCCGCCCCACCGCGCACGCGGGCCAGCGCCATCAGATAATTTGTCTCAGACGGCAACAGCAATTTTTCTTCCGTCAAGGTGCCAGGCGTCACCAGCCGGATGACGCCACGCTTGACCACAGATTTGGAGCCACGCTTTTTGGCCTCTGCCGGATCTTCCTGCTGCTCACAAACCGCAACCCGAAAACCAAGGGCGATAAGCCGCTGCAAATAATCATCCGATGCATGCACGGGCACACCGCACATGGGAATATCATACCCCAGATGCTGCCCACGCTTGGTCAGCGTAATACCAAGCGCACGCGACGCCTCAACGGCATCTTCAAAAAACAACTCGTAGAAATCGCCCATGCGATAAAACAGCAAGGAGCCGGGATTGTTGGCCTTGATCTCAATATACTGCTCCATCATCGGGGTGGCCGTGGCGCGGCTTTCCTCCGAGGTCAGCATGGCAGTGTTCAGAACGTCCTGTCCGGCAGCATTGATGATGGTCACGGGTCCAAATTTCGCTTGAATGAAGGGTGATATACACTAACGACTTTGCTTGCCGACTGACAACAGCCGCAAGGCACTGCCCACAACAAGCTCGCCATCAAAGCCCGTTCAAGACAGGAACAGTGGCCCGAAGCCGGGCCACATCGGCCTCCAACTCGTCCCGCAGCCAGCGCTTGAACGTCTCAACCTTGGCGCTGCGCCTCGCCCCTTGTGCTGAAACGAAATAATGAGCGAGGCCGGTTTTGACCGCTGGACCAAAGGGCGCAACCAGATGCCGCTCCTGCAGTTGATGCGAGGCAATCGTCTCCCACGCCAGAAAAACACCCTGCCCTGCCATGGCCGCATCCAGACAGAGCGACGCTTCGCTGAAAACATGGCGTGTCTTCATGGCCCTGCCGCCAAGTCCAACCGCTGATAGCCAGAGATCCCACGTAAACATCGCGCGCCCATCAATGACCACTGGAAGATCAAGCAGGTCTTCAGGGATCCGCAACTGACTGGCCAGGTGCGGCGTGCAGATGGGAAAGACCACCTGCTCATGCAAAAGCTCGACGTTCACCCCCGGCCATTGTCCGCGTCCAACGCGAATACACAGATCAACATCGGAGGATGCGGGATCCACCAGGCGGTCGCTGGCTTCCATCCGCAGGCTGATGTTGGGAAACCGCTCCGAAAAGGCAGCCACGCGATGAACCAGCCAACGCGCCGCAAAAACCGGAGCCACGGAAATGGTCAACACCGTGTCATCGCCTCTGAGCGCCAGTCCTACACCCGCTGACACATGCCGGAACCCTTCGCTCAGCCGCGCCAAAACCGGCTCGCCCACCGATGTCACCACCATGCCCCGGCTGGTGCGCTCAAACAGCTGCACCCGCAATTGCTGCTCGGTCTTGATCACCTGCTGGCTGACAGCACCAACAGAAACACCAAGCTCGTCAGCTGCCGCTTGCAGAGAACCAAGACGCCCCACAGCTTCCACCGCACGCAGTCCATTCAGATGCACCAGATTGAGATTACTCATATAGAAAACCTATACCGAGCGGTGCATAATCTCAATTGTAAGAAGATGAAAAAGCAACAATATGAGGCTGCCTCACGCAAAAAGGCAGAATCTCACATGAACATTATCTCTAGATTGACTGATGTGGTGCAATGGCTATGCGCCTCTGAAAGCATCACATCACCCGCATGGCAAACCGATCTAAATGCCATGTCTCAACGGCAATTGGCCGATCTTGTCATTCCACCGGAAGAACTGGAACCGGCACATTTCCGATGCCGCAACACAATCAGCTGGCAAAACGGCCCGCTGATGCGCCATAATAGTTCAAGAAGCGGCCAGACAGGCTGCTGAGGGGCAAAACAATCAGCACATCGGTGGTATTAAAGGCATGGTCAATCACCGCACCTGTGCCGACCATGGCACCAATGCGCAAATAGCCCTTCACCAGCGGCGGCATGGAGGCCACGGCGCGACGGGCATCAACAATTTCCGATGGCATCAGATCCATGGTGCAGAACAATTCAGGCAGGGCTTCAACAGCCCATTCATCCTTGGCCGATGCATTTTGCGCCAGAAATGAAAGAGCCAGCGCATGCTTTTCCGGCTGAATGCCGGGAAAGGACGCGCAGCCAAACAAAGCATCAATGTTGTAGCGCAGCGAATAGGCCCAATTGCCCTGCCAAAGCAGTTCTACCGTGCGCTTGGTGCGATATTCTGGCAAAACGCAAGACCGGCCAAGCTCCATGAAGCGCTTTTCGGGATGGCGCTCAAGCAACGCACCAACGGCAAATTCAGAAGCAGAGTAGAAACCGGAATTGGCCAGCGCTACCTCGTGACGCAGCAAGCGATAGGTGCCAACAATCTGATCTTCCGGGTCACCCTCAATGGCGCGATCCAGCACCAGAAGGTGATCACAGATATCGTCAAAAGCGTCAAAATCCAGCTTCAGCCGCATAGCTTCGCTGGGTAGGCGCGCCTTCATTTCTTCAACGAAAATACGGTAGCGCATGGCCTGCGAGGCTTTCACCTCTCCGGCATTGCGCGCCAGCCGCACTTCCAACGTTCCAAGCCGTCCAAAAATGTCACCGTCACGTGCATCGACCTCGCCCGCAGGACCATTGGCCTTGGCGTTTTCGAGACGATCAAGAAGTTCGACTGTCATGGCGGTTCCATCCGGCTCTATTAAACAAGATGTGTTAAACACGGATATGCGACAAGATGTTGACATAATACGTCACAATTCGTGACTCTCGCTTTCCCGCATCTCAATTCCACAGAATTTTTCTGCATAAATGGGGCTATCCCGTTGATTTAAAGGGGTATGCACCAGCTGTCACACAATTTCAATATCAGTCTCTCGATGAGCATTATTATAGCCCTTACTGAACTCAGCAGCAATCATAACAATTATCCACCCAAAGGCCTGGAATTTCAAGCGATGAGCGCTCATCCATAATTCTTTAAACGGGAACCGGTTTAAAGAGAAAATTATGCCACACATATAAAAAATCACAGCGAACATTTGTCCGCGATGTATGGCGCACGGCGCTGTAGCCGAAGCAGAATAAGCACAGCGGTTTTGGGTGAATCAGCAGAGCCTAAAGCATGTCGCGTTTTATTGTCCTCAATAAAGCGATAACGTACATGCGGCTAAATAAGAGATAAAGCCTGTCGCAGTGAATCCTATTCACTGCGACAGGCTTTATAGCATCGTTCACAAAACGT
>DNPN01000112.1:7450-20644 GCA_003501385.1 Rhizobium sp. | reverse complement strand
AAGACAATTCGTGACTATATCAAACAATATCTGACCTTTTACAATACCCGACGCCCACATTCATCTCTTGACCGGCAGACGCCGGATCAGGCTTACTTCAACGCGCTGGAACCAATGATGGTGGCAGCATAATCAAGGCGGAAATCCACTTAACAAAACGCTCGAAACTGCTCAGACAAACCGAGCCACCTCTCTCACGGCTGGCTTTGCTATTGGTCGCACAGTGGGCTGGATTGCCCATTCTCGCGAGCAATTGCTGGAAGGACGCCTTATCCGTCCGCATTCAATTTATGTTGGACCTTTGCCTCATGCGGCGTAAAATGTCATCAATCGCACGGATTGGCAGAGATGGTGTTGCGAACTGAACAATTGCGCTATAGGTTCGCTCCGCGCGTGAACATGACGCGACACCGAAAAAAGGAACTGAAATGGCGACCGGTACTGTGAAATTTTTCAATGAAGACAAAGGCTTTGGCTTCATTACCCCTGAGAACGGCGGAACTGACGTATTCGTACATGTTTCTGCTCTGCAGCGCGGCTCTTCGCTGAGAGACGGCGATAAGGTTAGTTTTGAGATTGGTCAGGATCGCAAGACCGGCAAATCGAAGGCTGAAAACGTTAACGTCCTTTAAAATAAGGGATGTAAACTGGCCTGCCTGAGAATTCAGGCAGGCTTGTTCCTCAGAGTTTCGCAGGGTCGCGAAAAATCTGGCTTCTGCCTAAGCCTCTTTGTCTGCACTGAACCAACGGTTTTCTTCCCGCGTTCACGACGCATGCGACATAAAATGGTTCCGCAGAATGTCCGTCGCCTACACTAGAATGTAGGACGCACCTAATAGCAGCAATGTGTTAAATTTTGGCGGCTCGGCCAGCCCTGTTGATGGGGAGCTGGCCGATGATAGCGTTTGGAAGACTACTCTCCCAGCGTCACGATGCCGAAGCCCGTACGGGGTACGAGAAACGCCCACGCTGGTCGGGCGACGTGCTTGCGGTGGAGCGCCATTCCAATTGTGCATTGTCGGGTTCAGTGTCGAAATGGTCTCGTCCCAAAAGGCTATTGATGATGCATGCGCTCCGCCATGCCATCAGGCTGAGCTGCGAGTCTGCAATGCCATGGGAATGACGTCCGGCATTCTGGACATAGATCCGGTTGGAATTCGGGCCAGCCCATTTCAAGGCGTAGTCATCGGTCAACAGCGGCATTCCCTGCGCATCGAAGCTGATCTTATCCGCAAGGCCTGAGAAGCATTCTGGCAGACGGAAACGATAGCCTGTTGCGAGAATAACGGCGTCGCCGTGCAGAACTTCGATACCGCCGTCGAAGCGGTTGCGCACGATCAGGCGGTATGAGCCGCCATCCGCTTCCATCTGGATAACGTCTCGGCTCGGCATCAGCCGCGCATTGAGCGGCGCATCGTCCAGATATCGCAAGGCATAGAGACGTCGATATACAGAATGAATGGTAGAGAGCGAGAGGCCGTCACTGGTCAAAATGGAGGTTTTGAAGGCTTCCTGCTTTTGGTCGACATTCAGCCCCAGATAGGCCCGGACATATTCCGGCGAGAACACCTGGTTTGAAAACGGCGTGTCATTGATCGGTTCGAAATTATGCCGACGGCTGATCCATGTCAGCTCATCCATGGCGTGCGAACCATTCAGTAGCGCTTCCACAATCTCGCCACCGCTCTGGCCACCGCCGACCACGATGACGCGACGTGCTTTGAGATCACCCAGCCGAAAAGCGGCTTCGGCATTATGAAAGCAATTAGAACCGAGAAAAGGCTCGGCCCAGCCGGGCACGAACGGCGATGTGCCCGTTCCAAGAACGATATTGCGGGCCTCGACAGTTTCATTGTCCAGTCTCACACGAAAGCGGGCGTCGGCATACTCAATCTCACGCACATCGCGATTGAAAGACAAACCGCGGACCCCTTCCGCGACCCAGGCGAGATAGCGAGCAAATTCCTTGCGGGGAATTTCGTCATAGTTGGCATTGAGAAAGGCGTAGAGCCGCTTGTGCGCCACCAGATAGGCAACAAAGGACCATGGGCTTGTGGGAAGAACCGGGGTCACGAGATCCTTCAAAAAGGATGATTGCAACTCGACATCCGGCATCATCATGCCGGGATGCCAATCGAGATTGGGGCGGCGGTCAAAAAAATGACTCCTGATGCCGGGTGATGCCTCCAGCAGGCATGCAAGGCTGAGATTGGACGGCCCAATGCCAACTCCGACAAGATCGAGTGGCTGATCGACAGCATCTATGCGATTGAAAGCGACGGTCATGAAGTCTCCTTCCTTATGGCATTTCGTGCAAAAGCGCATGGCGGTTTTGCGTTCGACAATGCGTGAAAACAGTGATTGAAAGCCGCTTTCGCGATTCAAAAAAATCGCGAAAGGCTTGAGGGAAAAGCTCAAATTGGCGAGGTTTCTTGCAGGCGCTGGGCCAGCCTGCTGTGAAATGCGGCAGATCCAATCATATGGAGGTGGTTGGTACCGGTGATAATCTCAGCCGGGTGGGCTTTCGCTGAAAGACGACGCCAGTCGATCAGGTTGAGGCCACGGTTGAGGCTGTCATCTGCCGCCCATGAGTAGATTGGAACATCAAGGGGTTGCAACTGGTGCTGCCGAAAGATCAGGGCATTATCGATCAACACCCAGAACGTGTGCTCACGGCTGCTGATGTCTGGCCCATCAAGCGGGAGCGGGTCTTTTTCGTCGCCGACGAAACGCAGGAATTGATCATAGGTATCGGCATCCATCATCGATAGCAGACGATCCCACTCGGGCCGCATGGCGGTTTTTTCCAACCACTGCGTCACGTCGCGGTGCAATTGCTCACGTTCACCAGCGCGGAAGCGCGGCTTTGCACCAATGGCGAATTCCGTGCCGAGGTCGCAAACATCGACCATCGCGATCATGCGGACATCAACTTCATCGCGCAATGCACGCGCTGCCTCATAGGCCAGCAAACCACCCCAGGACCAGCCGAGGAAATAGCAAGGCTGTCCACGGCTGGTGGCCCGGATATGATCAACATAGCTGGCTATGATATCCTCAATCGAGGCACCGATTTCTTTCTTCTCCGACAAAGAATAGCAGATGAAGCCCGTGGCGGGCTGATCGGCACCAAGATAGTCTACCAGCTTGACATATTCACGTGTGCTGACGAGCAGTCCCGGGAAGCAGTAGAGCCGTGGCTGTGTTCCCGAAGCGCGCAAGACGATCACTTCCGAGAGGTCGCGGTCCGCCCCCTTCTCGATCAATCCAGCCAGACCGCGAACGGTGGGTTGGTTGAAAATATCGGCAATTGTCAGGGTTACCTGCGGTCGGCGCTGCCGGATTTGGGTAAGAATACGGATGGCACCGAGCGAATTACCGCCAATGTTGAAGAAATTATCCTCAACGCTGACGGCCTCCATCTTGAGAACCTCGCGCCAGACATCGCGGACTTCTTCCTCCAGTTCAGTGGCGGGGTCAACGATGACGCGCTTGGGCGGCGGCGGCACCGGCAGAGCGAAGCGGTCGAGTTTGCTGTTGGGATTGGTCGGCATGCGCTCCAGTTCCACAACGGCTGATGGCACCATATAGGATGGGAGGCTGCGCTCCAGACCAGCCCGCACCACGTCAATGTCGACGCTCTCGCCCTTCTTGGCCACGATATAAGCGGCCAGCATCTTGTCGCCGCTGGCCTCGTCATCACGAAGGATCACCAGCGCTTCGCCGACACCGGTCTGCTGCAAAAGGACCGATTCAATTTCGCCCAGTTCAATGCGATAGCCACGCAACTTCACCTGATGATCGACGCGTCCCACGAATTCGATGGTTCCATCGTCGCGCCAGCGTCCAAGATCGCCGGATCGATAGAGCCTTCCACCTGTTTCCGAGAATGGATCAGGAATGAAACGATCTGCCGTGGTGTCGGGTTTGCCGAGGTAGCCGCGGGCCAAGCCTTCGCCGCCGATATAGATTTCGCCTGTGACTGCAATCGGGCACGGATTGAGATCAGGGTCCAGCACGTAGACGCGGCGCAGACCTACGGCGCGGCCGAGCGGTGCATAGACACCATCAAACTTTGTACCTGCGCGAACTTTCCAGACCATCGGTGTCATGATCGTCTCTGTTGGTCCATAACCGTTGATCAGCCACTCCGCCTTCAGCGCACGCGACAAAAGATCAAAGGTTGACTGTGCCAGTCCCTCACCGCCAAAAGAGTAGAGGCGCATCGGCGGTGCGCTATCCGTTGCTTCGGCCCATTCGGCAAGCTGTTGCAGGTAGGTTGTGGGGATGCTGGCGTTGTTGGCGCCATGTTTGCGCATCGCCGTCAGCGTTTCTTCAGGCGTCCAGAGCGGACCGTCCGGCAGAATGATGCTACCGCCCTCCATAAGCGGGTTCATCCAGCGCTCATGTCCACCGTCAGAACTGAAGGGCAGGAAGGGCAATTCGCGCGACGCGGAACTCATACCATAAACACGCGACGTATTTTGCATGTGGTGCGTCAATGGGCCATGTTCTACGGCCACACCCTTCGGCAATCCGGTTGAGCCTGATGTGTACATGACATAGGCGAGCTGCCCAGGGTGAATTTGGACATCTGGCGGGGTCTGTGGCTCGTCTTCAAGCTCCAGAGTGTCGAGATCTAGCACAATCGCATCCAACCCCTCGGGAATGCGATGACGCAGCCAGCCATGGGTCAGGACGACGCGCGCACGCCCATCGCGAAGGATATGATCGTTGCGCAGGGGTGGATGGTCAGGTTCAACCGGAATATAAGCCCCGCCCGCCTTGAGTGTGGCGAGGATCGCCATGACCGCCTCTGGCGAACGCTTGATGAGGATGGCAACGGTCACTTCCGCACCAACGCCCAGCTTGCGCAACCGATGGGCAAGCCTGTTGGCACCATTTTCCAGCCAGCCATGGCTCCATTCTTTATCGCCATAGACGATCGCTGTTTTATCCGGCCACCGCTGGGCATGGGCAGAAATATGCTCATGGACGGGGCGGTCATCATTGGCCACGTCATCGGGATAGGGTGCGGAAAGCGTTGCCAGCTCCGTTGGCTCGACGAGTTCAAGGTCTTTGATTCTCAAATCGCTTCTGCTCACGATCTGGCGCAGGATCGATACAAAATGGCGTGCCGCTCTTTCGATCAGGCTCGGTTCGTAAAGATCTTCTGCGTAATCAATCAGACCCAGTGCGCCGCCCTCCGGCCGCGCCTCAACAACCACAGCCAATTCGGCGTCTGAACGTGCGGCAAGCGGCATCAGATCAGATGCGGCGGCGGGAAGGGTTCGGCCTTGGCGCAACTCGAACAGGGATTTAACAATGGGCTCTTGGCCCTGTGCCTCATCGATCAACAGGCTCTGGGCAATGCGCTCCAGCGGCACAAGCTTGGGAAATCCTTCCTCTGCTGCGGCAGAAATCTCCCGCATCAAGGCTTCAATGGTCAGGTGTGAGTGAACATCCAGCACCAAGGGCATAACCTGTTCGCTGCGCAGCACGCCCGCAGCGTCGGGGGCACCAACCCGCGACAGCAGAAGGCCGGCCTGCAGGCGTTGGCTCCCGCTGTAGCGCATCAAGAGTGCGCAGAACGCTGCTTTCAATACGAGATCAGAAGGGACTCCGCGCGCATTTGCATAACCCTCAACCGCGGCCCAGAGGTCCGGCGCAACCGCAAAATCTTGCCTTGCACGGGAAACGCCCGCAAGGCCGCTGCTGTTGAAGCGCGTTGGCAGGGTGGCCGCCGCATAGTCCGGTCCAATCAGATCTGCCCAATAGGCCAGCGCCTGTGCCGTTTCTGGAGCCTCAAGCCGTTGTTCTTCCTCCAGTGCGATCCAATGACTGTTCGCTGGTGCCGGGGTCAACGTTGCACCACCCAGCAAGCACTGGAGATCATGGATCAGAATGGAGCGCGAAAAGCTGTCGCAGACGATGGCATGGACAACAATCACCAGTCGCGTTTCGCCGTTATCGAGCGGAATGATCTGGCATCGTGCTACCGGGCCATTCAGCAAATCAAACCGGGCGGCAATGAATGCGTTCTGGGCCGCAAGCCCTGCCGGAAGGGCAAGAGGTGCCGCGTCGGCTCCCATGGCAATATCGATCGAGACAGGGGTCGGGTCGAGGTGTTGCTCAATGCGTCCACCCGCGAGGCGTCTGAACCGGGTCGAAAGCACGGGGTGGCGCTCTATCAACTGTCGGCATGCGCGCTCCAAGGCGTCCCGTGAGCTTGAGGGACCGAAGCCGAGTGCGATGACCTGATCTGGGAACACCGTTCTATTGCCAATTTGTTCGAGCGCCCAGATCCGCTTCTGGGCCACGGACAAAGGAATATTCGTTTGAGAAAGATCTCCGGCATACGCATTGAGCGCTGCGCTGGAAACATGCGTGAGATGTTCGTTCATGGTTGGTCTCTGTCCGCCGGTTAGAAATTGGTGCTTGATGCCATTGCCGTTCGCAGCGCTTGCGGACGAGGATCAGTCCAGATCCGGCTGATCTCGGCAAGGCAAGCGTCCCTTGTGCCGACATAGCCGTTGGGCTCCCAACTGATGGGCACCGAACGGTCCCGTGGCCAGACCGAGAAGTGACCTTCTGTATCCATAACGACTTGCCAGTGGTCGTGTGCCCGTTGGTCATTGTCATGGTGCTTGTTTTCCATTGCGAACCTCCTGCGAAGTAACCGTTCATGTCGCAATGACGGATCAGCCACTGCTCGATTTAGGCCTGATGCGACTTTTTTCGTCATTCCTCTAAATTCTTTCGCGGTGAGATCGTCATTCTGGAAACACAGGCGATGAAGAGTTCGTTGTCTGACCTTCGCAAATGCCTCTTCAAGGAGAAGTCTATGGATTTCGGTCCCACCCGGCACGCTCACCTGCCTGTGCTCAAGGCCAGCAAGCGGCGAGAGCCTCATTCGTTTCAGATTGAAACGCGGTTCGGGCAACACGAATTGGCCTGCAAAATCGAAGCCGACGCGGCGCAGGTGGCGTTTCTTCACGGCGACCCGGCGCGCTCAGGCGAGCTGTTGCTGGCCGCAGCCGAGGCGGTGACGGCCCAGGACAGATCGATACGGTCGATTGATTTTGGTGAATCCGGCACCGTCCTTGCGCCTGCACTTCTTGATGAGGCTGGAAAGCTCGACGTGACTGCTCTGTGGCAATGGCCGGTGGCCTGGACCCATGGGCCTGCTTTTCCGGCTCCAAAGGTGCAGGTGATGTCGTCGGGCCGATACCATCCTCGCCGTCCGCGCAAGCCGCAGGGAGAGGTCTATCGTCGGTTCATTCCCTGGCTTGGAGAAGAGATTGCGTTTCGCGTTGCACAGCCAGATGCTGACCTCGCCGATTTCCATCGCTGGATGAATGACGAACAGGTGCGGACGATATGGGAGGACGACGGCGACATCGGCAAGCACCGTGACATCCTCAATGAGCGTGCAGCCGATCCGCATGTTTTGCCGCTGATTGGCACGTTTGGCGATGTGCCATTCGGATATTTCGAAGTCTATTGGGCCAAGGAAAACCGGCTTGGACCGTTCTATGATGCCGATGATTACGACCGGGGCTGGCATGTCGCCATTGGCGAACCAGCCTATCGTGGCAAGGCCTGGATCAGCGCGTGGTTGCCATCCTTGATGCATTTCATCTTTCTGGATGATCCCCGCACTCAGCGGATCGTCGGGGAGCCGCGCGCCAGCCATGAACAGCAGATCCGCAACCTTGACCGTTCGGGCTTTGCCAAGATCAAACACTTCAATTTCCCCCATAAACGCGCACTGCTGGTGATGCTCATGCGCGAACGCTTTTTCGACGATCATTTGTGGGTGCCTGCATCATGAATGACTTAAGCTCTACACCCACCAAACGGCGAAACCGCGCCGCGCCGGAAAATCTCGCCAGTGCCAATATTTGGCGTCTCATGCTGCGCCTCGGCTTGCCTGCAACCGCGGGCTTGTCGATCAATGCCGCCCATCACACCATCAACATGGTGTTCGTCGGCATGATCGGCAGCCACGAAATCGCGGCTGTGTTGATCGTCCTGCCAATTCTGATGATGTTCGCAGCCCTGGGAGAAGGGCTGGGTGTGGGCGTGGCAACGGAGGCAGGCCGAGCACTTGGATGTGACGATTTCGACCGCGCCAACGGCATTGGGACGATGACCCTGTGGGCGGGCCTTGGCTTGGGTGCACTCGCCAGTCTCATCACACTGGCATTTGCCTCACCGCTGCTCCGTGTGTTCGGAGCCACAGATGCCATTCTCCCGGAAGCTGAACGCTATCTCTGGATCGCGGCCTTTTCGCTGCCCTTGACCATGGCGCAAATCATTCTCGATTTTCTGGCTATTGCCGAGGGCAATGCGCGCTTCAGCATGTGGACATTGATCGCCTGCTTCACACTCAATATCGTG
Source organism: Rhizobium sp. (assembly GCA_003501385.1). GTDB lineage: Bacteria > Pseudomonadota > Alphaproteobacteria > Rhizobiales > Rhizobiaceae > Allorhizobium. The sequence continues at coordinate 12,241 of DNPN01000112.1, read as the reverse complement.
CTGGATCCGTTGATGATCTTCGGTTTCGGTCTGGGTCTGCAGGGCGTGGCCATTGCGACCATCCTGTCTCAATTCGTAGCGCTTGGTGCCTATGGCTATTACCATCGCAAGCATCTCGGTATCATTCGGCTGACACTTTGGCCCAATCTGCGCAAAATACGAAGCGTCATTCCGGTGCTGACAATTGGCGCACCCACCACAGCGGCAAGTCTTGTGACGGCAGCCGCTGTGGCCATGATCCTCGCCATCGCCGGTCATTATCGTGGTGAGGATGGTATTGCCGGCGTCGGCATCGCGCTGCGGTTGCTGGCGGCAGGCACGCTGCCCATCATCGGTATCTCGCTTGGCGCACAGGCCATTCTCAGTTTTGCTTGGGGTGCGAAAGACACTGAGCGAGTCTTGGCCGCCTCGAAAATCTTGCTCACCATGACCAGTGGCATGGCGGTGGTTTATGCGCTCTGCGTTATGATCTGGCACGAGCAGGCCGCGATGCTGTTTACCACGGATCCAAACGTTATATTGATCGCATCGCCCGCGATTTTGGTAAACCATGCGCCGCTTTTGTTGTTTGGTCTGCGGCAAACGACGCTGGTGCTGATTCAGGCACAGGGTCGCGCGCGTCTATCCATGCTGCTGGGGTTGGCACCGAATGGCTATCTGCTGTTTCCGTTGCTGGTCGTGTTTGTGCCCGCCTATGCATTTAATGGGCTCCTCGCGGCCATCCTGCTTTCTTCGCTGTTGGCAGGGTTGATTGCGCTTGTCGCCCTTCGCAGAACTTTGCACGCATTGAAACATCCCGCCAGCGCGCTGCACCCAAGCATGCGCCCCGCTCCCCGTTTTTGTCCATAAGAGGCTGATATGAACAAGATTATAAATCCTGACGATCTCAATGCGCATGTCGTAACCGATGATCTCTTTTCGCCCGTCCATCCAGCAGCCTTTAATGCTGTTTCACCGCCGATTTTCCAGACATCGCTGTTTACCTACGACAGCTACGAAGCAATGGAAGATGTTTTTGCCGGCAGGGACCGGAATTACATTTATTCCCGTGGCGATAACCCGACGGTGCGCGAATTTGAGTTGCTGACGGCCCGCATGGAGGGCGCAGAAGATGGTCGAGCGTTTTCTAGCGGCACAGCGGCTATAACCGCCACCATCATGAGCCTTGTTGAGGCGGGTGATCGCATTGTCGCGGTGCGCCATCTCTATAATGACGTTTACCGTCTGCTGGTCAAAATGCTCGCGCGGTTTGGCGTCTCAGTAGATTTTGTGGACCCGTCGGATCACGACGAGGTGCGCGCCGCCCTGCCCGGTGCCAAATTGCTCTATCTCGAAAACCCGACATCAATGGTTTTCGAATTGCAGGACATCCAGACCCTGGCTGCCATGGCCCGCCACGAGGGCGTGATCACGGTGATTGATAATTCCTGGGCGACGCCATTGTTTCAAAAACCGATTCACTGCGGTGTTGATATTGTGATCCATGCGGCATCAAAATATCTTGGTGGACACAGCGATACAGTTGCCGGAGTGGTTGTCGGCAGCCGTGAAGCCATTGGCCGTATCAATGCAACGACTTATCCCTATATCGGGGCCAAGCTTTCACCGTTCGAGGCATGGCTTTTATTGCGCGGCATGCGTACATTACGGGTGCGTCTGAAGGAACATGAACGCAGCGGCCTGCTTTTGGCGGAGCGCTTGAAAGCAAATCCCGACATTAGCCTTGTCCGCCATCCAGCGTTTCAGGAACACCCAGGCAAGCGGTCGCTGTCGGGTTATTCGGGTCTGTTCTCGTTCGACCTCTCGCCCGACATCGATGTTCCGCGCTTCGTCAATGCTTTGCGCGATATACGGCTGGGCGTCAGTTGGGGTGGCCCAGAAACATTGGTGGTGCCAGCCAAGGTAGCGCTGCAAATCCCGGATCGTATGACATCTTTTGTGCGCTTTGGCGTTAGCGAGCAAACCATTCGTTTCGCTGTTGGACTTGAAGACCCGGAATTGCTGTGGAACGATCTTCAGCAGGCGCTGCAATCGGCGCGCCGCTAACTTTCGGACATGAGAGCAAAAGGGCTGTCTGCCAAAAAAGTGCAGGCAAACAAAAAGACAGCCCTTCTTGTTGCGGACGCTTGAGAAGGGCTGTCGGGGTGGTCTTGCCGATGTGAGATTGAGCTCAGGCCGCCTCGTCGGCGATGACACGAAGGCAATGCTCTTCGGCGGCCTTGATCATGAAGTTCACAAGGGTGCGGGATACGCCCAGTTCGGTGGCGATATCCTTCTGAGGAACGCCATGGAGCCGATGTCGAACGAACGCTTCGTTGGTGCGTTTGGGCAGCATCTCCAAATGGTCGAACACGTGGCGCAATGTTTCGGATGCAATGAGATGGTCGAGAGCGCTGGGAGATGCCGAGCCCAGCTCTGCCACATCTTCAATCGATCTATGGTTGTGGTCGCGATTGCGTCGCCGCCGACTTTCGTCGATCGAAAGATTGTAGACCATGCGGAAGGCGTAGCCGATCGGGCAACGAATGTCGGATTGTTTGACGCCATAGGCCTTTATAATCGCATCCTGATAGATATCCTCAGCAACAGATATTGATTTTACGAGATTTTTTGTAATTTCCATCAATTGTTTCTTATTGTCTATCAAAGCATTGACGACTGGGTTCTGGTCTGGTTTGCGAAGCGCATTGTTCATGCCTGCGGACTCCTTTGATACCCGAATGGCAGGCTGAACGTGCTTCATGTCGCGTCCCAGCCTGACGATCTACCTGCTGGAATATACACGAATTGATTGCAGCTTCCACACAAACATGATAGTTATACTCATGTTTAATGAAGTATGGAGAATCTTGTCTATGGGACGGACAGTCGCGATTGATGACGCAAAGGAAGACGCCTGCCGCAGCATTATGGAAACCTTGCCGGATTGGTTTGAACCCGACGTGGTCGAGGCGACGGTTTGCGCGTTAACTGACCTCAAGGTCTATGGTTATGTTGCGGATGGAAATTTGGTGGCCGTGATGGCGCTGAAACTTCATTTGCCAGATGCAATAGAGATTGCGCTCATTGCCACGCGGCCTGACTATCATGGCCGTGGCGCTGGACGGCAATTGATCGCAACTGCCGAAGACTTCGCCAAAGTAACGGGTGCAAAGCTCATGACCGTCAAGACGCTGGCACCACGAGGGCGTGACGAGCCGCTTTTTGAAGCGACACGCAGATTTTATGACAAAAACGGGTTTTACCAGGCGGAGGTTTTCCCGACCCTATGGTCCGAAGACCATCCGTGCCTGTTTATGGTCAAGGTTTTGTAGAGTGCTTTACTCCGAAAATTGCACCTCTCGGGCAACGTTTTATCATGGATGCAAACGAAGTTGCGTTGTGCAGTGATACATTTCTCAGCCAAATATCGCCGTCTTTAACTGGGTTTTCTGCCGCTTCTTGAGCCAGGCAAAGAGCGCCTTTCCTTTAACAGGGCGTGATAACCAATAACCCTGGATCTCGTCGCATCCCATGGCGCGAAGTAAATCTGCGACTTCGATTGTTTCCACGCCCTCCGCAACGACGCGGTAGCCGAGACTGTGGGACAGTTCGATCGTTGATTTGACCAGAACGCATTCTCTGTTACCATTTGCCATATCAGACACAAATGAGCGATCTATTTTGACTATGTCTGCGGGCAATTTTTGCAAATGGGCAAGGCTGCATAGCCGGTGCCAAAGTCGTCAATTGCCAGTTGCACGCCAGCAGATTTCAGCTGGTTGAGCACGCCAAATGCGTTTTCAGTTTCCTTCATGATGGCGGTTTCAGTCAGCTCGAGCTCGATCTGATGCGGATCAATATGCTGTTCGCTCAACTTCGTTATCAATCGTGTAAAGAAGTCCTGTTCTTGCAGGTTGAGAGCGGAAATATTGATCGACAACTTAAATTTAAGGCCATTGCGTCCCATAAGCGCGATGTTCGATAACGCTGCATTGATCACCCAATCTGTCAAATCCCACGCGAGAGGTGATGCTTCGATCACCGGAATAAATTCAACCGGCGAGATTGGGCCAAGCTCTGGTTGATCCCAGCGTAACAGCGCTTCGGCGCGTCCCACATCGCCCGTGGAGACATCCATGCGAGGCTGAAAGACAAGCGACAGTTGATAGCTTGCCGACAATGCCGCACGGAAATCTTGCAATATAATGAAGTTGCAATGATGGCGCAGGTCCAGCGCCGGTGAGAAAAATCCTATCCTTGTGTCACTCTCCCGCGCGCCCTGGACGGCACTTTGCATTGATCGCAATACGTTATCGGGCAATATGGCGTCCGACTCGAACATCACCATGCCGATGGATGGTGCCATCGACATCTGAAAATCCATATGCGCTTCAATTTCAGCCAGCGTGCTTCGGAGCAACGGCGCTTAGCGATAGAATGTGAGGTTCTCGGGAGCAAAAAATGCGAATTGGGTTAGTGCTACATGATAAGGCGTTGCGTCTGATCCAACATGATCACGAAGCATTTGCGCGACGCTCTTGATTACAGAATCGAGAAAGGAAGGCCCATGAACGCGCGAAAAACGTTCGAATTGTGTCGTCTGTGCAAGATCGAGCAGGCTAACGATTCGTTCTCCTCTCCCCTTTTTGCTTGCCATATCCGATAGGTCATTGAGCAACTGGAGTCGGTTCGGCAGTTCGCTGGACGGCTTGATCCGCAAGCTCGCGAGCATAATGCTATGGATCAAATGATTAATTTGTCACTACAGCCTAATGCCTAAAGCCTGTCGCAGTGAATAGGATTCACTGC
>DNPN01000112.1:0-7134 GCA_003501385.1 Rhizobium sp. | reverse complement strand
CAATAAAACGCGACATGCTTTAGAGATTGTCAGGAGCAATGGAAGCGGTTTTTCCCTGAAAGACAAACGAAAACAGAGGAAAAGAGTGTCTGTATGCGTTGTTAAGAACCAGAGTACACGACGCAATCAAAAAAGACCTCCCCAACCCTCCCCCACAAGGGGGAGGGTTGGGGAGGGGGTTTTACAGCCCAGAAACATTTGCGTCGTGTACTGTGCGTGAAGAACTTTAAGCTTGAGAGATCGTTCCATCTGATTGCTGGAGGTCGTTTTCTATAATGACGGCGGTCCGCTCAAAATGCTGCCGCAGCAGGCCGACGGCTTCATCGGTATTGCGATCAAGCACGGCCTTCAGAATGTTTGCGTGTTCATCGTTGACTTTACGCACGCGGAACGCCTTGCGGATCGATAATGCCCGGTAACGATAGAGCCGATCAGCAAGTTGCTCGCAAAAACCGATCAACGGGCGTGACCCACATCCACCGATCAATAGCGCATGGAAAGCGCGATGGAGTTTCTCCCATTGCGGATTGTCCTCAAAATGCTCAGGATTGAGTGAGCGAGGCATGCGCTCCAATCTATGATGGGCGACCAACAATGCTTCTTCCCAACTTGCGCTGGTGTTGATCATCGATTCACGCAGTGCCAGTCCTTCCACCCAGCAGCGCGTCTTGGTCAGCTCACGCAATTCTTCCAGGCTGATCGGTTTGACAAAAAAGCCGCGCTGTTCTTTGCCGATAACAAGTTCTTCCGTGGAGAGACGATTCAGCGCCTCGCGCAACGGTGTCTGCCCTGCCTCGTATTGCTGCATCAAAAATCGCAGCTGCAGCTTGCGGCCCGGCTCAAGCGCTGTGGAGAGAATGTCTGCCTTCAGTCGCTCGTAAATGCTGGTGGCCAGCGTTGCGGGGCTCTCGGCCGCTTTATTTATAACCTCAAGGTCCATGATAATCCCGATGTTCTTATCGGTTATTTATATACACACTCACACAACAAATAAAATTTATAAATTGCGCCTTTACGTCACAAATTTTGTATATTACCACTCATCTCCAGTGATGGAGGAAGCGATGAGTGAAACATGGAGGATGCCGCGCCTTTATAAGCAGGGCTGTGGCTGTTCGGGGATTGATCTTCACTGCCATGTGGTACCATCCAGCTTTCCGCAAGCACCCGGCGGCGGCGCACTCAAAGGCTGGCCATCAATGATGCCAGTGGTCGATTGCCACGCAACAGTGGTGATTGACGACAGGCCCTACCGCACCATCAACGATGCCTGCTGGGTGGCAGAGCGTCGGATTGCGGACATGGACCGGGCTGGCATTCAGCTTCAGACGCTGTCGCCCATGCCGGAGCTCTTTGGTTACTGGATTGATGCGGAAGCCGCCGATCACCTCACCCGCCACGTCAACGATGTGATTGCCGAACTGGTCAATGAAGGCAAAGGCCGGTTTGTGGGTCTGGGCGGTGTGCCGCTTCAGGATATTGACCTCTCCATTCGTGAATTGCACCGGCTGATGCATGAGTTGGGCTTCTGCGGCGTGGAAATCGGCAGCAATATCAATGGCGTTCCTATTGGCGATCCGCAGTTTCATCCGTTTTTTGCCGAAGCTGAAAAGCTCGGTGCTGCGGTTTTCGTGCATGCGGTGCGCCCCACGGGCATGGACCGGCTGGTTGGTCCAGCCCCTTTGCAGCAGGTTCTGGCCTATCCCACCGATGTGGGTCTTGCGGCGGCATCGGTGATCACCGGCAATCTTTTGTCGCTGTTTCCCACATTGCGTATTGCCTTCAGCCATGGCGGCGGAACGCTTGCCTCGCTTCTGCCCCGCTTAGAGCAGGGCTATTCCACCTTCCCGGCCTTGAAAGAGGCGCTTGTGGAGCCGCCCTCATTGCAGGCGCGGCGGCTCTATGCCGATACATTGGTGTTTGATGCGGAAACTTTGCGCCGCGTCGTGTCGATGTTTGGCGCGGACAAGGTGATGCTGGGCACCGATTACCCATTTAATTTTAGAGACAAGGAACCGCTGGCCAGCATTGAGACTGCCTTTGCCGATGAGGCCATCCGCAAGCAGCTGATTTTTGCCAATGCGCTGACGTTCCTGGCACTTGAGGAGGAATAATTCATGGGACATTTTCCCGTCACCGTCCTGCGCAGTGTCGAGATTTCAACACCGGATCTGGCCGGATCGATTGATTTCTACACCCGCGTCTGGGGCCTGACTGTGGCTGCGGAAGCAGGCGACAAGGTCTATCTCAGCGCAACCGGCGATGATTTTCATGTGCTGGAGTTGAAAGCAGGCGAGCGTGCCGAGTTGCGCAAGATCACCTTCCGGGTGGCCTCAGCCGATGACCTCGCCCTGTTGTTGGGCAAATGCACCGACGCTGGCTGCACGATCATGCGCGCACTTGGTGCCGCTGATGCTCCCTCCGGCGGAGAGCGGTTTGTGGTGCGTGAGCCGCAAGGCTCGGTGCTGGAATTTGTCCATGGTGATCTGCGCAGAGAAAACACCGTGGTTGCCAATCAGGTGAAGCGGTTGGCGCATGTGAACATCAACAGCAGTCAGATTGAAGCGCTCTCAAGCTTTTATCAGGATGTGCTTGGCTTTCAGCTTACGGATCGCTCAAAAATGATGGCTTTCCTGCGCTGCAATGATGATCATCATGCCGTGGTGCTGGCCGAAGCCTCCGTTAACGGTCTGAATCATATTGCGTTTTTGATGCCCGATCTCGAATCCGTCATGCGCGGCTCAGGCCGCGTGGTTGATCATGGCTATCCCATTGGCTGGGGTGTTGGCCGCCATGGTCCGGGCGACAACGTCTTTGCCTATTTCGTCGATCCCAATGGCATTGTGGTGGAATACACCGCCGAAGTTTTGCAGGTGGACGACACTTACCGGGTCAAAGGTCCTGATGAATGGGTCTGGCCGGCCGGTCGCACCGATCAATGGGGCATTGCGCCGCCCAAGAGTGATGTCTGCAAACAAGCCCAGCTGTCCATCGGCTTTGCCGGTGCCTGATCCCAATCCTTTCTTATCGCAGAGGCATTTTCCGTGAACACCCAACAGGAAATCGCAAACCGTTATGACGTTCTCATCGTCGGCTTTGGTCCGGCTGGCGCTGTGGTAGCCAGCATGTTTGGCCAGCGCGGCCATTCCACGCTGGTGATTGACCGCATGATGGGCATTTATGAAAAACCCCGCGCCATTGCCGTTGACCATGAAATCCTGCGGCATTTTGACAATATGGGCATTGCCGAGGATGTTTTGCCCTATATCGAACCGTTTACCGCATCGCAGCATTTTGGCGCGCAGGGCCAGTTGATCCGTCGCATTGATATGGTGCCAGAGCCCTATCCGCTTGGCTATACTCCCAGCATGGTCTTCACCCAGCCGCCGGTGGAGGAGGTGCTGCGTCGCCATGCCGATAGTCTGGATGATGTCACCATTGAGCTTGGCACCGAGCTGATCGATATCACTGACATGGGCAATGAGGTGATTGCCACCCTGCGCAACAGCAAGGGTGGCGTTTGCAATGTGGCGGCAAAATATGCCATTGGCTGCGATGGCGCTTCCAGCACCGTGCGGCAACTGGCCGGGATGAAGCTCGAAGATCTGGTGTTTGACGAGCCATGGCTGGTGGTGGATGTGCAGGTGCATGATGCTGGCCTTGCCAAGCTGCCGCAGACATCGGCGCAATTTTGCGATCCCGCCCGCCCAACCAGCTTTATCATTGGCCCGAAAAACCATCGCCGCTGGGAAATCATGCTGCTGCCGGGCGAAGACGCCCGCGAGATGGAAAAGCCGGAAAACGTCTGGACATTGCTCGCGCGATGGCTGTCGCTAGAGGATGGTGCGTTGTGGCGCGCCGCATCCTATCGCTTCCACGCGCTGGTGGCCGATGATTGGCACAGTGGCCGCATTCTGATTGCGGGCGATGCCGCCCATCAGCAGCCACCCTTCATTGGTCAGGGCCTGCGCGATGTTTCCAATCTTGTCTGGAAGCTGGACCGTGTGCTCAAGGGCCAGTCATCGGAAGCTTTGCTTGATAGCTATACCATTGAGCGCAAACGCCATGTGCGCACTTTGACCGGCAAAATCAAGGCCATCGGCCAGATGATCTGCGAAAGCGACCCGCTTCTGGCCGCGGAGCGCGATGCCCGTATCATCACTGAGGGCGGCGGCAAGCCACCAACCATCACCCGTCAGGAAATTGTTCCACCGCTTGAGGAAGGCCTCATTGGTGCTGAAGGCACACCGGCACGCGGTCTTCTGTTTCCGCAGCCCTCCATTGTCAGTGATGGGTCCGCAACCCTGATGGATCGCGTTATCGGTCATGGCTGGAGACTTTTGCTGGACGGGCGGAAAATTTCATCCGATCAGGCCCGCGTTTACGCGCAAGCCCTTGATGACATGACCGTTTGCACCGTAGCCCCTGCCGGAACCCATTCTGGCGCAGACGATGTGCTGGAAGAAAAGGATGGCGTGTTGGCGGGCTGGTTTGACCGGCATGGTGCCATCGCAGCCCTTGTTCGGCCCGATCATTACGTCTTTGCCGGTGCCGCCGATCTGGCCGCGCTGGATCAGCAATTGTCCGACTTGCGCATTCGTCTTGCTTAAATCTGCCTCAGAGGGGGGCATGGCCGTTTGACGGCTTCCATTCTATCGGTTCTGGGAGGGAAATCATGACCGAAACCACTCAAAGTAGCCTGCGACCTTATATCGTGCTGTTTATGCTCTTTTTGTTCCAGACGCTGAACTTCTTTGACAAGCTCGTCTTTGGCCTTTCCGCTGTGCCGATGATGAAAGAATTGGGCATATCACCGCAACAGTTCGGTTTGATTGGCAGCAGCTTTTTTCTGCTGTTTTCCATCTCGGGCGTGCTGGTCGGGTTGTTCGTCATCGGGCGGGTTCCGGTGAAGTGGATTCTGGTGATCCTCGCGTTGATCTGGTCGGCATCTCAGATTCCGATCTATTTCAGCAGTTCTGTCACGGTTTTGATCGGTTGCCGCATCCTGCTTGGCCTTGGTGAAGGCCCCGGCCTGCCCACGGCCTTGCATGCCTGCCAGAACTGGTTCCATCCGCAAAAGCGCAGCGTGCCAAGCGCCATTGTGGTGCAGGGCATCAGCGTCGGCCTTTTGGCCGGTGGCCCGCTCCTCACTTATATCATCCTCAATCATGGCTGGCGCACAGGTTTTCTGTTCTGCGGCGTGATCGGTCTTGTCTGGATTGCAGGTTGGTTGCTGGTGGGCGGCGAAGGCCCCTATGCCAAGGAAGATCACAAGCAGGTGGGCTTGAGCGAACAGGCAGCTATTCCGGCCCGCAATCTCTGGCTGGATCCAACCGTGATCGGCGTCATCATCATGTCCACCATGTCCTACTGGATCGTGGGCATGTCGGCCACCTGGCTGCCGCCGTTCCTGCAACAGGGGCTTGGTTATTCGCAAGGCCAGATCGGCACGATCATTTCGGGCGTTTATATCTTCCAGTCACCGCTGCTGCTGGTCGGTTCCTGGGTTGCCCAGCGCATGTTGCAAAAGGGCTTTTCCAAGCGTTCTGCCCTGGGCAGTGCCTCCGGTTACGCCTTGCTGATCAGTGGTCTGGCGCTGGTGGGCTCGGTCTATGTCAGCGGTCCGTTGCAGCTTGGTCTGGTAGCACTTGCCTTTGCGGCCCCCAGCCTGACAACGATTTATGGTCCCATCACGCTTGGCTCTGTCGCTCCCGCCGTTCAGCGTGGCCGGTTGATCGTGGTGATCTATTCGGCCAATGCCATCTCGGCGCTCGCCTCTAATGCGGTCACGGGCATGATTGTGCAGGCCGCTGGTCCCGATCATCTGGCGCAGGGCTATGCCAATGCAATGCTGTTTACGGCGGGCATTCTGCTGATCGGGGCCGTCTCTGCCTTTGCCCTGATTTTCCCAGAACGGACGATTGAGCGTTTCGGTCGCCTCACAGGTTTTACCAATCGGATGCAGGAAGCCTGATGGCTTTGCCCGATCTCATCACAGGAGAAAATACATGAGACTATCCACCGTCAATATTGCTGGAAAAACAACCTGGGGCGTTGTGCAAGGCGAAGAATTTCTTGATGTTGGCACGGTTTTGAAAGACCGCTACGCTGATCTGAAAGCAGCCGTCACCGCCAATTTCGAAGGTGTGGCTGAGGCTGTTGCCTCTGCGGCTGCCACGCCGATCAGCGATGTGACATGGTTGCCGGTGATCGGCAATCCCGACAAAATCCTCTGCGTTGGCCTCAATTATGAAACGCACCGCAAGGAAACCGGACGTTCCGAGGTGGAAAACCCCACCATTTTCGCCCGCTATTCCAACAGCCAGACCGGCCATCTTCAGCCGATCATTCGGCCCAAAGTGTCCACCGATCTGGATTATGAAGGCGAGTTGGCGGTGATCATTGGCAAGCCCGGCCGCTATATCTCCAAAGAAGATGCCATGAGCTATGTGGCTGGCTATGCCTGCTATAATGACGGCAGTGTGCGCGATTATCAGCGCCATACCCACCAGTTCACGCCCGGCAAGAACTTCCCCGACACCGGCGCGTTTGGTCCATGGATGATGACACCGGATGAGTTGGGTCCGCTGGATGATCTGCGTCTGCAAACCCGCCTCAATGGCGAGGTGGTGCAGGATGCCACGTTTGGCCAGATGATTTTCGATATCGCCCGTCAGATCGAATATTGCTCCAGCTTCACACGGCTTGAAGCCGGTGACGTGATTGTCAGTGGCACACCCGGCGGCGTTGGGGCCAAGCGCAATCCGCCCCTCTGGATGAAGCCCGGCGATGTCGTCGAAGTCGAGATTGATAAACTCGGCATTCTGCGCAACCCGATCACTCAGGAAGTTTGATCCGTCAAACACGCCAAGTCTCGGAAAGGTCTGTATCATGAAGACCATCAGTTATTCCGGCCCTGACGGGGCCGTGCAGCAAGCGGATCTCAATCTTCCTGAAGGAGATGGGCCATTTCCACTCATTCTTGGCGTGTCCGGCGGCGGCTGGATCAGAGTGCATCGGGGCGTATTGGCACAGTGGGGCCAGTATTTCGCCCAGCATGGTTTTGCCTTCGCCAACGTGGATTATCGGCGCGCTTCAGCGGGAAAGCCTCTTAGAGTTTGTCAGGGAAAAGTG
>DNPN01000242.1:3831-4195 GCA_003501385.1 Rhizobium sp. | reverse complement strand
GCGCCTGCAAATCGGTGGGGAAGCCGGGGAATGGCTCGGTGACAATATCCACAGGGCGGATTGCATCGCCATGGCCAATCACGCGGATGCCATCCTCAACGGCCATCACCTCAGCGCCAGCGCGGCGAATCGCTTCCACGGCAGTATCCAGCAGGGTGATGTCAGTGCCTTCCAACGTGACGTCGCCGCCTGTCATGGCGACAGCCATGGCATAGGNNGTGCCGGTCTCGATGCGGTCTGGCAACACGCGGTGGCGGGCACCATGCAGGCTGGTGACGCCTTCAATGGTCAGCGTGGCCGTGCCAGCACCCGTGATTTTGGCACCCATGGCAGTCAGGCAATTGGCCAGATCCACCACTTCCGG
>DNPN01000242.1:3329-3587 GCA_003501385.1 Rhizobium sp. | reverse complement strand
TGGCCAGATCCACCACTTCCGGCTCACGCGCCGCGTTGTGAATAATGGTGGTGCCACGCGCCAGCGAGGCTGCCATCATCATCACATGGGTGGCACCGACGGAGACCTTGGGAAAGGTATAGGTCGCGCCAATCAACCCGCCTTTGGGGGCAGTGGCGTCAATATAGCCTGCATCGATCTCAATGGTCGCGCCAAGGGCACTGAGGCCATCAATGAAAAGATCCACAGGGCGTGTACCGATGGCGCAGCCGCCGGGCA
>DNPN01000242.1:0-3083 GCA_003501385.1 Rhizobium sp. | reverse complement strand
CGATGGCGCAGCCGCCGGGCAGCGATACGCGGGCCTTGCCCTCGCGGGCCAGAAGCGGGCCAAGCACCCAGAAGCTGGCGCGCATTTTCGACACCAGCTCATAAGGGGCGGTGGTATCCACAATGGTGCGGCAGGTGAAGTGAATGGTGCGGGCATAGCTACCGGATTGGCGCTCGCGGCGGCCATTCACAGTCACATCCACCCCATGGCTTCCCAGAATACGCATGAGCAATTCGACATCGGCCAGATGCGGCACATTTTCCAGCGTCAGGGTGTCGCTGGTCAGCAAAGATGCAATCATCAGCGGCAGGGCGGCATTTTTTGCGCCGGAAATGGGAATGATGCCATGAAGGGCGTTGCCGCCGACAATCCTGATACGATCCATTGATGTTGTTCAGGGGGCATAAACCACTGCCTGCCCCCACCTTTCTTGGTTTGAATAAAAAGCCCGCGTTTATCGGGATAAAAGACGGCGCTGTTTAAACGAAATCAGCGCCGCATTCAATTCAAGCCAATGCAAACCTGCTTATTTATCTGTGTCCTGATCTGCCACGGGCGCTTTGGCCGCAGGTAGCCCATCGGTTTCATCCGCATCGCCTGCGCGCCTTGCCCGCGCCTGAGTCTTCCGGCGCAAAAGATTCTCGCGCAGCTTTGCAGCCGCCCGCTCACGCCGCAGGGCGGATTGGTCATTGCTTTTTCTCCGGCGCTGGCTCTCACCAGTCTCCGGGGTGGATGTGTCTTCAATATCATTCATGGGTGTCTGATAGCGTAGTTGTGGAAAAACCGGAAGATAGCACATGTTTTGATATTTTATTGCCCGATCTGCAAATTGCCGCTTGCGCTCCCGCATCAGCTATGGCAATAGCCCCCTCGTTCCGAAGCGCACACTTAAACGCTTCGCCAGATGCTGCTATAGCTCAGGGGTAGAGCACTCCCTTGGTAAGGGAGAGGCCGAGAGTTCAAATCTCTCTAGCAGCACCATTTATCCCACTGAATTGGATATATTTTTTCGCGTAAGCACTTCGCTTCCCCCGAAAAATAAATGCAGAACAAATCATGTTTCCCCAGATGAATACGGGGAAAATCCGGGAAGTCCGTTCTCTCCATGTTCTAACGAAAGTCGAATTCCCGACACTTGTCTCTGGATAAGCCGAAATCCTGATTCGTGCGGCACTCGTCTTATCTTCACATTGAAAGAGAAGTTAGGCCTCAACAACCTTGAAGCCATTTCAGCGGCAAAACGCGCCCATGACATCGAATATGGCAGTGCTGTTCCTTCTGCCCAAACGAAGGGTGAGGAGGATCGCGGCAAGTGACCTCTTCCATCCCTGCTTCAATTGCTCTGCTTCAGATTATGGAGCGGAAGCCGTATAATGCTGTCTTGGCAAAAGCTTACGAGATTGGCGCTATCTCCACACAGCCAGCCAGCAAACCGCTTGTTGGTGCGAAAACCCTAAGCCCGCATCTTCGCCGTATGCAGCGTCTTGTAAGCCGCAAGTGGCAACGGTCGCCAGATCGTGCTGCATCGGTGGCTCGAAAGCGCAAGCTGGGCGGATCAAGCGGGATACCTGACACTATCCGGCATCACTACACAGAAGGCGAACGCGCCGTGCTTACGGTCATTTCTGGCGAGGTGAAGCGCCGCGGCCTGTGTGATCTGGCGCTTGATCGTATCGCCGCTGTTGCGGGCGTGAGCCGTACCACTGCGCAGAACGCTATTCGGGAAGCCCGCGCCCTTGGCCACCTCTCCGTGGAAGGCAGGCCGCGCAAGGGGCAGAAGAACCTCACCAACCTTGTGCGGATTGTCTCGGCCGAATGGATGAACTGGCTCATGCGCGGGCCTTCGCTGTCCAGACAGATAGGGTTCAAAGATTTCCACCCCACGAAGACCCAAGATAAAATCGGTAGCCTTAGGCAAGGCAAGAGCCTACGGAAAAACGCATACCGCGACCGCTGCATGGGTTTGGGAGAGACCAGTCCTCTTACGGGGCAGCAACGACCGGAGAGGGCGCGGCTGGGCGGGTTCAAATTGTGTGAAGCAGCGATTTGCGGACCAGGCGTCGTGGGGCCAGACTTCTGCGAGGTGCGATACGCTTGGTCTGGGAGTGCAGGAAGGTATGCGGATCATCCATGACCTCGTAGCTCTTCCTTCGATCTTGATCAGATCCCTCAGAATTCTACCTAGTTGCGGCCAGGGAGCATCCTCAAATTTAAGCCCGGGATCGCGCACGACAATTATGCTATGAAGTTTCGCGGTGACTTCAATCAGGCACGAGGATGGCGTGATCCACATCAGGCATGCAGCAATCCCTGTTGTTTGGAGGAGTTCGTACTCCTGCTCTCACTATTGGTCCCCACAAGCAGAGTCTATCTGCATGGCTCGAGACTTTTCACAAATAGGTCAGTGCTTTGGCTGCCTAATCGGGTTAAGGCGTGGACTTGCACTCTGCCCATTTGTTTTTGCCCATGCGACTAGATCGGCCTCCACCTGCGTGATGAAATTTTTGTTAGCATCATGGTCAGCCGGGTCAATAGCAATGCCTTCAACCAGGCTGCTTACTAACGATCGGACATTCGTCTTTAAAGCTTCATCGATATTTGCGCGGTCAAACGCCGCGTAAGGCTTATCGTTTCCGAGCTCATTCCCGCCAAGTCGGGGATGCTCCAAAGGTGATAGACGATCTGTCCCTGTTGACGACAACGGATGATCTCATCGCGAATGGAAGTGTTGAGGGTCCACATTGCGTTGCTGCTACCGTTTTTCCGGCGAGGCCAGTCCATATCATGTACGATTCCAAAATCTGCTTTGAAATGACGCAGCATCTTCATTAGAGGCACTAGGATTGCTTTCCCACGTGCGCGGATGATGCTGACCTTAACAGTGGATAGCCATGCAGCTTCTTATTTGCCGATATCCCATACGCAGCAAAATGGAATATACAAAAAGTTGAATCGCGTAAAAGAGGAGTATGGGCATTACATCTCTCCGGACAATTTCGGCGGCAGTTTTTTCTACCGCTTTGGCTCTAAGGCCAAACCTAGTGCATTGACACAAACGAAAGATTCACATTGGCGTTGAAATA
>DNPN01000260.1:8519-22781 GCA_003501385.1 Rhizobium sp. | reverse complement strand
GTTTGAACCAGACAAACTCTAGCTTGTCTTATTTTCGTTTGTCTTGTCGGAAAACGCGTGACTATTTTCCCCTGACAAACTCTAATGGTCTCGCGAGAAGGCGATCATTGTTTGTTCAGGACATGCAACAGACGCCTTAGCGCGTCGGATAGCGCCTTGATGTCCTCATCGCCGAGGTCCGCAACGAGATGATCTTCATGATGCAGAAGGGCTTCTACGGTTGTTTCTACCAAGTCTTTACCTTCTGGTGTGAGTTCTATCCATACCGCACGTCGGTCCATCTCTGCCGTACTTTTTTTATCCCATTTCTGATGTGTTGTAGCGTCGCGGGCATTGACGCTGCGTACAAGCCCGGCTGCTTCGGCACGCTCGACCCGCTGCGTAATCGCGCCTTTGCTGACCTCGCAACACATTGCCAGTTCACTGACTCGAAGCCGGTATGGTGGACCTGACCTACGCAAGTTGGCCAAAAGATCCCGGATGGCGGGCTCCATGCCCAACTGGTTCATGGTTTTACGGCGATCATCAGATAGCAGTTTGGAAATCTGCCAGATTCGCGTGATGATGCCGATTGAGCGCACTGGCAGGTCTGGTCGCGCCAACGCCCATTCCTGTTGAAGCAGATCTGCTTGGTCGGGCGCATTTGCATACGCCGCGATCGGGTGGGTCTGCGTGTGGTTATCAGAATTTGACATGGATTTTATTTAGGCCTAAACATTATTTATGTCATCACGTTTTTCCATTGGAGCGAGAGAATATGACGCGAAATGTGGTCGTCACGGGTGGAGCTTCTGGCATTGGACGCGCATGTGCCGAGTATTTTGTCGCTGAGGGCGATCGCGTTTTCATCACGGGCAGACGTTCTGGCCTGTTGAATGAGATATCTAAGGCCATTGGTGTTGAGGCTGTGGCTTTTGATGCGGCAGACCCACTGGCCGTAGCCGCTGCTCTCAATCGATTACCAGAGACGGTCGATGTGCTTGTGAACAATGCAGGAGGCAATACGGACTTGTCGCGCACTGATAGCCTCAGCTCAGAACTCCTATCGGACCCAGTAGTCAGATTGACTGATGTTGCGTCGCGTTGGCAGGCAAATTTCGAATCCAATGTGCTATCGGCGGTGCTCGTGACAGAGGCTCTTGTTGAACGTTTTTCGGATCAAGCACGGATCATCACGATAGGGTCGATTGCTGCACGAACTGGTGGCGGTGGGTCTTACGGTGCAGCCAAGTCCGCGATTGAAGCTTGGACCAGCGATTTGGCCCGCTCACTCGGACCGCGGAAAATTACTGCAAATGTCGTGGCACCAGGGTTTGTTGAGAATACAGAATTTTTTCATGGTAAACTTAGCGATGAGCGTCGAACGCAACTCGCCGATGCGACCTTTACCAAAAAGGTTGGGCGGCCGAGTGATATTGCTGCTGCCGTGGTATTTCTTGCATCAGCGGGGGCCGGGCATATCACCGGTCAAGTCATCCCCGTCAATGGAGGTGCTCATCTCGCGCGATAGTGTCAGATGAGGTGAATTGAAAGGGCTGTTGACTTGCCGGACCTTCTTCACGCCGCTCGAGTTCCAGCTCCGACCTTGAACACATCATCCCCCACAAAGACGATGATATAGCCGCCACGCGCCTCCGCCTCTTTGGCCCATTCTTGAAGCCGTCTGTTGTAAGGCTCCGTTTTCCACGCATTCGGATAGGCCGGATCCACCAACACAGTCACTTGCGGGCCTTGGGTGTAGACCATCATATGGGTTTTGGCGGGTTCCCACTCGTCGCCGAGTTGCGCATCCGTCATCCAAAGACAGAGAAAATCGCGGCACGTCTGGGGGCGGTTGGGATAAATTGTGCAACCCATGCCATCCACACAATGCACGCACCATTCGTTGGCGGGTTTGGACAGTTCGTCAATGTCTGGCAGACGACAGCAGAGTGTGCAGGTGCCGCAGGCGCGGGGTGTTTGCGGGTCTGGCATTGTGTTCAACGACGATGTGTTCAATGACGATCGGGTGCCTACAAAAGGTGAGGGGCGGTTTTCACCGCCCCGTTTATCATTCAGCCCTTGGGCTTGAAGCTTTTTTTCTTAGCGCCGCCAGCGGGGCCGTCGAACTTGCCCTTTGGCTTGCCAGCGTAAGCGGGCTTATCACCCTTGCCTGCAAAGGCGGGCTTTGCGGGCTTGTCCCAGCTGCGGCCTTCGCCAGCAACGTAGGGCTTTTTCTTGGGCTTTGGCTCGCCCCAGACGTCGGCATCGGTTTTGGCGAGCTCGTCCTTATAGACGCGGCGCTCAGGGGATTCAGCCTTCTTGGCGTATGGCTTTTTATCGCCATAAGGCTTGGCATCACCACGGGGCTTGCGCTCTGCAAAATCCGAATCCTCGCGTGGCGGACGGGCAGCGCGTTCCTTTGGTGGTGCGTTGAAATCTGGCATGCCCGGCAATTGTTTGACGATAATGCCGCGTTCCAGCGTCTTGTTGGGGCCAAGAGCAGTCAGGAACTTATCCAGATGCGCTTGTGAAATCTCCACAAAGGTCTCTTCCGGCTGCATCTTGATGGCGCCGATTTCGTTCTTGGTGATGTTGCCATTGCGGCACAGCATCGGGATCAGCCAACGTGGCTCGGCGCTCTGGCGACGGCCAATGGACAGCGAGAACCATGCGCTTGGGCCAAACTCGCTGCGTGGGCGCGAAGGTGTGTTTGGCTCGTAAGTGTCGTTATCGCGGCGCTCGCGGGCGGGCTGAACCTTGACTTCCATCAGGTCTTCCGGTGCCGAGCGGGTGGCGCGATAGCCGCGCAAGAAAGCGGCGGCAATCTTTTCAGCGCCGTGTGCTGCCAGCAGGCGTGCAATGGTATCTGTTTCGTCTTCGGTGATCTTTTCGTCAAACACCGGATCAGCCATCAGGCGCTCATCATCGCGCGCCAGAACTTCATCGGCAGACGGCGGAGCAACCCAAGCAGGCTGCACATTGGCACCGCCCAGAATGCGTTCGGCCTTGCGGCGCTGGCTCATAGGCACAACCAATGCAGACACGCCCTTGTTGCCTGCGCGGCCGGTACGGCCAGAGCGGTGCAACAGGGTTTCAGAATTGGTGGGCAGATCAGCGTGAATCACCAGCTCAAGGCCGGGAAGGTCGATGCCACGGGCAGCAACGTCGGTGGCCACGCACACACGGGCGCGGCCATCACGCATGGCTTGCAGCGCGTGCGTACGCTCATTCTGCGACAGCTCGCCAGACAGGGCCACCACCGAGAAGCCGCGATTGTGCAGGCGGGCGGTGAGGTGGTTGACGTTGGCGCGGGTGGAGCAAAACACAATCGCATTGCGGGCTTCGTAGAAGCGCAGCGCGTTGATAATGGCGTTTTCCTTATCCGCAGGCGCGGTCAGCATGGCGCGGTATTCAATATCGACGTGCTGCTTGCGCTCAGAAACGGTCTCAATGCGCTTGGCATTGCGCTGATAGCTCTTGGCCAGATCAGCAATCGAGCGCGGCACAGTGGCCGAGAACATCAGGGTGCGGCGTTCATCTGGCGATGCTTCGAGAATGAATTCCAGATCTTCGCGGAAGCCGAGGTCCAGCATTTCGTCGGCTTCGTCCATCACCACGGCCTTCAGGCCGGAGAGGTCAAGCGCACGACGGGTAATGTGGTCACGCAGACGGCCAGGTGTGCCAACGACAATATGGGCACCACGTTCCAACGCGCGGCGCTCGTTGCGAATGTCCATGCCGCCAACACATGTCGCGAAAACCGCGCCGGTGTTTTCGTACAGCCATTCCAGCTCGCGCTGAACCTGCAAGGCCAGCTCGCGGGTAGGCGCAATGCAGAGTGCTACAGGCTTGGTGGTTGCTCTGTCAAAACGGTTTTCGTCGCCGAGCAATGTAGGAGCCAGCGCGAGGCCGAACGCAACTGTTTTACCAGAACCCGTCTGGGCCGAAACCAGCGCATCCCGTCCTTCGAGATCTTCATCGATCATCGCTTGCTGAACAGGGGTGAGGGTGGCGTAACCACGTTTGCGCAAGGCCTCGGCAATCGCCGGGACGATGCCGTCATAAATAGTCATGGGGTCATCTCTCGAAATGTCTGTCTAGGGTCATGCATAAAGCACGACGCCCGCCGATTGCGGGTATGTTGAGGCGTTCCTAACCGGGAAACCCAAGAAAGTACAGGGGTTGACTGCAAAAACCCGTGAAGATGGTGAAGAGGGGCGCTGAAACCCCTCTAAAATGTCATCATGGCCGAATACGGGCCATGGCATAGGCATCGACAAAGCTGCCATCCCGAAAGGCGAAGGCGCGGTGCAGGCCCTCACGCTCGAAGCCGAAGCTTTCATAAAGGGCGATGGCACCCGTGTTGTCGGTGTAAACAGTCAGCTCCAGCCGTTTGATATTCATCCAGTTATCGGCAATGGCAACCAGCTCGCCCAGCAGAGCGCGGCCAATGCCGCGGCGTTGAAATGCGTCATGCACCCCCATGCCAAGGCTGGCAACATGGCTTCGGCGGCCTGACGATTGGGTAAAGCCTGCATGACCAACAATCCGGTCGCTCATAACGGCCACAATGGAAATGGCATTGGGGGCAGGTGTTTCCAGCCATTTCCTCACGTCCTGCACCTTGACGTAAGGAGGACGTAGCGTGCCAGCGCGAAACTCCGGCTGGTTCTGCATGGCCGCGATTCCTTCAGCGTCATCCGGTGACGCAGGACGAATCAACAGACCTTGCTGCCATCTGGCGTTGGCGGCAATGGGAATAATTGGGGCAATAACGGCTGGGTTGTCTTGCATATCTGCTCTCTCTGTTAGCAAAGGAGCAGGGGCCTTGTTCAACCCTGCTCATCATCGCAGGGTTGGTGGGGGTTGATCGTCGTTACGCTTTAGCCGCGCGACACCATCCCCACGTTCCCTGTGGAACGGTGGTGGTAAGTGTCATCACGTGGGTCGAGCGATGTGCGATCATGTGCTGAGTTTTGATTGATTGGGCTCGGTTGTCAATCACAGAGGAATCATTCAAATCGTTGCGCAAACCACTGTCGCGCAATTGCAACATCCCGGCCTTCCGTATCCCAACCATGGCCGCAGTTCAGCGTGTGGCATGTCACATCATTGGTTTCCGCTACATTGAGCTGGTCTGCCAACCTTGCGCCATCGTCTGGTTTGCGGCGGCTGTCTGTCTCGCCTGAAATGATCAGCACAGGATAAGACGGACTTAATGCAAAGACCGTTTCCTGCGGTAATGGCACGGGGCGCAACAGGATCGATCCTGCACTTGCCAGAGGAAAGTCTCGCATCACTGCCGTGGCGCAAATAGCACCGTTTGAATAGCCGAGCATAATCGGCTTTCGGTTACCGCAAAGAGCGTGCAGTTCTGTCAGTAAAAATGCAATTTCTTCCACAGACCGGGCAAGGTCCTGCATGTCCAGTGACCGATCTGGTTTTCGCCGAAAGAACGCGAATTTACCCTCCCATATTATATTTCCGCGCACTCGAAATGCTGGCGAATGCGGCGCTATTTTTTCGGCAATATCACCCCAACAGGTCTCATCCTGACCGCTGCCATGCAACAGCACCAACGGTTGCCCCACTCCATCGTGCCTGTCGATTTCGCAGTGAAAGCCTGCAATCTTCGGCATTTTTTGCCTCATCACATTGCTCGAATCTCGCTTTCAGCCTATGCCACGTTCATGTCATCACCATCACAGCCCAGCGGCAAAACCATTGCCATCGATTTTGAAACCGCCAATGAAGGGCGCGATAGTGCGTGCTCGGTTGGCTTGGCGTGGATTGAGGATGGTGCTGTGGTGCGGGTTGAAGAGCGGTTGATCCGACCCAGGACCATGCGGTTTTCGTCCTTCAACATTGCCATTCACGGCATTCGGCCCGAGCATGTTGAGGATGCGCCCGAGTTTCCCGAAGTGATGGATGAATTTGCCGATGATGTTGCGGGCGCGATGATGATTGCCCACAATGCGGCGTTTGATTTTTCCGTCTGGCGTGGTGCGCTGGATGCCTACCGGCAGCCCTATCCGACATTTTCCTATGTGTGCAGCGTCAAGCTGGCGCAAAAGATCTGGCCGCAGTTGCTGTCGCACAAGTTGAATATTCTCGCAGCACATTTGGATCTGTCGTTCCAACACCATAATGCGGCGGAAGATGCGGCTGTGTGCGCGCAGGCCGTGGTGGCGATGATGGATCGCAGAGGGGCAGAGGATGTTGCCGAACTTGCCGCAATGACGGGCTTGTCTGTTGGTCGGTTGTTTCCGGGTGGCTATCAGGCTTGCTCGGTTCGGCGGCCATCTGCGCGGGCGATTGTTTGAAGCTGCGTGCCTTGTAACCGTGCTTTGATGCCATATCTCTTCAGCAGATGAAGGCTGGAGAGTGTTATGTCGAAATTCCGTAAGATAGTTGTGGTGGCTGCGGCGCTTGTGGGGCTTTCCGGCTCTTTTGCCCTTGCCGATGTGATTGGCAAAGTGGGCGTGGACTGGACCGGCAATGATATTGTGGTCGAAGCCGTCGCTGATCCGGAGGTAAAAGGTGTGACATGCCACGTCACCTATTTTGACCGCTCCATTATTGACCGGCTGCACAAGGGCAACTGGTTTGAAGACCCATCCAACAATTCTATTGCTTGCCGCCAGACAGGCCCGATTGAGATTGGTGCCATCAATCTCTCCAAGTCCGGCGAAGAGGTGTTTCGTCAGGGGCGATCTCTGATTTGGAAGACGCTGGTGGTGAACCGGATTTATGACAAGGACAACGACACCCTGGTTTACCTCATTCATTCCCGTCAGCTTGTCGACGGGTCTGCCAAGATGGGCATTTCCACCGTGCCGCTTTTTAATCAAACAGTGACGTGGAAAAACGGAAAGCCATAAGTTGTGCGGATCTGTGCTTGCATCCTCCCAAAAAAGGTCGCCGCTCTGGGCCTCATTCAAGACCCTCTTGCGATTTAGGGGGTTTATTAGCCCGGTATGATCGTGCAGATTGTCTGTGCGTGGGGGGAAGTGATTTTGAAGTGAGCTTCACCACAGATTGTATAGGCGTGACATCTTGCCGTTTTAGGACATTGACCCAGCTCCTGTGGGTCGCGAAGATCATCCTCAAGCCACCGGGATGGTCATCAATGTTCTAACATTCTATGTCATGTTAAAAAACAAAACCTACCCGTTGTCATGCCAGCGGGTAGGCTTTTTATTTTATGCAATCTCACGTCTGTCAGTCACATTTATTTGTAATAGACGACCGTTCCGCCATTCAGTGCCGTTTGCACCCACAAGACGTTGTGAACGCGAATATTGCGCTTCTGCAGAGCCGTGCGCAGGGCAGGGTTGTTGCCAACTTCTGCCTGCGCTGTTCTTATTCTGTCCGGTGTGGCGTACACGACTGTCGGCGGTATACCCCTGTCTTGATGGTGTACCGGGTGGCCAGCATCCACCACAGTCACATTGTCATCATAGGTCGTGCCAAACAGGATTTTGGAGAGCTCGCTTTGTCCCGCATTGGCAGGTGCGGCACCAAGACCTGTGAGCAGGATGGCTGTTGCAAGGGTTGCCGCATAGGCACTGTTGCGGCGCTTTTTAGAATGGGTCATCTCGGCTTGGTCTGGGCTAAAAATGAGTGGAATCTGCATTGTAGGTCTCCATTCTCCGCAAAACGGGTCCGCGGACCACTGCATGGTTGCCTCTATCGGACCGGATATAAGGCCAGCATCCTGCTGTGGATTAAAACGATCGTCATACCTATGTAAGAGCAAAGCCAGCCGTTTTCACGATGCCGTAGAAAAAATATTCGTGCGGCAAAAAAGGAAGTGGAGCCAAAACGTGAAAAGCCGCCGCTTCAATGCCATCACGTTCGAAGCAGCGGTCTAACAGGCGTATGTATGGTTCCAACCGAAAGGTTTCAGTTGGGATGTCAGCTGCGGTCTTGAGCGGATCAGGCTGCGTTTGCCAGCAACTCGTCGGCGATGACCGTGTCGAGGTTGAGGAAGCAGACCATGGACTTTTCGAGGGCCACGATGCCACGGCAGAAGGCGCGCTGCATTTCTGGAATGATTTCCGGTGCAGGCTGCAGGTCTTCACCGCGAATGGTCATCATATCGGAAACCTGTTCCACCAGCAGGCCAACCAGCTTGCCAGCGATGTCTGTCACGATGATGGCCGAACGCTCGGAGGGTTCGGTCATGCTCATGCCAAGGCGGCAGGCCATGTCGATAACCGGAATAACGGCACCGCGCAGGTTGATCAGACCCAGAACGTAAGGCGGTGTATGGGGCATTGGCGTCACCGGGGCCCAACCACGAATTTCGCGGATGGCCATGATGTCGATACAAAATTCCTGATCGCCCAAATGGAACGATACGATTTCGAGGTAGGCTCCAGACTGTTTGATGGCATTAGACATGGTTAGAACTCTTCCCACTGATCGGTTGCTGTCGCGGTGGCCGTTGCCCGGGTTGCTGGCGCACCGCTGTTTTTACTAAATGCTCCCGCAACCTTGCCCAAAAGCTGCCTTGCGGGCGATGGTCTTGGTGCCGATACTGGTTTTGCCGGCATCGGTCTGCTGACTGGGCTTGGTTGTCCCG
Organism: Rhizobium sp.; assembly: GCA_003501385.1. Classification (GTDB taxonomy): domain Bacteria; phylum Pseudomonadota; class Alphaproteobacteria; order Rhizobiales; family Rhizobiaceae; genus Allorhizobium. Next base: position 14,212 of record DNPN01000260.1, on the reverse strand, counting down.
CATTGCCCACCTTGAACTGCCCAACGAGCCGTCCAAGATTTTCGGCATCGCTGGCCAGCGTGTGGCTGGCGGCGTTGGTCTCTTCGACCATGGCCGCATTTTGTTGCGTTACCTGGTCCATTTGCCCAACGGCGGAATTTATCTCGCTCAGTCCCACTGATTGTTCGCGCGCCGAGGTTACGATCGACTTAACGTGCTCGTTAATTTGTAGAACATCGTTACCTATTTTGTGCAAAGCCTCACCTGTGGCGGTTACAAGCTCCACACCGGTGCGCACTTCATCGTTGGACTTGCCCACCAACGTCTTGATGGTGCGGGCGGCATCGGCGGCGCGGCCAGCCAATGCGCGCACTTCCTGGGCGACGACGGCAAAGCCTTTGCCCGCTTCGCCAGCGCGCGCGGCTTCAACACCGGCATTCAACGCCAGCAGATTGGTCTGGAACGCAATTTCCTCGACAACATTGATGATTTTGCCGATTTCGGCGGTGGCGCTTTCAATGCGTTCCATGGCGGCCATGGCATCGGCAACCACAGCCACAGAGCGTTCGGCATAGGAATTGGTATTGTCCACCATATGGCCTGCATCTTCAGCCAGCTTGGAACTGTTGCTGACTGTTGCGGTAATTTCGGCCAGGGCGGCAGAGGTTTCTTCCAGCGAGGCGGCCTGCTGCTCGGTGCGCTTTGCCAGATCGTCGGCGGCAGAGCGCATCTGGTTGGCGTTGGCCTGAATGGAGCTGGAGTTGATGGAGATTTCTTCCATCACATTGCGCAGGCGGGCTGCAACCTGATTGAAGTCTGTACGCAGACGTTCAATCTCCTGCGGAAATTCCTGATCAATGGCGGTGCCAAGATTGCCTTCGGCAAGCTGGTTCAGGCCCTTGCCCAGAGCATCGACTGCGGCATTCAAGCGGTTGCGCTCGGCCGTAGCGGCGGCTTCGCGCTCGCGCAGCAGGGCCTCGCCATGCTGGCGCGCATCTTCTGCCTTGGCCTCCAGTTCGCGCTTTTCCATCACCGATTGGCGGAAAACTTCGGCCGAGCGGGCAATTTCGCCGATTTCATCTGCCCGGTTCACATCGGCAATCTCATAGTTGTAATTTCCATCCACAATCTCTCTCAAGCTGGTACGGACACCGCGAATACCGCTGAGAATCGATTTTGTATTGATGATTTGCAAGGCAAGCACCACAATGAAAGCCACGAGGCCAACGGTGAGCTGCATTGTTATCGAGCTTTTTGATGTGGTGGTAGCATCGGCCACCTTCTGTTCCACCAGCTTGTTTCCTGTGGTGTAGAGCGATGCCAGCGTTTCGATTACCTTGTCGCCAGCCTCATCAATCACATCATCAATCTGCGAATAGGTTTCCTCAGGGGCGTGGGTTTCCACCAGCTTTTTCAGCTCAGGACCGGCGTTGCGAAGCAGAAGAGCCAAATCAGCATCATAGCTGCCAAGCTTAGCTGAAATACCAAGTTGCGTTGCCACGTCTTTGACGACATTAACCTGTTTGCTCAGGAGTTCGGTGTTTTTATCAAAAATCTCCTGGCGATCGGGCTGAATCTTGCCTTCTTCATGGTCGATGATCGTATCCATCGCAGCAAGAGTGATTTCGACGGCGGAGAGGCGCAGCTCGTTGATTGTCTCGACCTTGTTTTTGATATCGATGGCCTGCATGAGGGCTTGATCCATCTGGCTGCTTTTGAGACTGCCGATTGTCAGCATCAGTACGATGGCGCAAATGGCCGCTCCTCCGGATACCATAAGGCGTTGGCTGATGGTTAGTCCGCGCCCTGAACTTCTCTCGCTCATGAAAGTTACCATCCTGCTGATACGTGTGTCGGAATCTGTTGCGTATTGTCTGTGGTTGAATGTGCTGCTGGTCCTGTCGCGGCACACTTGCCTAGGAGCGCAGATTCAACCGACAACAGTTAAGTATTTGCTAATTTTACAATGGTTTAGGTATTTTATATTAGAAGACATGCGATCTTTGTGTCGGAATTTGAAAAAACTTTGCTTTTGATGCCTTTATGTCCCATGCGTTAGGGTGGCTACGGTGAGTTGATTTGCTTTTCGTCATCGCGCGAGCGTAATCATGGCGCTGTTGAATTCCCAAAAAGCATAGAGCGGGCAGATGAAGAGAATATCGAGGGTGGTTTGGGTGCTGGTGGCTTTTATGGCTGCTTTAGCAGGCTATTTGACCCTGCAAATCTCGGGCGCAAAGCAGCAAATTACGGAGGCACCCTTTGGCGATCCGTTCCAGCTGGTTGATCAGCGTGGCAATACCATTACGCAACAGGCCATGCGTGGCAAGCCGAGTGTGGTGTTCTTTGGTTTTACCCATTGCCCGGAAGTATGCCCGACCACTTTGTTTGAGCTGGACGGCTGGTTGAAAAAAGTCGATCCGAAGGGGGGCAAGCTGGGTGCGTTTTTTGTGACGGTGGACCCGGAGCGCGATACGCCTGCGGTGATGAATCAATATATCTCCAATGTCTCTGACCGGATTACAGGCATTGCTGGTGCGCCAGACAAGGTGATGGCCATGGTGAAGAGTTTTCGCGTTTACGCCAAGAAAGTGCCGGTGGATGAAAAAGACCCCAATGGCGATTACACTATGGATCACACGGCTTCCATCTTTCTGCTCGACAGCGCAGGACGCTTTAAAGGCACCATTGCTTATGGTGAAAACCCCGATGTGGCGGTCAAGAAGCTGGAAAATCTGATGAAGAGCTGAATTTGGCAACTGAGCGGGCTTTTTCTTGCAACCTTGGCCGAGGCGTTGTACCGGAGACACTTAGAGTTTGTCCGGGAAAAGTGGAATCCGGTTTTTCTGATCAGACAAACTCAAACAAATGAATCGAGAGTCTGTCTGGTTCAATCTGAACCTGACAGACTCTCGAAAACACCCCCGCAGCAGGACAGTCCCACCGTGAGCGAAATTCGTTTTTTTGTCAGCGCCACCGAACAGCAGACCAACCGCATTCTTGATCTGATGAGTTTCGAGTTTGGCGAGGAAGATTTCGCCATAGCCACCACGGAAGTGGATGAGAAAAATGATGTCTGGGAAGCGTCAGTCTATCTCATGATCGACGATGAAGATGATGTTCGTGAGCGGGTGGTGTCTTTGCTGGCCGAAGAATTCCCGGATCTGCCTATTCAGCGTGAAGTGATTCCCGACATCGACTGGATTGCTAAATCGCTGGAAGGTTTGACGCCCGTGCGGGCAGGGCGCTTTTTGGTGCACGGCTCCCATGACCGCGATAAGGTGCAGGTCAATGATCTGGCCATCGAGATTGATGCAGGACAGGCGTTTGGCACCGGCCATCACGGCACCACGGCTGGCTGCCTCGAAATGATTGATAGCGTGGTGCGTTCACGCAAAGTGCGTAACGCGCTGGATTTGGGCACAGGCAGTGGCGTTCTGGCCATTGCCGTGCGCAAGCTTTTGCCAGTGCCGGTGCTGGCCACCGATATTGATCCGATTGCGGTGCGCGTCGCCACAGAAAATGGCGTGCGCAATGGCGTGCCGAACGGGATCGAGTTTCGCACAGCGCCCGGGTTTCACTCCACGGCTTTTACGCAATACGGCCCGTTTGATTTGATCATTGCCAATATTTTGGCGCGTCCCTTGATGAAAATGGCACCGCAACTGGTGAACCATCTGGCTCCGGGTGGCTCTGTGATTCTCTCCGGTATTCTGGCGTCGCAACGTTGGAAGGTGATTGCCGCTTACAACGGCGCTGGGCTTAAGCATGTGCGCACAATCTGGCGCAATGGCTGGGTGACCATTCATCTGCAATGAGACATATATGGTGTGCCATGCATCTTAAAGCATGTCGCGTTTTATTGTCCTCAATAAAACGATAACGTACATGCGGCTAAATAAGAGATAAAGCCTGTCGCAGTGAATCCTATTCACTGCGACAGGCTTTAGAGCATCGTGCCGAAAATAGGAATCGGCACGATGCTCTAAGTTTTTATTTGCGCATCGGATTTATCCGAAAACCGGTTTCCACTTTTCGGTCCGATGCTGTAAAACTGCGATGCATGGTTGTTGACGAATATGTTGAATTGAAAACACAAAAAGGCGGCATCAGAGATGCCGCCTTTTTTCGATCAGGTTTCCCTGACCACCCGCGAGTCTTGGGAGGATGACTCAAGCGGGTCCCGTAGAGGTTTTGAAAATCCGAATGGGCGCGATTAGATCGACGCGCGAACGGCGGTGTTGCGAACAGTGGCTGGGCGGCTTGCGCCAGCAAGAATGTCGCGGGTCAAAGAAGAAGCGCCGTTCAGCCCGATCTGACGGCCGTGCGGCATAGCGCGGGTCGGAGATGTTGTGCGGAGTGGGCTGGTCATGATTTTCTCTTTGTTTCAATCGGTTCAGTTGTTGCGCTGCTTCTAGCCTGTTGCGTCGCAACATCCTAGATGTAACATCACATGGTAGGCATGCATTTATCACATGGGTTAAGGCTGAATTGGCCTATTTTCAGTCAAAAATCCGTCACATTTTGTGCTGGCGGTACGGTTTTGCTGAAGAGATATGCAGTTTGATATGCGTTCTACACGCCAGTTCCAACAATATGGCAGAGACGTGTTCTCTTTTGGGCGACCCATTTCGGCGCTGCCTCGTCAATGTGAGCAGGAAATCATTCGGATTGTTGCGCTTGCAGGTGAAATGCTGCGCCGTGTGCTATAGGCTGGCGTTAGTTTTGATTGTGTCGAGCAGGTATCATGTTTCAATCCTTTGACGTTACGTCCACCCCTCAGTTTGGCAAGGCGCGTGTTGCCGCGTTGCGTGAGCGGTTCCAAGCCCTTGGTATTGATGGGTTTCTTGTGCCCCGTGCCGATGAATATCAGGGGGAATATGTGCCGGTTTCTGCCGAACGCCTGTCGTGGTTGACGGGCTTTACCGGTTCTGCCGGAGAAGTACTGGTGACTGCCACTCAGGCCGTCGTGTTTGTTGATGGTCGCTATGTGACTCAGGTGCGCCAGCAGGTGGATCTCGATGTGTTCACCCCCGGTGATCTGATTGACGAACCACCCGCTAAGTGGATTCCAGCCCATGCGCCCAAAGGTTTTCGCCTTGGTATTGATGCATGGATGCATACGGCGGCGCAGGTGTCGCGGCTTGAAAAGGCCTTGGCGGCCATTGGTGGTACGTTGCTGTTTGTGGATCACAATCCGCTGGATGCGGTCTGGACGGATCGTCCGCCAGAGCCGCTTGGGGCTGTCAGCATTCAACTCATCTCGGCGGCAGGCGTGGAAGCCTCTGAGAAGATTGCTAAAATTGCCGAAGCTCTCAAAGCAAAACATCATTCAGCCGTGCTGATGACCGATCCATCCTCTGTGGCGTGGATTTTCAATATCCGGGGGCAGGATGTGCCGCATACGCCGCACCCCTTGTCGCGCGCGATTATTCACGCGGATGGCAAGGCAGATCTGTTTTTGGATAAGCGCAAGACCAATCTTGAGGTCGATGTCTATCTTGATGCTTTGGCCACGCGGCACGATCCCAAAACATTCATTTCAGTTCTTGGCAATTTTGCCAAAACAGGCGCATCTATCGTGATTGATCCAGATCTGGCACCTGCAGCACTGTCGCTGCTGGTGTCGAGTCAGGGCGGCATTGTGGTGGATGGCGGGGATCCGGCCAAGCTGGGGCGGGCGGTGAAAAATCTGGTCGAGTTGAACGGCTCGGCGG
>DNPN01000260.1:0-8258 GCA_003501385.1 Rhizobium sp. | reverse complement strand
CGGCTCGGCGGCGGCCCATGTGCAGGATGGTGTTGCTGTGGTGGAGTTCCTCAGCTGGCTCGATCAGCAACCGCCCGGTTCTGTCACAGAAATCCATGCCACCAAGGCTTTGGAAGCTGCACGGGTTCGGGTTGGTGAGCGGATGCAAAATCCCTTGCGAGACATTTCTTTTGATAGCATCAGCGGCGCAGGCGAGCATGCCGCTATCATGCACTACCGAGTCACAACTGACAGTGACCGGATGATCAACAGTGGTGAGATGTTCCTGATTGATTCAGGCGCACAATATGTCAATGGCACCACGGATATTACCCGCACCATCGCAGTGGGCACGGTTGGGCCGGAAGAGAAGCGCTTTTTCACGCTGGTTCTCAAGGGTATGATTGCCATCAGCACGGCAAAATTCCCCAAGGGCACACGCGGTTGCGATCTTGATCCGCTGGCGCGCATTGCGCTTTGGAAGGCCGGGGCAGATTTTGCCCATGGCACGGGCCATGGCGTGGGATCATTCCTGTCCGTGCATGAGGGGCCGCAGCGGATTTCGCGTATGTCCACGCAAGAGCTTTTGCCCGGCATGATTCTGTCCAACGAACCGGGTTATTATCGCCCCGGTCATTTTGGTATCCGTATTGAAAACCTGGTTTATGTGCGCGATCTGGAGCCGGTTGAGGGGGGTGATCAGGATATGATGAGCTTTGAGACGCTGACATTTACGCCGATCGACAGGCACTTGATTATCGAAGCGCTTCTGACCCGTGAAGAATTGCGCTGGCTGGACGATTATCACGCCCGCACCCGTGAAGAATTGCTGCCGCTTATGGCCAGCGATGATGCGCGCCGGTGGCTTATTCAAGCAACCGAGCCGCTCGCCCGGGCGTAGTATTCAGAATGAGATGAGCAACGCAGTCCACAGTGGCGTTGCTCATCTTGCGACTATCGAGGCTGATGGCCCCGGTCATTCTTTTCACGCACCGCTTCATCAAGAGCCACTTCGAGCAGGTAGCTCAGCATATCGAAATGCCCTTCATTGGATGCCTTGATCAACTTGCGCAAATCCTCGGCAATCTGGACAATAGGGTCAGTCCGGTCGCTGGTTTCTTTTCCTCCCTGGATCAACTCCAGTTTATGGTTTTGATGAGTCATGCTGTAAACCCCTTTTGTCAGCCTCAAACGAAGCCTTTATGCTTGTTTGATTCTACTCTAGGTTTTTTATATTAAATATAGCTGAACAACGGGCAAGCCCTTGAAATAGACGGATTTTGCGACTTTCTTTTCGAATCTCTGCGTTTCTCCACGGTCGTGACCAGAAAGACACGGTCATTTGAGGTGGTTTTACCCCATCAGGTGGCGAAGTAAGACGGCTGTGCCCCAACCACCCAGCAGCATGGGAATCAGTGAAAAGCGAAGGCCCAGCACAAGGCCAATAGTCATGGCAATTTTTACCTCCATGTCGCCTGCGTAAAACGCAGGGGCCACCAGCGTTGTGAGCACGGCCGCAGGAACGGCATTGAGGGCCGCATCCACCCGTGGTGGAATCGTTTTGAAGCGACTGATGACAAGGTAGCCACCGGCGCGCGTCAGGTAGGTGGCCACGGCTGCGGCCAGAATCACCATCATCATATGGGTGTCGAGGGTCATCATTGCGCGGCCTCCGGTGTGGCAGCCAAGGTGGCAGGTTGGCGAGGTGGCAGGAGTGCGGCGGTGAGAATGCCCGCCAGCGCACCAAGACTGACATGCCATGGTGAGCCAACCACATGGATGGCCACAATCGAGGCAATGGCGCTGACAGCGACTGTGATGATGAAATTGGGCCTGTGGCGAAAGCCAAGCACGCTGCCCATGAAATAGACGGGCAAAAGTACATCCAGCCCGAGGCTTTTCGGGTCTCCCACCATGCTGCTGAAAAAGGCCCCGATCATGGTAAAGCCAACCCATGGAATATAGATGGCCAAGGCAAAACCCATGTACCATGCGAAGGAAACGGTTTTGCCATTGTCGCTGTGCTTGACGGTTTCGGCAAACTGCGGATCTGTCATGAAGAAAAAGGCAATGGCCTTTTGCCATGCATTCAGCGCCTTGAAGTAGGGACCAATGGCCGCCGAATAGAGGATGTGGCGAAAATTGACGGCAAAGATTGACAGAACGATCAGCCATGCGGGCACATTGTTGCCAAACAGCTCAATACCGACCAATTGGCTGGCACCGGCAAAAATCAACGTACTGGTCAGCGTTGCCTCCAACACTGTCTGGCCATGGGCCGCCGCCACGGCACCAAAAAGCGCTGCAAATGGCAATGTGGAAAGGGTCACGGGCAGGCTTTGGCGCGCACCGCTGATGAATTCTGACATGGCGTGTTTCCGGAATTGTGTGGCGGTGGTCTATGACAACCACCTTTGATAAGCAAACCAATAAGCGTGATGTTTTGGGTGAATTTCATTGAACATTGCCCAATGTATTGGGCTATCGTGCCCAATGCTTGAACAAAAGGAACGGCACCAATGACAAAGCCAATGTTTTCCAAAGAGGATCTTGCGCTAATGGTGGTGCGCATCTCACGTCATATGTTGGCCGAGCATGATCTGGAACTGGGCCGCTTCGAAGCTGAAAGCCTGATAGAGTTCATGACCGAGACCGTTGGCGTGCAATGCTACAATCGCGGCCTGCATGATGCGCAAACGCTGCTGACTGAGACCATCGAGCGCTTCAACGATGGTGTCTTTCAGCTGGAGCGAGTGATAAAGGTGTAACGCTTATCCCTTGCTGCGCGGCTGAAATGTATGTTCCGGCCCTGGAAAGCTGCGGGCCTTGACCTCTGCCGCATAGGCTTCTGCGGCTGTTGAGATCGCGCCCGCCAGTTCGGCATAATGTTTGACAAAGCGTGGTTTGAAATCATTGAACAGGCCCAGCATGTCATCCGATACCAAAACCTGCCCATCGCAGGCAGGGGATGCACCAATGCCGATGGTGGGGATTGTCAGGCTCTTGGAGATTTCAGCGGCCAGTGGTTCAACCGTGCCTTCAATGACAATGGCAAACGCTCCGGCATCGGCAATGGCCTTGGCATCACGGCGAATGATGTTGGCCTCTGCATCGCTATGGCCTTTGGAGCGATAGCCGCCAGAGGTGTTGACCTGCTGCGGCATAAGGCCAACGTGACCCAACACCGGCACGCCACGCTGCACCAGAAAGGCAACGGTTTCTGCCATTTCCTCGCCGCCTTCCAGCTTGATGCCGTCGCAGCCGGTTTCTTTCATCAGCCGGGCGGCATTGCGAAACGCCAGCTCCTTGGATTCCTGATAGGAGCCAAAGGGCATATCAACAATAATGCAGGCGTGGTCGGCACCGCGAGCGACCGCTTGCCCATGGGCAATCATCATCTCCATGGTGACGCTGACGGTGCTGTCCAGCCCATAGAGCACCATGCCCAGGCTATCGCCCACCAGCAACAGATCGCAATGCTTGTCCAAAAGCCGTGCCATGGGTGTTGTGTAAGCGGTCAGCGACACAATCGGCTGCTGGCCCTTGAGGCTGGCAATATCACGGGGCGTGAGGCGTTTCTGGCGGGAAGGGGTGCTCATGCGGTCTTGTCTCTTTCAGGTGAGATAACGCGGTTGTCCAGCAATTTGGTTTTGCCAAACCGCACATAGAGCAGCACCAGAAAGGGCTGATCCAGTGTGATGAGCGGCGCCAGCGTGTCCGGATGACGGATGGCCACCACTTCGGCCTGCGCCAAGGGTTCGGTTGCGATAAAACCGGTGAGGGCAGCTTCCATGGCACTGGCATTGGTCATGCCCGCCTGCCAAAGCCTTGCCGCTTCATCCAGCGCACGCGGTACAATTACCGCAGCCTTGCGCTCATCCGGCGTCAGATAAACATTGCGCGATGAGCAGGCCAGCCCATCGGCCTCGCGCACAGTGGCAACAGGCACGATGCGCACGGGTTGAGCCAGATCCTCCACCATGCGGCGTATGATTGCGACCTGCTGAAAATCCTTCTCGCCAAAATAAGCGGCATCCGGCTGCACAATGTTGAAAAGCTTGGTCACCACGGTGGCGACGCCCGCAAAATGGCCGGGGCGGGCGGCACCTTCCAGCTCGCTGCCCAATTTGGGCAGATCCACCACCGTATCCATAGGGCGCGGGTACATATCCTCCACGCCGGGCGCAAACAGGTAATCGACGCCTGCCGCTTTTAGAAGCGCGCTATCGCGGGGCAAATCGCGGGGATAGGTGGACAGATCTTCGTTTTTGCCAAATTGCAGCGGGTTAACGAAGATGGAAACGACACTCACATCATTTTCGGCTTGCGCCTTGGCCACCAGCGTCAGGTGACCCTCATGCAAATAGCCCATGGTGGGCACAAAGCCGATTGTTTCACCCTTGCGTCGATGGCTGGTCAGCAGCTCCCGCAAGGCAGCAATGGTGGTTATCGTTTGCATAGTCACTTATTCCAAAATGGCAGCACTGGTGATGACGTGAGCGCCGCGTGATTGCATCTCTGCAATAGCGTCCGTTACACCTTGCGGGCTAATACCACGACTTCCATCAACAATGAAGTGCACGGCCACACCCGGCAGCATATCGAGAGCATCAAGAACCGAGAATTTCACACAAAAATCGGTGGCCAAGCCCATGACATCCAGTGTCGTCACGCCTTTGCCTTTTAAAAAACCATCAAGCCCGGTGGTCGAGGACTGATCATTGTCCCGGAAGGCGGAATAACTATCGACAGCCGGATTTTGACCTTTCTTTTGCACGTAATCAAACCGCTCTGTGTGCAAATCCGGGTGAAACTCGGCATCAACCGTTCCCTGCACGCAATGATCCGGCCACATCACCTGTGGCTGGCCCGACAATTCGCCCATCTCGAACGGCTGTTTGCCGGGATGCTGGGATGCAAAACTGCCGTGATTGGCCGGATGCCAATCTTGTGAGGCAATGATCAGGTCATAATATCCTTTTGCCATTAAGGTATTGGCAACGGGAATAACCTGATTGCCCTCCGCGACGGGAAGGTTGCCTCCGGGGCAAAAACCGTTTTGAAGATCAATGAGAAGCAAGGCCTTTGTCATGCGCATTTCCTCGACTGTTGTAGGCGCAACATGGCAATGATGCTGCGCGCGGGCAAGAGGAAAGGATGTGCATAAGGCCATCGTTTTTGCCGTGCGCCGCAGGAACAATACCCGGGCATCGGCGTTCTCTCTGCACCGCGCCCGTTTTCGCGCGCGGCCTTCATGCTGCATGAATTCCGAGGCTGAAACTGGCTCTCCCACGGAATGGTGTCGAAAATTTAATGTATTGCAACGCGTTGACGCACGCGAACTGTGGCGTGCTTTGAGCCGTTGACATGTCATAACGACAGGATTTTCTCCATGGTTCTTATCCTCACGGCCGCTGTGTTTGCCGCTATCGGGCTTTTGCTCGGCGGTCGCGGCGGCTATCTCTTCTCTCTCGGTGGCAGCCCGTTCTTTATGGTGGCGGGCATTGTTTTTCTGCTGACGGCACTGCTGCTGTTGATGCGAAAAGCCAGCGCGCTGAGCCTCTACGGTCTCTTCATTCTCGGCTGCCTTGGATGGGCCATCTGGGAGGTGGGCTTTGATTGGTGGCAGCTGGCCTCACGCGGCGGTTTGGTTATCGTTTTGGGCTTTGTGCTGTTGTTGCCAGCCATTCGCCGCAAGCTCGGCCCGGCCCATCGCCGGGATAATGGTATTGCGGCCAGCATCTGGCCGGTGGCTCTGCCGGTTCTGGTGGCGCTGGGTGTTGCGGGCTATGCCATAAGCCATGATCCCTACGGTCTTTCCGGCACCCTGCCGATGAATGTCGCCGATGCCACGCCCGCTTACGGTGGCAATGTGCCTGATGAGGATTGGCACCAATATGGCCGAACTCCGTTTGGTCAACGGTACTCGCCGCTGACGCAGATTACGCCGGACAATGTGAAGACATTGAAGATGGCATGGACCTATCAGACGGGCGATGTAAAATTGCCCGGTGATGTGGGAGAGACCACCTATCAGGTGACGCCGCTGAAAGTGGGCGACACGCTTTATCTCTGCACGCCACACAATTGGGCCATTGCCATTGATGCCGCAACCGGCAAGCAAAAATGGAAATATGATCCCAATGTTGGCCTCAACCCGGACCGTCAGCACCAGACCTGCCGTGGCGTGACCTATTATGCCGATCCGCAGGCCGCAGCAGGTGCGCCTTGCGCCATGCGTGTTTACCTGCCCACATCCGATGCGCGACTGATTGCGCTGGATGCCGCCAATGGCAAGGTCTGCGAGAGCTTTGCTGATAAGGGTACTCTGCGCCTTGAACTGGGCATGAAGTATAATCCCGCAGGCTATTATTATTCGACCTCGCCGCCGGTGATTGCTGCGGGCAAGATCATCATTGGCGGAGCGGTCAATGATAACTATTCCACCCATGAACAATCGGGTGTGATCCGTGCTTTTGATGTGCACACCGGGGCCTTGATCTGGAACTGGGATAGTGGCAACCCGACCGAAACCACGCCTCTGCCTGCGGGCCAAACCTATACAGTCAATTCTCCCAACAGCTGGTCGGTGTTCTCGGTGGATGAGCAGCTTGGTCTGGTCTATCTGCCCATGGGCAATCAGGTGCCGGACCAATTGGGGATGAACCGCAGCGCCAATGTGGAGAAATACTCTTCATCTGTTGTGGCACTGGACATCAACACCGGACAGGATCGCTGGGTGCAGCAATTTGTGCATCATGATCTGTGGGATATGGATGTGCCCGCCCAGCCGGTGCTGCTGGATTTGAAACGCAATGGCACCATCATTCCGGCCTTGGTGGCTCCCACCAAACAGGGTGACATTTACGTGCTGGATCGCCGCACGGGTGAGCCGATTGTTCCTATCAAGGACCAGCCAGCCCCGGGCGGCACCATCCCGGAAGATCATGCATCGCCCACGCAGCCGATTTCCGGGCTGAACTTCCGCCCGGCAAAGCTTCAGGAAAGCAACATGTGGGGTGTCACACTGCTCGATCAGCTGGAATGCCGCATCAAAATGCATGAGTTGCGCTATGACGGCCAATACACACCGCCATCCTTGCAAGGCTCCATTATCTACCCCGGCAATTTCGGAACTTTCAATTGGGGTTCTGTGGCGGTGGACCCGGAGCGGGGTCTGATGTTTGGTATGCCAACCTATCTGGCCTTCACCTCGCAACTGATCCCGCGTGATCAGGTTCCTGCGAAAAAGCAGGACGACAAGGGTTCGGAACAAGGCCTGAATCGTAATGACGGCGCGCCTTATGCGGTGAAAATGGGTCCATTCCTGTCACCTATCGGCATTCCGTGTCAGGCTCCGCCATGGGGAACGGTGGCAGGTGTTGATCTCAACAACGGCAAGATCGCCTATCAGCATCGCAATGGTACCGTGCATGACATGACGCCACTGCCGCTTCCGTTCAAAGTGGGTGTGCCGGGCATTGGTGGGCCGATGATTACCAAAAGCGGCATCGTCTTCATGGCCGCTGCGGTGGATAACGATGTGCGCGCCTATGATCTTGCCACCGGCAAGGTGCTGTGGAGCGGCAGCCTGCCTGCGGGCGGACAGGCCACGCCAATGACCTATGAATTGGGTGGTAAGCAATATGTGGTGCAGGTGGCCGGTGGTCACGGATCGATTGGCACCAAGCCGGGCGATTATGTCATTGCCTATACGCTGCCGTGACAGAATATTTGTAACCCTTTGAAATAATGCCAGATCCCTTGAGTTTTAACTCAAGGGATCTTCTTTTGATACAAGTTGAAAAAACCTGTCGGGGCCTTGGCAACCAAACCTTAACCATGAAGGGGTAAAACCGAATCACTCACGTAAAGGATGGTTCGAATGCCCAACACTGCCGCCCAACTCCAGACCGCCCCATCGTCGCTTGCCTTTTTTCCGCTTGCAAGCCGTCGTGATCTGGTGCGCAGCGCAGCAGTAACGCTTGACCGCCTTCAAGGCGAAAACGCCACCGTCTTCTGGCGCACCACCTGCCGCCAGCTCGGTGCCGAACTTCTCGACCTCGGCTGCCCGGAAGCAGACATGCGCGCTGAAATCATGGAATTTCAAGATGCCGTGCAAATGGAACTGATGTGGATGCATCAGGGTGATGAAGCGCAGGCGTGAGGTTAAAGCGTCCGCTTTGGTTCTCCCTAAAGCCTGTCGCAGTGAATAGGATTCAATGCGACCGGCTTTATCTCTTATTTAGCCGCATGTACGTTATAGTTTTTGTGCGGAC
>DNPN01000249.1:38975-39130 GCA_003501385.1 Rhizobium sp. | reverse complement strand
GAATGGCGCGGTCTGCGCCCATGGCCAGTGCTGTGCGCAGGGTTTCTTCGGCTTTCGCCGGGCCAATGGACACCACCACCACTTCCGATGCCTTGCCTGCTTCTTTCAAGCGCAGGGCCTCTTCCACGGAGATTTCGTCGAAGGGATTCATCGAC
>DNPN01000249.1:26373-38725 GCA_003501385.1 Rhizobium sp. | reverse complement strand
CGTCGAAGGGATTCATCGACATCTTCACATTGGCAAGCTCCACGCCGGAACCATCCGGTTTGACGCGAATCTTGACGTTGTAGTCAACAACGCGTTTTACGGGCACAAGAATCTTCATGGGGTCCTTCCTTGCTTCGGTCGGGTGTAACTAGCGCCATTTTGCGCATCTTCGATGGTCGGTTGGCGACATCGATACGCATTTTTTCCGCAATTACAACGCTGCGTGACAATCCTTCGGATATTCGTTCGGGGCATCCGGATACTCCTCCCGGTCTGGCGGGAAGATTTATCTAACTTTTACGTTCACGTCAATTATTTGCATGCGGGTTTATCGGTTCTTGCCCGGAACCCACAAAATATCCGCCTTGCCAACATCATTGGCATAGCGGGCGGCGACAAACAGAAAATCCGACAGACGGTTGACATATTTCAGCGCTGGCGAGGCCAGCACCTCGCCGGGGATTTGCATCAGATCCACCATGATGCGCTCGGCGCGGCGCGTGATGGTGCGGGCCAGATGCAGATTGGCCGCCGCAGGCGTGCCGCCCGGAAGCACAAAGGATTTTAACGGTTCAAGATGGGCATTCAGTTCGTCAATTTCGCTTTCCAAACGATCAACCTGCGACTGGATAATGCGCAAAGGCTCCCATTCCAGCTTTTCGCCTGTATCGGGCGTGGCAAGGTCTGAGCCGAGATCAAACATATCGTTTTGAATCCGCAGCAGCATGGCGTCGAGCGGCTGCTGGTTGGCCGTGTAAAGCCGGGCCATGCCGATGGCGCTGTTGGCCTCATCAATCGTGCCATAGGCTTCAACACGCAGATCGTGTTTCAGGCGGCGTGGGCCGCAGACCAGCGCCGTTGTGCCGTCATCGCCAGTGCGGGTGTAGATTTTATTGAGCTTGACCATGGAACCATGCAGTTTTGTTGTTGAAATTAACGTCCGCCGCCGGTGATCCACAATGTCAGCATAATCAGCACCACGGCGATGGCTTGCAAAATAATACGCAGCTGCATCAACTTGTTGGAGCGGTTGCCATCACCACCCTTCAGCATGGTGTAAAGCCCGCGCACCAGAACCAGCGCCACAAGGCCCATAGCAATCACGGCTAGAATGGTGGTGAATGTTGACATGGATGTCCCCCCGACGTCCGGTGAAAAGAGAGTGTCTAGTCCAGTTTACGCATGAGCCGATAGAAAAGATCAGTGGGCATCAGTCTTTTTAGCAACACACCCTGCTTTGCTGGCTTGGTAACGAGATAATGTGGGCGCGGGCGCTTCGCGGTCAAGGCGTGGAGCAAGACTTTATACACGGCATCCGGTCCCAGCTTGTTGCGATTGGCTGTGCCTGTGCCGCTCAAACGCGCCAGTTGACGCTGATAGTCCTTGGCATGAACCGAATTTTCCACATCGATATGGCGCTGAACGGCCAAAAGCGAATTGGCCGTGAACTTGCTTTCAATCGGCCCCGGCTCAATCAGGCTGACGAAAACGCCGCTGCCATCCAGCTCCATGCGCAAGGTCAGCGACAGGCCCTCTAGCGCGTATTTTGATGCCGTATAGGCTCCGCGCCAGCGATAGGGCAGAAGGCCAAGAATGGACGAGCATTGCACGATGCGGCCGTGACCTTGGGCGCGCATCACCGGCACAATGCGCCGTGTCAGATCATGCCAGCCAAACACATTGGTTTCAAACTGTTCACGCAAGGCAGCAGTTGGCAGGTCTTCCACCGCGCCCGCCTGCCCATAAGCACCGTTGTTAAACAGCGCATCCAGCTTGCCGCCCGTGCGGGCCAGCACCTCTTGCACCAGAGCGGCAATGCTGGCCTCGTCGCAATAATCCATCAGAAGGGCTTCAAGGCCATCATCCTCAAGACCCTTCAAATCCTCTGGCTTTCGCACGGTGGCAAACACGCGCCAGCCCTCTGCTTTCAGCGCCCGTGCGCAATACGCGCCGATGCCAGAGGAGCAGCCAGTGACAATGATGGATTTCGTGGGTGCCATAGGAGGGTTTCCTCTTCCATAATGTGTTAGGCTTTCCCATATTCCTCGCTAGCAGGCAATTCTTGTTTGAGCAGAAGGACACTGAATGCGGACGTATCTGGGCAGGATCTATCAGGTGGCCTTCGATGCGGTCTGGCATTTTACCGAGGATGATGGCTGGGCCATGGCCAGCCATGTGGCTTTGTCGATCTTGTTGGCTGTGTTTCCGTTCCTGATTTTTGGAACAGCTCTGGCTGGCCTGCTGGGGGCCAGTTCCTTTGCTCAAACTGCCATTCACTTCATATTTGATACGTGGCCGGAAGAGATTGCCAAGCCGATTTCCGAGCAGGTGGTGCAGGTGCTGACGGTGCCACGGGGCGGCCTTCTGACCATTTCGGTGCTGGCGGCGGCCTATTTTGCCTCCAATGGTGTTGAAGCCCTGCGCACCGCGCTCAACCGCGCTTATCGGGTGAGCGAGACCCGGCCTTGGTATCTGACCCGTCTTCTCAGCCTTGGTTTTGTGATGATGGGCGTGATGGTGTTTGCGGTGATCAGCGTGGCGCTGATTGTGGTGCCGATTGCGTTGCGGTTTGCAGAGCGGCAATTTCCATTGCTGAAAGATGTTCTGGCGCTGATTTCCAACTGGAGCGTGGTTGGAACGTTGATTTTACTGGCCATCGGGCTGACCATCTCGCACCTGTGGCTGCCTGCTGGCAAGCGCAACTTGCGACAGGTTTTGCCGGGTATTTGCGTTACGCTGGTGCTGTGGATGTTGGGCGGTTTTGCCTTTGCCACCTACCTTGCCACCTTTGCCAATTATGCCGCTACATATGCTGGCCTCGCCTCGATCATGGTGGTGCTGGTGTTTCTCTACATGCTGGGGGTGCTGTTTTTGATTGGTGCCGAGGTGAATGCGGCGATGATGAAATTTTCAAGTGCGCGCCGCCTGAAACGAGAGATGCTTCAGGTCGAGAAGCTTGCGAATGTCGAAGGCTGAGAGGCCTTGTTGCCGCAAGCCCTGAATACTGGCAGCTCCCTCGCTTTTCGAGAGCTTGCGTCCATCCTCGCCCAAGATAAGCCGATGGTGATGATAATGCGGTGCTGGCAGCCCAAGCAGGCTTTGCAACAACCGATGCACTGATGTGGCGTGATAGAGATCGCGCCCGCGCACCACATGGGTTACGCCCTGCAAGGCATCATCCACCACCACCGACAGGTGGTAGCTGGAGGGAGCATCCCAGCGCCATAAAATCACATCACCCCAAGCGGCGGGGTCTGCGGTGATGATGGTGTTTTCATCTCCTTCTGTCCATGTCAGCGGCTCACTCAACAAGGAGAGGGCTTTTTCCATATTCAGCCGCAGGCTATGGCGCGCACCATCCTCTATGCGCTGTCTTGCCTCTGCCGGGTCCAGATCACGCTCAAAGGTCGGATAATGGGGCGCTCCATCCGGGTCTTGCGGCCACGTGCTGTTGTTTTTGGCATAGGCCTTGATCTCGGCACGGCTGAGAAAGGCCGGATAGATCAGACCAAGCGTGTCCAGCCTGTCCAATGCGGCGCGATAGGCATCGCTATGCTCCGATTGGCGGCGCACGGGCTTTTCCCAGTCCAGCCCCAACCACGCCAGATCGTCATAGATCGAGTTTTCAAATTCCGGCGTGCAGCGGCCAATATCAATATCTTCGATGCGCAACAGCAAGCGTCCGCCTGTTGCTTTTGCACCCTCGGCATTCAACAATGCGGAGAGTGCATGGCCCAGATGCAACAGTCCATTCGGGCTGGGCGCAAAGCGAAAGACGGGGGTGGAATGATCAAGATCCGGCATATCCTCTTGTGCCATGATTTGCGGCAGGAGTAAAAGATGAACCCTATCAGCCGCATCCAGTCCGATGCCGATATTACGGATGGTCTTGCCTGCTTGCTGGCGCTTGATCCGCGCCTTGTGCCGATTGCGCAGATTGCTGGCCCCCTGCCGCTTCGGCTGTCCGAACCGGGCTTTGCGGGCCTTGCCTCCATCATTGTGTCGCAAATGGTATCGCGTGCCAGCGCACAGGCCATCTGGGGACGGTTATCGACTGCCATGGGGGTGCCGTCGCCCGCAGCCTATCTGGCTTTGGGAGATCAGGCTCTGGCGCTTGGTCAGTCGCGCGCCAAGCACGCTTGCCTCACATCTCTCTCTCAAGCGGTGCTGGCGGGGGAGATTGATCTTGCCGCTGTGTTGGAACAGCCCGGCGAGGTGGCCATTGCCGAATTAACCCGGCTGCGGGGCATCGGGCTTTGGACCGCAGAGGTTTATCTGATGTTTTGTGCCGGTCACGCAGATGTGTTCCCGGCAGGAGATGTGGCTTTGCGCATAGCGGTGGGGCAGGGGCTTGGGTTACCTGAGCGACCTGATATCGCGTTGGTGCGCCATGTTTCCAAGGATTGGCAGCCATTTCGCTCCATCGCCGCCCGTCTTTTCTGGGGGTTTTATGCGAAGAATTTTGCCCGCGAGGCCTTGCCTTTGCAATCATTGTGAAGAATCATTTGCTTACTTCTTTATTGGGCTTCACATTCCTGTAACAGCCTGCCTAATATAGAGGTAGAAGATGCCGAATCGATCAGGAGAACGCCTTGACGATTGCAGTTTCACCACAGTCCTTGCCAGCGTTGGTTTTGAACGCTGACTACAGGCCACTGAGTTATTATCCCTTGTCGCTCTGGTCCTGGCAGGACGCGATCAAGGCCGTTTTTCTTGACCGTGTTAACATCATAGCTGAATACGATCATTCGGTCTGCTCACCCAGTTTTTCCATGCGGCTTCCCAGCGTTGTCAGCCTGAAAACCTATGTGCAGCCCACACGAAATCCTGCCTTTACCCGCTTCAATGTTTTCCTGCGCGACAAGTTTCAATGCCAATATTGCGGAGCCCATGACGATCTGACCTTCGATCACGTCATTCCCCGCGCCCATGGCGGCGAGACCACCTGGCACAATGTTGTGGCGGCATGCTCGCCGTGCAACTTGCGCAAAGGCTCCAAGCTGCCGAAGCAGGCCAATATGTTCCCGGCGCAAAAGCCCTATCAGCCTAGCGTGCAGGATCTGCATAACAATGGTCGCCTTTTCCCACCCAACTATCTGCATGAAAGCTGGGTGGATTATCTCTATTGGGATTCTGAGTTGCAACCATGATTGTCAGCGCAGATTGCTGCGCTGACTGTGAACCTCAATTGCCAATCCGCTTTGCGCCCAAAAACGCAATTCCGGCAAGGATCAGGCTTGTCACAACATTCCAGCCCGCCAGCGACACGCCGAAAATCCGAAGCGCTGCTTCTGTGCAAGATGGGCCTTTGAAGCTGTTGAGCTGACCCAGAATGTCGCCGGTGCCGGTAAAGCCTGCGCCCGAGGTGGCAGAACAAGCGCTTGGGCCTTCCCAGAAATGCCATTCCACACCGGCGTGATACACGCCAAGCCCGGTGCTGACGATCATGATCACGCCCAGCAGCAGAATGAGGCTTTTGGTAACACGGGTTGGCAGACGCAAAGCAATGGTGATCAAGGTGATCACGCCAATCACCAGTCCGATATAATAGGGCTTGCGCTGCAACAGACACAGCTCGCACGGGATATAACCGCCGATATATTCAAAAGCCAGCGCAGAGCCAATCACTGTTGCCATGCCCAGCACCAAAAGGGCGGCAGTGGCGAGGCCGGAGCGGAAAGAAAGAGCAACGTTCATAGAGATCTCCTGTTCTCAACGGGCGAGAACGTGAAAGGCGGCATACAAGACAATCAGCACACCGGCGCAGGCGGCGGCAATCAGACCAAGCCGCTTTTCGATAAAGTCACGGATTGGCTCGCCATAGCGCTGAAGCAGCCACGCCAGAAAGAAAAACCGCGCACCGCGCGCCACAATGGCAGAGACAATGAACAGCCAGATGTTCACATGCACCACGCCTGAAAGGATGGTGACAATCTTGATGGGCGGAAGATGCGCAAGGCCAGA
Source organism: Rhizobium sp. (assembly GCA_003501385.1). Taxonomy (GTDB): domain Bacteria; phylum Pseudomonadota; class Alphaproteobacteria; order Rhizobiales; family Rhizobiaceae; genus Allorhizobium. Next base: position 32,761 of record DNPN01000249.1, on the reverse strand, counting down.
TGTGACCAGCAGCAGCACGATGGTTTCATAATTGACGGATTGGCGCAGCTGATCAAAAGCGTCGGCCTTGCCGTAAAATTCCAGAATCGGTCGCGCCAGACTTTCATAGGCGTAATAGCCGAGAACCCAACCGGCGATACCGCCGAGCACAGATGTGATGGTGGCAATAGCGGCGTAGCGCCAGACTTTTTCGGGCTTGGCCAATGCCATGGGCAAAAACAACACATCGGCTGGCACCAGAAACACTGAGCTTTCCACAAAGGAAATAATGCCGAGCCAGACTTCTGCCGATTTGCGCGCGGCAAGCGACATGGTCCAATCGTAGAGGCGTCGCAGCATTTTTATTCCTTTTGGTTCGTAGTCAAAGGCGCGTTCGCCCCTGTTTTGCTGGGTAAAACACGATGGTGCAACGCGCAGGTCTTTATGCGCAAAGCGTCAAGAGGTGTAAATGCGACCGATTGAGCATTGTTGCCATTGTGGCAAACTTTTCCGTGAAATGAAAAAAAATCCAAAAACCCGGTTGACCGACACCCCATTCTGCATGTAGTTCGTGCACATCCTTAAGGCCCCTTTGGCGGAATTGGTAGACGCGCCTGACTCAAAATCAGGTTCCGAGAGGAGTGCTGGTTCGATTCCGGCAAGGGGCACCATTGATCTTCACCCTATCATTTTTGCTTGAGCAAGCGCATTTTTTGCGTCACGGCTTTGGCTGCGCCACGCTTTTTATTGTGCATGTGCGAAGACGATGTTATTTTGCTGCGATAACATGGATTTGCACTGATGTTTTTGCCTGCCGCAGCCTCTTACGATGCGCTCTATCATGGGTTTTCCTGGCAGATCCCGGCCTCTTTCAATATGGGGCGGGTGGTGTCGGACGATTGGGCTGCGGGTGAACCGCAGCGTGTCTGTCTTGAGCATTTTTCGCCCGATGGTGCGCATCAATTCCTGACCTATGGCGAATTGGCGCAACGGTCCTCGGCTTTTGCCGATAGTCTTCACAGGATTGGTGTTCGCGCCGGGGACCGGGTGGCGCTTTTACTGCCGCAAGGGTTCGAGACGGTGATTGCCCATGTGGCGATCTATAAACTGGGTGCCATCGCGGTGCCGCTGGCATTGTTGTTTGGCGTCGATGCGCTGGAACATCGCCTGAAGGTGTCGGGAGCCACTGCGATTGTCACCAATGCCTTTGGGCTCTCAAAGGTGCTGGATATTCGCGCCAGCCTTCCTGATCTGCACCATTTCATCTCCACCGGTGATGCGCACAACGGTGTGCTCAGTTTTGATGAGCTGTGTGATCAGGGCTCTGCCGATTTTCATGGTCCAGAGAGCGGCCCTGACGATCCTGCCTTGATGATTTTCACCTCTGGGACCACGGGTGCCGCCAAGGGTGCCCTGCACGGCCATCGGGTGTTGGCGGGTCATATTCCAGGCTTTCAGTTTGCTCATGAGGGACTGCCGCAGCCGGGTGACAAGATCTGGACGCCATCGGATTGGGCTTGGGCGGGCGGGCTTTTGAATGTGTTGATGCCAGCCTTGATGCTGGGTGTACCGGTTGTCTCGTCGCCTGCGCAAAAGTTTGATCCGCATATGGCATTTCGAATCATGGCGGAGATGAAGGTGCGCAACGTCTTCATCCCACCCACGGCTTTGCGTTTGTTGAAAACGGTTGAAAATCCCCGTGCCCACTATGATCTGGTGCTGCGCACCATTGGCTCTGCGGGTGAATCGCTGGGCCGTGAAACCTATGAATGGGTCAAGTCTGCGCTCGGGATTACGCCCAACGAGTTTTATGGTCAGACCGAGTGTAATTTCGTGCTGTCCTCTGCCGCCAATCTGGGGGTGACAAAGGCGGGAGCCATTGGCAAGGCCGTGCCAGGACATCGGGTGGCGATTATTGATGCGCAGGGCCGTGTCTTGCCTGCGGGGCAAATCGGGCAGGTGGCGGTTGCAAGGCCTGATCCGGTGATGTTTCTGGAATATTGGAACGACCCCAAAGCGACAGCGCAAAAATTCGTGGGCGATTGGATGCTGACTGGCGATCTCGGCCGTCAGGATGCACACGGTTATGTTGAGTTTTTTGGACGCGATGATGATGTGATCACCTCATCCGGCTATCGGATTGGCCCCACTGAGATTGAAGATTGTCTGATCGCCCATCCCGCCGTGCGTCTGGCTGCCGCGGTGGGCAAGCCCGATGCGCTGCGCACCGAAATCGTCAAGGCCTATGTGGTGTTGGCGGATAACTACGTACCCAGCGATGCCTTGGCGGCAGATATTGCCAATTGGGTCAAGCAGCGCCTGTCCATGCACGAATATCCGCGCGAGGTGGCGTTTATTCACGATATGCCGCTCACCACCAGCGGCAAGGTGATCCGAAGGGCCTTGCGCGAGCGTGATGACATCGTGTTGCGCAAAACCGCAGTAGGGTAAGAGGCCTGACCCCGCGCTGTTTCAGCCGTCTTTTTTGCGCCGTCCCAAAACCTTGTCACGCAAGATTCGGGCAATGTTGCGGGTGTTGCGATAGAGGTGCAGCTGCGCTGCGGCCTGACGCACGTCGCGGTCGCTGTTGCGTTTCAGGCCAATCACCAGCGTGCCCATCTCTTCCCGCTCCCGCCAGAGCCTGCTCATGATCGGGTGGTCCGGCACGGCACAGGAATCGGTGCGCACGATATTGGCATCGTCCAGATGCCACTCGGTCAAACGGCCGGTGAGCAGCTTGCCCGGCGAGTAGCGGGCGTAAGCTTCATCATAGGCGGTTTTCCAAGTGTAGGCCTCGCCACCCATGATGAACACAATCATTGATGCAATAGCGCGGCCATTGAGATCCAGCGTGTGGATGCGCACACCATCGCGCTCGGAAAGATTGGCAACCGCTTCGCGGGCAAAGGCGGCCCGCAGCCGGTCCATCACCATCGCCGTGCGCTTGCGCCCTTTCCAGCCGCTGGCTTCCAGCGTCAGAAACTCTTCCATCCGGGCTTCGATCTCGCGTGGCTGGCGGGCAACCGAATAGTCTATCGTGCCATGGGCTTGCAAAAGCCGCATCTGCCGGCGCATCTCGCGCAAATGCGACTTGCCAACGGATTGTGCCAGATAGGTCTGGCCATCCTCGAGACTGTCGAGCATAGGGCGTTTTGAAAGATCAGTCACCGTTAACGGCAAATCGCGATTGATTGCCACGGCACGCAGCAATTGGGTCACGGGTCCGTTCATGCGCAGGTCAGGCAAAACAATAACACCCGGCAATTTACTGGCCGGATTGCCCAGCGCCTCCAGCAGGTTATCGATGGTTTCCGCCGCATCCTCGGCATCGACCAGCGGGGTGCCGAGCGGGCCAAAAGGATTGGACCAGACCCGTAGAATCGATGGCCCCATGGCAAAGCCGGGTTTTTCGATGGAGAAAGGCATCAACAAACGGATTCGACTTTTGCCTTGCCGATCGTCGCGGATCAGGGCGGTGCGCACCTGACGTTCATCCAGACGGGGAATGGCGGGGGCCAGAAACCGTGCGGAGAAAAATACATTCTGCTCTAACGCTCTATGCGTCAGAAAATCCATTTCTGCTTCGAGATCATAGCTCGCCTGTCGCGGATACAGCCACAGCTGTCGGCCAGGGCGTCCAACGGCAATTTGCCCATCCGCAGGCGGGGCGGTCGGCACAGGTCTGTTTGCAGGCGGCGGGCCTGGATCTGGCGCAGCACTGCTTTCCATGTTGACGATAGACAGATTTATCTCAGCCATGGTTTTGTCCTTTGAGCCGCGAAAGCGGATCGGCGAATGCGAAGAGTACAATTCCAAGGGCCTGCCTCACCGCAATATGCAACAAAAGCGCTTCGACCAATGTCGCAAGTGCTGTCGCCATTGCGGCTCCACTCAGGCCATAGAGTGGAATGAGAGTGACATTCAGCCCGATATTCGCGGTAAGTGCAATCACATAGAGTAGGACACACAGGTTTTGTCGTCCGGCCATGGTCAGCAACACTTCACCCGGCCCCACCAGCGCTTTTGTCAGCATGCCCGTAAACAAGATGACCATCAAGGGATAACCAGCCTTGAAGTTTGGCCCAAACAGGCCCAGCAGCACTTCACCTGCTGCCAGGACCAAAAGTCCGATGGCAAGCGACGGCCAGAAACACCAGCCCGCCATTTTCCCGGCAAAGATCGCCAGTGGTTTCAGGTCATCACCATTCATCAGGGCCGAAAAGCGTGGACCCGCAGCCGCCTTGACGGCAAAATAGACGAATTGCACCAGCGCCATGGTTTTGGCCGCCGCAAAGTAAATCCCGACCTGATCAGGTGGCAAATACAGGCCCACCACCACCACATCGGAATTGGTGAGCAGAAACAGAAAGCCCTCGATAAAGAAAATCGGAACTGCCACCCGAAACCATGTCAGAAATTCGATCCTGCGTGACCCACGCGAAAACTTGTTTTTCAGCCTTGTGCGAACGGTAATAAGTTGTCCCAGTGTGGTGATATAGGTGGCCGCCAAAGCAGCCTGCATGGCGGTTGTGGCCGTGTGCGGCGCGCCCAGCCAGACAACCCCCAGCATAAGGGCAAGGATCAGTACAGGACGGATGATATAGGTGGGGCTCAATGCCACCACCGGCCAGCTATTGGCCCGCGCCGTGCCATCCAGCACATCCCCTAAGGCAATCAGCGGCAGGGCAAACAGACCCAGAAACAGCGGAGTGATATAGTAGGCGGCGACATGCTCGCCTGCCATATGCAGCGCGAGCAGTCCGAAGACCGTGAGAAAGCTTGCCAGACCCATGGCAAACAGCCGGGCGGTGAGCGTGAGGCCGCGGATGGAGGCCACTTCATTACGGGCCTGATATTGAGGCAAAAAGCGGATAATGGTTGAGTGAAAGCCAAGGCAGGACAGATTGCCAAATAACACCACCAGAACCCAGACAAACACGAAAATCCCGTATTCGAAATCGCCCATCAAGCGCGCTTGAACAATCTGGGAGAGAAAGGCAATGGCAGCGCTGACAACGCGAATGGCAAAAGCAATCAACGCCATGCGCTGCGCGCGAGCAACATCATTTTCTTGTGTCAAAGCCGTCACAGCTCTGTGCATCTGCCCCTGAAATCGGGGTGGCAGGCTTCTTTCCAGTGTCCGGACAAAGAGCATGATCAAAACGCACTACTCACAAGCTGATATTGCCAATCTGGAACGAGGGGATGCCAGCGTTGCGGCAAGCCTATCGGGCCTCCATGATGTTTTCTGCGTTTGCCTGTCTGGAAGTCCGAATTTTATTCTTCCAAGATGAATATGAGTCTTGTCAGTTTCAAGTTAACAAACTCCATCAATATTGAACAAAAAAACGGGGAAGATCAATGATCTGTCCCCGTCCTATTTTGGGTGAAAGCGAAAAAATCAAGCCGTCAGAACACCATGACAATGTTTGTACTTCTTGCCGGAGCCGCAAGGGCACGCTTCATTTCGGCTCACGCGACCCCAGGTCGTTGGGTCATTGGGATTTCGGCTCTCCGGCGCGACGTAGACATCTGCCGCCGCAAATTCATCTTGCCCGGTCATCGGGTCAAGGTGATGCGCTTGCATGTCGGGCAGGGTTGGCTCCTGCGTTGCTTCGCGCACAATCTCCACCCGCATCATCTGTGCGGTCACGGCTTCGCGCATATTGGCCAGCAGGGCCTGAAACAGCTCGAACGCTTCTGCCTTGTATTCCTGCAACGGATCGCGTTGGGCGTAACCACGGAAACCGACCACGGAGCGCAGATGGTCGAGATTGACGATATGCTCGCGCCACAGATTGTCGATGGTCTGCAGCAACACGGAGCGCTCGATATAGGCCATGATTTCCGGGCCAAACCGCTCGGTCTTCTCGGCAATCAGATCATCAGCAATCTTTTTCAGGCGCTCAACAATATCGTCTTCGGCAATGCCTTCTTCCTTGGCCCATTCCGCCACGGGAACGTCGAGATTGAGGTGGGTGACAATGGCTGTTGCCAAACCTTCCACGTCCCATTGCTCGGCATAGGCGCGCTCTGGAATATGGGTGCGCACGGTGGTTTCAATCAGCTCGTGGCGCATATCGGTGATGGTCTCGGTCAGGTCTTCCGATTCCATCATTTCCACGCGCTGCTCGAAGATCACCTTACGCTGATCGTTGAGCACGTCGTCATACTTCAACACGTTTTTACGCATGTCGAAGTTGCGGGCTTCCACCTTTTTCTGGGCGCGCTCCAGCGCCTTGTTGATCCATGGATGCACAATAGCTTCGCCTTCCTTCAGGCCCAGCTTTTGCAACATGCTGTCCATGCGGTCGGAGCCAAAAATGCGCATCAGGTCATCCTGAAGCGACAGGTAGAATTTTGAGCGGCCGGGGTCGCCCTGACGACCGGAACGGCCGCGCAGCTGGTT
>DNPN01000249.1:18863-26111 GCA_003501385.1 Rhizobium sp. | reverse complement strand
GCTGGTTGTCGATACGGCGGCTCTCATGCCGCTCGGTGGCGATAACGTATAGACCGCCTGCTGCCAGCGCCTTCTCCTTAAGCTGCTTTACTTCCTCACGGATTGCCTGTTCCTTGGCGTCGCGTTCTGCACCTTCTTCCATGCCTTCCAGATCGCGCTCAAGGCGCATATCGATATTGCCGCCAAGCTGAATGTCGGTCCCGCGACCGGCCATGTTGGTGGCAATGGTCACGCCACCGGGCACACCGGCCTGCGAGACGATATAGGCTTCCTGCTCGTGATAGCGGGCATTCAGCACGTGGAAATTGGTAAAGCCGGTCTGGCGCAGCATTGTGGCCAGCAGCTCGGATTTTTCAATCGACGTTGTGCCCACCAGAACAGGCTGGTTGCGGGCGTGCGCCGCTTTGATTTCTTCGATAATGGCTTTGAACTTTTCTTCAAAGGTCCTGTAAACCTCATCATCCTCGTCGATACGCTGGATGGGCAGGTTGGTCGGCACCTCGATAACGCTCAGGCCGTAGATGTCCTGAAATTCTTCTGCTTCCGTCGAGGCTGTACCGGTCATGCCAGCCAGCTTTTCGTACATGCGGAAGTAATTCTGGAAGGTGATCGATGCCAGCGTCTGGTTTTCCGGCTGGATGGTGACCTTTTCTTTGGCTTCCAAGGCCTGATGCTGGCCTTCCGAATAGCGGCGGCCCGGCATCATGCGGCCAGTGAACTCGTCGATGATCACAATTTCGTCACCACGGACAATATAGTCCTTATCGCGCTGGAACAGACGGTGGGCCTTCAGCGCATTGTTGATGTGGTGAACGATGGCAACGTTTTCCACATCGTAAAGCGAAACGCCTTTCAGCAGGCCCGCTTCTTTCAAAAGGTTCTCCAGCTTCTCTGTGCCGACTTCCGAGAAATTGGCCGAGCGCTGCTTCTCATCGATCTCATAATCATCCGGTGTCAGCACCGGAATGAAGGCGTCGATGGTGGTGTAAAGATCAGAGCGGTCGTCCAGCGGACCGGAAATAATCAACGGCGTGCGGGCTTCATCGATCAGGATGGAGTCAACTTCATCGACAATCGCAAAGTTATGGCCGCGCTGCACCATCTGGCTGCGCTCGAACTTCATATTGTCACGCAGATAATCGAAGCCAAGCTCGTTATTGGTGGCGTAGGTAATGTCGCAGGCATAGGCATCGCGGCGCTGGTCATCATCCATGCCATGCACAATCACGCCGGTGGTCAGGCCGAGGAAATTGTAGAGCTTGGCCATGATGGCGGCATCGCGTGAGGCGAGGTAATCGTTGACGGTCACCACGTGAACGCCCTTGCCAGACAAAGCGTTAAGGTACACAGCGAGCGTTGCCACCAGCGTTTTACCTTCGCCGGTCTTCATCTCGGCAATGGCATTTTCATTGAGGATCATGGCACCAATGAGCTGCACATCAAAGGGTCGCATTCCCAGTGCGCGGCGCGATGCTTCGCGGGCCACGGCAAAGGCCGGGATCAGGATGTCATCCAGTGTCTTGCCATTTTTGAGCTGTTCGCGAAACTCAAGCGTTTTGCCAGCCAGCTCTGCATCGCTCAAGGCTTTGATATTGTCTTCCATCGCGTTGATCGCAGCGACGCGAGGTTTGTTTCCCCGGATGCGGCGTTCATTCGAGGAGCCGAAAATTTTGCGGGCTATTCCACCAAGACTGACCATTTGTCCGTGGTCCTTTCTGAATTCCGTCACAAGGTTCTCGCGTCACTTTTGCCCGATGGCGAAAAGATTGACGTGCCACGCCCGGAAACTACTCTGGACGCGGAGTTGCGTGACAGATAAGAGGGGGGTCGAATTATGTCAACGGCACAGCATGCACCACAAGCGCCACAATCCGGTGCTTTAGGATGTTTTGAGCTGATTGGCAGTCTCAGTCGGCGTCTTTTTTACCTGAAGGGTTATTTCATGCTGCGTACTCATAAACTCGTTCTGGCTGCTTGTGCCGCTTTGGTGGCTCTGTCTGCTCAGGCTTTCGCTGACGACGCTGTCGTTGCCAAGGTCGGCAAGCTGGAAATTCATCAGTCTGAGCTGGATCTGGCCATTGCCAATCTCGATCCACAATTTGCCCAGATGCCTGATGATCAGAAAAAGGTTGCGGCTCTTTCCGGCGCCATCGATGTCAAGCTTCTGGCAGGCGACGCCATCAAGGATGGCATGAAGGATGATCCAGCCTACAAGCAGCGCATGGCGTTCATTGCTGACCGCGAGCTGCACAACGCTTACTTCAAGAAATACGTTGTGGATGCCACGACCGAAGCCGAAGTGAAGGCCCGCTACGACAAAGAAATTGCAGCCCTGCCAAAGCAGCAGGAAATCCATGCGCGCCATATTCTGGTGAAAACCGAAGATGAAGCCAAGGACATCATCAAACAGCTCGACGCTGGCAAGGATTTCGCTCAGCTGGCCAAGGACCATTCTACCGATCCAAACAAGTCGGAAGGTGGCGACCTGGGCTATTTCACCAAGGGCCGTATGGTGCCTGAGTTTGAAGAAGCAGCTTTTGCCCTGAAGCCCGGCACCTACACCAAGACGCCTGTGAAGACCCAGTTCGGCTTCCACGTCANNTCTCGGCGATGTCGCCGTCGTTGAGGACCATGCCGCCGATCAGCTGCACGTCATAATGGCGCTGGCCAAGCACGCGGCGGGCGGCTTCGCGCACCACGGCAAAGGCGGGTTCAAGGAGGTCTTCCACCTTCGTACCAGCGGCCAGCTTTTCGCGGAACTCGACGGTCTTGGCCTTCAGTGCCTCGTCGGACAGCTTCTGAACCTCGGCCTCCAAGGCGCCGATCGCCTGAACGCTCGGGCGGTAGCCCTTGATGCGGCGGTCGTTCGCCGTACCGAAAATCATTCGTGCCAAACCGCCGAGGCCGACCATGGCAGCCCATCCCTTCATAAAAGTCCGTTTTTCGAATTAGACCCGTGTCGTGTGGCGCAAATATGCCGCATTTCAGCGATTGGCCTATTCAACCTCGCTCCATCTATGTTGGGGTGTGGTGGATGTCAACGTGGCGTCTTTCAGTTGGCGCAAAGCCACGCTATACCGCAACCGTCAATTTCGCTGACCCGATGTCCGGGCGGCCGTGCAGAACAGGAATTGCCTTATGAGTTTTCTGATCCTTTCGAGCGCGCGCAAGAGCCTGCGCCTGATCCCGGCGCTGCTTCTGGCTGGCGTTGTCCTTGCCGGTCCGGCTCGCGCCGACGGCGACGTGCTGGCCCGCGTCAACGGCAAGGATATCACCAAGGCCGAAGTGGACATGGCCATGGACGTGTTCGGTCAGCAGCTCGCTCAGGTACCGGACGGGGCCAAGCAGTCCATGGTGCTCGATGCCCTGATCGACATGCATGTGGTGGCCGATGCCGCCGCCGCGTCCGGCGTCAAGGACGATCCCAAGTATAAGGCGCGCATTTCGTTCCTCGACGCTCAGGCCCTGCGCAACACCTATCTTGAAGATCAGGTGCAGGCCAAGATCACCGACGACGAGATCAAGGCCCGCTATGAGAAGGACATTGCCGGTTACACGCCGCCGGAAGAAGTCCATGCCCGCCACATCCTGGTGAAGACCGAGGACGAGGCCAAGGCGATCATCGCCGATCTCGCCAAGGGCGGCGACTTCGCCAAGATCGCCGAGGAGAAGTCGCAGGATCCGGGCTCGGCCAAGCAGGGCGGCGACCTCGGCTTCTTCGCGGCCGGCGACATGGTGCCGGAATTCGAGAAGGCGGCGGGCGAGCTGAAGCCGGGCGAGGTCACCAAGACCCCGGTCAAGACCCAGTTCGGCTTCCACGTCATCAAGGTTGAAGATATCCGCGATGCGGCTCCGCCAAAGTTTGAAGATGTCGAGCAGCAGGTTCGTCAGCTGGTGATGCGTGACAAGTATCTGGCCCTGCTGGACAAGGCCAAGGCTTCTGAAAAGGTTGATATTCTCGATGCAGACCTGAAGAAGGGCTACGAGGAAATCAGCAAGAATCAGGCTGGCGATGCGGCTGCCCCTGCCGACGCCGCACCTGCTGCTCCAAAGCCGTAATATTTTGCTGTGCTTAGGGTCCGCCGTTTTCGGCGGACCCGTTTTCCTTTCTATCTCGGGGGCTCTCCATCCATGTCTGCGACCGTTTCTCCTCTTGCCCCGAAAAGCTTTGCTGAGATGCCAGCTGTTCGGGGCGTGTCCATGGCCACTGCCGCCGCTGGTATCAAATATAAAAATCGCACCGATGTGCTGTTGATGGCGTTTGACCGTCCAGCCAGCGTTGCGGGTGTGTTTACCCGTTCCAAATGCCCCTCTGCCCCGGTGGATTTCTGCCGCCAGAATTTGCACCACGGCGTTGCTCGTGGCGTTGTTGTCAATTCGGGCAATGCCAATGCCTTTACCGGCATCAGGGGCAAAGCGGCCACCGAGCTGACGGCAAAATCAGCCGCCGCTGCGCTGGGTTGTGGTGAGCATGAAATCTATCTGGCCTCGACTGGCGTGATCGGCGAGCCGCTGGATGCGACGAAATTTTCTGGCGTGCTGGATCAGATGACCAAGGATGCCACGGGCGATTTCTGGCTGGAAGCTGCCAAGGCCATCATGACCACTGATACCTATCCCAAGGTGTCCACCCGCACTGCCGAGATTGGTGGCGTGACGGTCACCATCAATGGCATTGCCAAGGGTGCGGGCATGATTGCGCCCGATATGGCCACCATGCTGTCTTTCGTGGTGACGGATGCCGATATTGCCCCTGCGGCCTTACAGGCTTTGTTGTCTGCAGGTGTTGGCCCAAGCTTCAATTCGGTTACGGTGGATAGCGACACCTCGACCTCAGATACGCTGATGCTGTTTGCCACCGGTGCTGCTGCTGCTGATGGTCAGGTGCGGGTGGAAAGCGCCGATGATGAACGCCTTGCCAGCTTCCGCGCAGCCCTGAATGATTTGTTGAAGGATCTGGCCCTGCAAGTGGTGCGCGATGGCGAAGGTGCGCGCAAGATGGTGGAAATCACCGTCAAGGGTGCCCAGACCAATGCTGCCGCCAAGGTGATTGCTTTGTCTATCGCCAATTCGCCTTTGGTGAAAACTGCCGTTGCTGGAGAAGACGCCAATTGGGGCCGTATTGTCATGGCCGTTGGCAAGTCCGGCGAAATGGCGGATCGTGACCGTCTGGCGATCTGGTTTGGCGATGTGCGCGTGGCTGTGAACGGCGAGCGCGACCTGGATTATTCTGAGGCGGCTGCCACGGCAGTGATGCAAAAGGAAGACATTCCGGTGACGGTGGATATCGGCCTTGGCTCTGGCACCGCCACGGTCTGGACATGCGATCTGACCAAGGAATATGTCGCCATCAACGGAGATTACAGGAGCTGATGAGAATGGATGATCAATCCGCGCATCAGCATAACCTGCCGCAGGTGCGCAGGCTGGAGGCGGTGAGTTTTCGCGCCTGGCCCGCGGCATCCGTGAACTATGATGGCAGCTGGCAGATCCGGTTGACGGGCGGGCATCCGTCCAAGCGCGTGAATTGCGTGGTGGCGCTGGATCGCTCGGACACGCGCGATATTCGGCTGCGGTTGGAAAAGGCCCAGCGCAAGTTTGAATCCTATGGCCGCCAGATGGTGTTTCGCGAAACACCACTGGCCCCGGCCCCCGTGGTGGATGTGCTGATTGAGGATGGCTGGCTGCGGTTTGATGAAAGCATTGTGATGGTGCTCAATCTGGCCGAGCTTGCAGATCATGATGTGATGGATCATCTGCCCAGTCAGGATGTGGGCCGCTTTGTCGATGCCAGCTTGACGCTGCAAAACGAAGATTCCTCGCTCAAGCCAGCACTTGCGGAATTGATCAGCAGCATCAAGCCGCCAACGGGTCTGTTTCTGGTTGAGGTGCCCGACAATGGGCCTGTGGCTGGCGTGATCTGCGTGCATGACAATGATTTGACGGGCCTGTTGCAGCTTGCCGTGGGCGAAAGCCATCGTCGGCAGGGCATGGGGTTTGAGCTGACCTATGCCGCTTTGCGCTGGGCGCGGCTGCGCGGTGCCAAAATGGCATGGTTGCAGGTTCAGGCAGACAATGCGTCTGCGCTGTCGCTCTATCGCAAGCTCGGATTTCAGGAAGCCTATCGTTATTGCTATTGGCAACCAAAGGAAAAGGCATGAGCGGTACGGACCGACCAATTCTTCTGGTGGCAGCCTGCGCTTTGCTGGATGCCGATGGTCGTATCCTTCTGGCACAGCGGCCAGAGGGAAAATCTCTGGCCGGGCTGTGGGAATTTCCCGGCGGCAAGGTGGAGAAAGGTGAGACACCGGAAGAAACACTGGTGCGCGAGCTGCAAGAGGAAATCGGCATTGTCACCAAGGTTGCCTGCCTTGCCCCTCTGACCTTTGCCAGCCATACCTATGAAACATTTCATCTTTTGATGCCGCTCTATGTCTGCCGCCGCTATGAAGGGGTTGCCCATGGACGCGAAGGCCAGGCGATCAAATGGGTCAAGCCGATGGACCTTCGCAGCTATCCTATGCCTCCCGCCGATGAACCGTTGATTCCGTTTTTGCAGGATCTCTTATGAGACGGTTTGTCTTACCCCAAAATTTATGGGTGTGGATTTCGTTGTTTTGTGGCCTTTTGGGGCAAGTTTAACAGAGTGTTAAGCTTCATGACTGCATTCTTACCCGTATAGTTTTGTTAAGTTCCTTTATGGGAACTGATTCGCTTGCGTGTTGAGGTTTAAAACTGGTCTCTTGCAAAGCGGTGCAGCGAGTGCAGGAGAGCGTTTTGGGGTTGGTTATGACAAACAAGGATTTTGGAAAGGACGTTCGGCAGTCGCGACGTGCGGCTTCCAGATCCGGTCGGGTCGGGGCGGTGAATGTTGCCCTGCTGTTTGCCGTGGCCGCCGTCGCCGTGTCACTGGTGCTGACGCCGATGTTGTCGGACCATAGCAGCTCAACGCAACTTGCCTCTCAGCCCGACATGCTGGACACCATGGCAACAGGCTCCATCCCCGCCCAGCGCGACGGTGGCAAGCGCTACACCATTCGCCGCAGCATCCTGCAAGAAACACCGGGATCGGTGTGCATCGTCGGCGCAGCCAGCGGTGATGGTGGTTGTTGATGAGAGTTTGTCAGGGAAAAGTGGAATCCGGTTTTCCCGAAAAGACAAACGAAAAAAAGAACAGCTAAAGCATGTCGCGTTTCATTGTCCTCAATGAAACGATAACGTACATGCGACAAAATAAGAGCTAAAGCG
>DNPN01000249.1:0-18644 GCA_003501385.1 Rhizobium sp. | reverse complement strand
CGATAACGTACATGCGACAAAATAAGAGCTAAAGCGGGTCGCAGTGAATCCTATTCATTGCGATCCGCTTTAGAGTCTGTCTGGTTCAATATGAACCAGACAGACTCTAGCTGTTTTCCTCAATTGCTTTCAGGGTGTCAGCAAGGCTGACGCGAGCTGATCCGCGCTTCAACGGCTTGGGCTGGCTTTCATGCGGTGCCCAGCCAGAGATGTAAATGATGGAGAAGGTGGCGCGGATGCGGCCATCGGCATCGCTGTAACGTTCTGCATAAAGTTCGGCGGCGCGCATGAAGAAGCTGCGGTTCAAGGGTTTGCGGCTTCTCGCCATCAACGGATTGGCCATGCCCATGGCCTTCAGATCGCGCATCAGCGGAAAAATCGAATCATAGCGAACCGTATAGTCCTCGGTGTCCACCACCGGCAGGGCAAAGCCTGCACGCTGCAACAGGCTGCCCATGTCGCGCACATCGGCAAAGGGCATAACGCGCGGGCTTGCTCCGCCGCTGAATTCCACCTCGGTTGCTAGCAAAACATCGCGCAATTCCGCGAGCGTGCCAGCACCCGGCACAGCCGCCAGCAACAGGCCATCGGCTTTCAGGGCGCGGCGCATCTGAATCAAAAGCCCTGGCATGTCATTGGCCAGATGCAGCGCCATGGGTGATAGCAGCAGATTGGTCGATTGTTCTGCCAGTGGCAGATGCTCAATCGGCGAGGGGGTGATGGTTTCACCCGGCTTGGCAAAGCCTGCACTTGTTTCCACGCGGCTGATGTTTTGAATGCGCCCCGTCTCAACACAGGCCGCAGCCGTGCGGCCATCCATTCCATGCAGCTCAACCGCCTGTTCAAACTGCCGCTCCACCACGGCCAGACGCTCGGACAATTCCGCTGCGACAATATCGAGCAAAAAGCCTGCGTCGGATTGCGCGCGCCCGGCTGCGTGTTCGCGATTGCGGGCGATCAGCGCGGGATCAAAAAGCTGTTCCATGGGGAATGTCCTTATCCGTGTGGGGTCTGGATATAGGCCAGCCGTTGGGAGAAAGAAAGTTGGTTGCGCAAAATCGGTCCCTTTGCTCTATTGCGCCGATGGAGATCAATTGGCGGCACAACATTAGATGGCGTGACCTTTTGCAAGGCGGGCAGCATCGCGCCCGGCATTTTGCGCGCTCACTGCGTGACGTGATCTATCCCCCCGCTTGCGCCACCTGCGGCTTGCCGATTGCCGGACATGGTGGGCTGTGCGCCAATTGCTGGCGCAGTGTGCGCTTTATTGAGCGGCCCTATTGTGAGGTGCTGGGTCTGCCCTTCAGCTATGATCCGGGGCCGGGCATGCTCAGTGCCGAAGCTATTGCCGATCCACCGCCGTTTGATCGGCTGCGGTCGGTGGCGACTCATGATGGTGCGGTGCGCGATCTGGTGCATCGGCTGAAATATGGGGATCGCACCGATCTGGCCCCCATGATGGCGCGCTGGATGCTGCGGGCAGGAAAGGAAGCAATGGCAGAGGCGGATGCCATTGTGCCGGTGCCGCTGCATCGCTGGCGGTTGTTTTCGCGCCAATATAATCAATCGGCAGAGTTGGGCCGGTCGCTCTCTTTGCTGTCCGGCAAGCCGATGGTGTCCAGCGTGTTGGTGCGCGTGAAGCGAACCCAGAAACAGGTGGGTCTGACTGCCAAGGGCAGGGCGGAGAACGTGAAGGGTGCCTTCAAGGTGCTGGAGCGCAGGCGTGATGAGGTTTTGGGCCGCAGGCTGGTGTTGATTGATGATGTTTACACCACCGGTGCCACCGTCAATGCCGCAAGCCGCGCCTTGAAGCGCGCGGGGGCGGCAGAGGTTACCGTTTTGACCTTTGCAATGGCCTTGGCTGATACTATATCAGCTTAAACGTTTGACCAGTTTTGATGCGAGATAAACCGGAGACCAACATGGCATCTGTAACCATCTACACGCGACAGGGTTGTGGCTATTGCAGCCGCGCCAAGGCGCTTTTGACATCCAAGGGCGTCGATTTCACCGAAATTGATGCCACCGGCAATGCGCAATTGCGGCAGGAAATGATTGAAAAATCCGGCGGCTCCACCTTTCCGCAAATCTTTATCAACGGTACCCATATTGGCGGCTGTGATGACTTGCATGGGCTGGATCGGGCTGCCAAGCTGGACCCGATGCTGGCAAACTGAGGAACAACCATGACCATTAAAGTTGCAGCGCTGCAAATGTGCTCTGGCATGGACCCGGAGAAAAATGCCGCGACCATGGCTCGGTTGGCCCGGCAGGCTGCTTCCGAGGGCGCTGTTTACGTGCAGACGCCGGAAATGACAGGGGCCTTGATGCGCGACCGTGCGGCACTCCGCGCCATTTTGCGCGATGACGACGGCGATCTGATTGCCAGCGCCGCCGCAAGCCTCGCAAGTGAGCTGAACATTCACGTGCATGTCGGCTCTACCGCCATTGCCCGCCCGGATGGCAAGATTGCCAACCGTGGCTTTGTATTTGGCCCCGATGGCCGGCGGATTTGCACCTATGACAAGATCCACATGTTCGACGTGGATCTCGACAACGGCGAAAGCTGGCGCGAAAGTGCCGCTTATGAGCCGGGTAACGATGCCCGGGTTGTGAACCTGCCCTTTGGCAAGCTGGGTTTTGCCATTTGCTACGATGTGCGCTTTCCCTCGCTGTTTCGCACTGAAGCCATGGCCGGTGCCGAAATTCTAACCGTTCCTGCCGCCTTCACCCGCCAGACCGGCGAGGCCCATTGGCATGTGCTGCTGCGCGCCCGCGCCATTGAAAATGGAGCCTTTGTGATTGCAGCCGCCCAAGCGGGCCTGCATGAAGATGGCCGCGAAACCTATGGCCATTCGCTGATCATTGACCCTTGGGGCCGGGTTCTAGCAGAGGGGCCAGCCACAGGCGAGGCCGTGGTGATGGCCGAGATTGATCTGGATGCCGTGAAGGCATCACGGGCGAAAATTCCCAACCTCAAGAATGGCCGTGATTTCAATCTCGATATCCTGCCAGCGCTTGCCAAAGGGGGGATGACGGTTTGATCCGCTATTCGCTGATCTGCGACCATGGGCATGAATTCGAAGGCTGGTTTTCTGAAAGTGCCGATTTTGATCGGCAAAAGGAAAGCGGCTTTTTAAGCTGCCCTGTCTGCTCGTCGGTCGCTATTTCCAAAACCCTGATGGCACCCTCTGTGGCAACGGCCCGCAAGAAGGAAGAAGGCCAGAAACTAGTGTTTGATCAGGTGCAGAGGGAAGCGTTTCTCAAGCTGAAAGAGGCCATTGCCGAGGTCAAGGCCAATAGCGAGGATGTTGGCGAGCGTTTCCCGGAAGAGGCCCGCAAGATTCACTATGGTGAGACGCAAGCACGCGGCATCATCGGCAATGCCACGCCCGATGAAGTGCATGCCTTGATTGACGAGGGCATTGAGGTGGCACCTTTGCCGGTGCTGCCGGATGATGTGAACTGAGTTTTGGAGAGGGGTATCAGCCCCTCTCAGGCTTTCAATCCGCCTTTGGTCAATCTGCTTTTGGCCTGCGCGTCAGCATCATGTAATTGACATCGGTGTCGGACGATAGGTTCCATTGATTGAGGAAGGGGTTGAAGAAGACCCCGGTTTTTTCCACCACTTCCATGCCAGCACCCAAAATGGGCTTTTCCAGCTCTTCCGGACGCACCAGCTTTTCATATTGATGGGTGCCACGAGGCAGCCAGCGCAACACATATTCGCAGGCACCAATGGCAAGGGCTGCGGCTTTCAGCGTGCGGTTGATGGTGGAAATCAGCATGATGCCGCCGGGGCGCACCATCGAGGCGCAAGTGGAGATGAAATACTCCACATCCGCCACATGCTCGACCACTTCCATGTTGAGCACAACATCAAATGTCTCGCCGTCTGCGGCCAGCTGTTCGGCGGTAATAGCGCGATAGTCGACCTTCACGCCGGTCTGGGCGGCGTGGGTGCCGGCAATGCCGATGTTCTTGGCGGATGCATCGGCACCCAGCACATCGGCCCCCATGCGGGCGATGGGCTCGGACAAAAGGCCACCGCCGCAGCCGATATCCAGAATGCGCAGGCCGCTCAAAGGCTGGTGCGCGCGTGGATCACGCCCGAAATTGTCCGATACCTTATCGCGAATATAGGCCAGCCGCACAGGATTGATTTTATGCAATGGCTTGAACTTGCCGGTCGGGTCCCACCACTCGGCTGCCATGGCGGAAAAACGGTCCACTTCTACCTGATCAATCGTGCTTTTTGCGGTGTCGCTCATCGCGGGTCTCCTGACTATATGAGAGGTGAGGTCGGACGAACAGATGAGAAAGTCAAGGGTTTGCGAGAGGCATGGCCCTATTTCTGCATGGCTGCTTCGATTGGTCTCATATCATGTGGGGCGCTGGAGGCCTGCTGGCAAGGATGCGTGGGGCGATCACGGCAAAATTGTATTTGGCCTCAAAAAAGCCCTCGTTATTGCCTGAACACTGTATGCAACGCCCATACGAGATGTTCGGATCAGATATTCGGCACAGGTTGATAATGATGGGCGGTGAAAGACCAAGAAAAGCCAAGGTCAGGGGCGGCCAAGGAGCATATAAAATGAAACCACTCTACCGAACTGTACTTGCGGGCGTGATGGCTGTTGCATTGCCTGCAATGGCGCAAGCCGCGCAAGCGATTTCGACAGCCAATGTTAATCTCAGGGCAGGGCCGAGCACACAATATCCGCCGGTTCTGGTTGTTGCGGCTGGCAGTCGCGTCGAGATCTTCGGATGCCTGTCATCGGCCAACTGGTGTGATGTCGGCTTTTCCGGTTATCGTGGCTGGATGTCCGGCAGCTATCTGCAGACACAATATTCCAGTCGTCGCATCTACGTGGATCCAGACTATTATGGTCAGCTGGGTATTCCGGTCGTGACCTTCCGGGTGGATAATTACTGGGATCGCTATTACCGGGGCCGTGACTTCTATCGCGAGCGCGACCGTTGGCGTCGTGCGCCGCCGCCACCACCAGTCTGGCGTCGGGATGGTCCACCGCCACAGTTTGTTCCGCACCGCGACGGGGGACCACCGATGATGCGCGATCATGACCCACGGCGTGGCGATTTTAGGCCCGGTCCTCCACCGCAGTTTGATGGCCGTCCTGGTGGTCCACCGCAGGGTCAGCCGCCGGGCCAAAATCGTGACCCGCGCAGACCACCACCACCGCCTTGCGCACCGGGCGATCCAGCCTGCGTCGCACGTTGAACACGAAAAAGGGCCGCTCAATGCGGCCCTTTTGCTATCATTCTTCGGTTACGATGGTGGGCTATTGAGCGGGCTCAATCCATCTTTCTGGTTCTCAACCGATCCACAAGCAGCTTGGACAGGGCGTCGTAGTCGCCGTCAAAATGATGGCCACCCTCAAGCTTGACAATGTCCACCTTGGTTGGGTCCAGATTGTGGCAGCCGTCATCTTCAATATCTTCCACGCCGTAGACGCATTGTACCAGGCCAGCAGGCATTTTGGAGACGGCCTTGGTGGGATCACCCGCCTTGCCCTTGCCCTTCACACCCAGCCATCCGGTGACAGAGATCTCGAAATCTGAGGCATGCGACATCGACAGCAGCGTGACCTGATTGATCTTGGCCTTCACACTGTCCGACAGGAGATTGTAAACCGGTGGGGTGATGTCTGCACCAAAGGAAAAGCCCACCAACATCACGTGCTTGACCTTCCAGCGCTTGGTGTAGGTGTTGATAATGCGGGTCAAATCATCGGCTGTGTCTTGCGGTTTGCGCTCTGACCAGAAATAGCGAAGGGAATCGATGCCGATAACGGGCAGACCTTCTTCCTGAAAATTCGAGGCAATTTCACTGTCAATATCGCGCCAGCCGCCATCGCCGGAATAGATGATGGCCAAGGTATCGAATTTAGGCTTTTCCACTTCCAGCAAGGTCAGCGGCAGCCCCAGCGGTTCCGCTTCCTTGGCGTTTGCGGCAATCATGTCGTCAATGCCAGCGGAGAGGCTTGCGTAAGCCTCGTTTTGCGAGTCCGATACGCTGATGTCCGGATGTTCCTTCAGCAACTCCGCCACATGGGCGCGGCCCAGTGGATCCGCTGTGGTGGAAAAGCGCACAACGGCAGGATCGGGTAGATCGCCATCGGTCAGGTCATAGACAATACCGCCATCCTTGTTGACCTTTTCCGCCGGGGTGCAAAATTGCTCAGGCAGCGGAATGACATCACCGGGATCAACGGCCAGTGTCTCGCCAATGGTGGCGTTGGGGGTTTGCGCCAGAATGGCCAGTGCCAGAGTGCCGCCTTGGCCAATCCCTGCCACCAGCGGCGGCAGGTAATCATTGCCACCAGACTGGCGCTGGATCTGGTG
This sequence comes from Rhizobium sp., assembly GCA_003501385.1. Classification (GTDB taxonomy): domain Bacteria; phylum Pseudomonadota; class Alphaproteobacteria; order Rhizobiales; family Rhizobiaceae; genus Allorhizobium. Next base: position 12,278 of record DNPN01000249.1, on the reverse strand, counting down.
CGACAGATCTTCGATGTCGGAGACGGTGTAGATGCAATTGTCCTCGTCCGTCGACGCCTTGTAATCATCCTGAAGCGATTTCAGGTATTTGGGCGTATCAATGCCGACAACAATCGAGCCTTTGCCGCGCAGACGCTCGGCTTCGGCCTTCATCTTGTCTGTCCAACCATCCTTGTCGGAAAGCAGGAAGACGATGGATTTTGGCTTGCCATTGGGCATGGAGATGGCCGGATCAGGAATGGTGCCGGTTTCGTATTCTGTGCCGTTTGGCGCTTTCACCGTCTGCGATGCCGGAGCCGCGGAGGCAGGCGCAACAGCTGGATTGGACGCCGCGGGGGCAGGGGTGCTGGACGCCGCAGGTGCCGGAGCAACCGCCGGAGCAGTATTCGGCGCAGTGGATGCGCTAGGAGCCGCTGGAGCGGTTTGCGGATTTTGCCCAACCTGCGCCAGCACCGGATGCAGCGATACCGTGCTGACCAAGCTTAAGGCGAGAAGTGCTGTTTTTGCTGCTATTCTCATTTCTTTACCACGCCTTTCAGCCCGCCACCGATCAGAAGAGTTGCATCCAGAAGCGCAATCACCGGGCTCAAGCCGCCAGAAACGGCCAGATAACGCGGTTGCCACTCAGGGTGAAACTTGGATTTGAAAGCGCGAAGCCCTTTGAAATTGTAGAAACGCTCGCCATGCTCATAGAATGTATTGGCGATGCGATCCCAAACCGGGGCGACCTCGCGGCGCGACAGGCCGGAGAGCGGAGCCATCCCGAGATTGAAATGTCGGTAGCCTTCGTTGCGAAGCTGAGCCAGCAGGCTGACAAACAGAAAGTCCATGGCACCCTTGGGTGCCTCTGGCGAGAACCGCATGAGGTCAATGGAGGCATCTGCCTTGGTGTCTGTCACCATGACATTGGCAAAGGCCACGATCTTGCCTTCGAACCGAAGCACGATCACCGGCTGGCTCAGGATATAGTCATCCGTAAAGGCTCCTAGAGAAAAGCCTTTTTCCTTGGCGCGATGCTCGGCCAGCCAGCTGTTGGAGACAGACCGCAGATCTTCCAGAATCGGGGCAACACCTTCGGTGGGGATAATCTCAAAGCTGAGGCCCTCGCGCTCGGCCTTGGTGCCGGACTGGCGAAGATTGGCCCATTTGCCGCCCTTCAGATCAAAGCGAGACAGATCAACCTCGGCCAGTTCGCCCAGCTTGAAGGCCTGCAGGCCCGCATCGGCAATGGCTGGCAACAGTGATGGCGACGCCTGATAGAACACGGCGCGACAGCCTGCTGTGCGGGCCTCTTCCACAAACTGCCAGACAAGCTCGTCGCGGGCTTTCTTGGGGCCAACCGGGTCCAGAAAAGCAATCCATGAGCGGCCTTGCTTGCCATACATCAAAAACGCGCTGCCATCGGGCGAGAACATAATGGCCTTGTCACCCGTGCGTACCAGATTGCTATCGGCTACATCCGAGTTTTTGACGATTTCGGCGGCGCGTTCGATGTCCTCACTGCTCGACGGGGTCACGGCAGGGGCTGCCGGACGCAACATGCTGAAAACTGCAAGGGCCGTGGAAAAAATCGTCAGACCGAGCATGGCGCGCAGTGACCGCGGCGCTTCTTCTGAAAATTCGAACTCCCACCACAGTGACCGGCTGTAGCTGACATCACGGTAGACGAAAAACAGGATAAAGCAGGCGCAAATACAGATCAGGGCGATAGCCGTCAGCCAAGGCGATGTCAGAACCTGACGAAACAGCGAGGCCGGGCGCACAAACAGCCGCTTGCTGGCAAACAAGCCCACCACCAGAATGGCCAGTGCCGACGCTTCGAAAACCGCAAAAGCGCGCAGCAAGGACAAAACCAGCGCTACGCACGCACCCACCACCGCTGCCCACCAGGCACCATCAAGACGTTGCACCAGACCACGGGCGGCAATGACAAGAAACAGTCCCAGAAGGCTGGAGAAGAAATGCGCGCTTTCCACCACGGACAGCGGTACGATTCCTTCCAGAATTTCCAGATTGCTTTCGGGCGTCGGCGTCACGCTGGAAAAAATCAGCAAGGCACCCATGATAAACGTTAGCGCGCCAAGCAAGGCTGGGGAAATACGGGTTGCTGTTCTTCCCACACCCGCCAGCGCTGGCATTTTAGAAACGTGCCGCAATTCCGTGATGGTCACCAGAATGATGGCAATGATCAGCGGCAACACATAATAGATCAGGCGATAGACCACCAGCGAGGCCAGCACGGCATCAATATTGGTGGTTGGGCCAAGCGAGGCGATGATGATGGTTTCAAACACCCCGATGCCGCCCGGCACATGGCTGGCGACGCCAATGCCGATGGCGATGGAATAGATGGCAAAGAAGGCTGGCCAGGAAATGGCGGCTTCGGTGGGCAACAGTGCATAGACAACAGAACAGGAGAACGCCAGATCTGCGACTGTGATCAGAAACTGGCGAGAGAGTGTGGGCGTATCGGCCAGACTCAAGGTCACGCCCGCGAATGTCAGGCTGCGACGCTGGCCGATGATGATCAAAATGGCAAAGCCAACCAGTACCGCTATGGCAATAACTCTCAGGGCAAAGGCATCGATGCCGAGCAAGGGCGCGATTTCCGATGACATCGGAATGAGCGAAAGCGCTGTGACAACGGCGAGGCCAAGCATGAAAGACAGTGAGACGAAGGCGATGATGCGGCCAATATCATCGGGTGCCAGACCCGCGCGCGAATAGGCGCGGTAGCGGATGGCGCCACCCGATAGCATGCCAAAGCCTGCGGCATTGCCAACGGCGTAGGCGCTGAAAGCCGTCAGGGCCACCTCGGGCAATGGTCTTTTTTTGCCAATGAATTCAAGCGCGTTCCAGTCATAGACGCACAGGGTGATAAAGCTCATGACGGTGAAGAAAACGGCCAGCGCAATCTGATCGTAACCGGTTTTCGCGATGGCTGCGACGACATCGTCGTAGCTGACCTCTTCTGTCAGGCGATAGATTGCATAGGCGACAGCGACAAAAATGCCCAACATGAAGACTGCGGCAATCGGGCGGCTATAGTCTGCAATTGCGGCACGCCAGCCGGAACTGGTCGGCGCGTCATCGCTCTCCATGTTTTCGGTTTTCGCATCGGCTGCCATGCAACCCTCCCATTATTTCTGTCGGCTTTGTTACTCTTCGCCTTCGAGAAACCGTTTTTTGTCGTCTCGTCAAGACAAAGTATTATAACGGTGTCCTTCTTACTAAATTGTGGCTGAATGCCGTACGCTAAAAAGATGACGAAAGCGTTTGCGCGACCGTGATGCCAAGGCATGCGAACTTGTGTTGCGCAGTGTCACCGAATTGGCTAAAAGCCCGCCAGCCGTTTGAGAAAAACGGCAGCAAATTCATTTCAGCCGAAGTTTGCGGCATATTGATGAGGTCGAAACAGTCAAGGCCATGGCACGTATTGTGATGAAATTCGGCGGAACCTCCGTCGCCAATCTGGAACGTATTCACAATGTGGCGCGACATGTGAAACGTGAAGTCGATGCGGGTCACGAGGTGGCTGTCGTGGTTTCGGCCATGTCCGGAAAGACCAACGAGCTGGTGGACTGGGTGCAGAACATGCCCAAGGTTGCCGGTGCAGCTTCGCCCTTCTATGACGCCCGCGAATATGATGCGATCGTGGCATCGGGTGAGCAGGTGACTTCTGGTCTGCTGGCCATTGCGTTGCAGTCTCTGGGCATCAATGCCCGCTCCTGGCAGGGCTGGCAGATTGCCATCAAGACCGATAACGCCCATGGCGCGGCGCGGATTCAGGAGATTGACGGCTCCGACATCATTCGCCGCATGGGCGAAGGTCAGGTGGCGGTTGTTGCTGGTTTTCAAGGCATTGGCCCGGATAACCGCATTGCCACGCTTGGCCGTGGTGGCTCCGATACATCTGCGGTGGCTATCGCCGCTGCCGTCAAGGCTGACCGTTGCGATATCTACACCGACGTTGATGGTGTCTACACCACAGACCCCCGCATTGAGCCCAAGGCACGCCGCCTGAAAAAGGTAGCCTTTGAAGAAATGCTGGAAATGGCGTCGCTGGGTGCCAAGGTGTTGCAGGTTCGGTCCGTCGAATTGGCCATGGTGCATAAAGTGCGCACATTCGTGCGTTCAAGCTTCGAAGATCCCGATGCTCCGGGCATGGGCGATCTGTTGAACCCGCCCGGAACGTTGATTTGCGATGAGGAAGAGATCGTGGAACAGGAAGTTGTAACCGGCATTGCCTATGCCAAGGATGAAGCCCAGATTTCGCTGCGTCGCTTGGCCGACCGTCCGGGCGTATCCGCCGCCATTTTTGGCCCGTTAGCCGAATCGCATATCAATGTCGATATGATTGTTCAGAATATTTCTGAAGATGGCTCCAAGACCGACATGACCTTTACGGTTCCGTCTGGTGATATCGACAAGTCACTGTCCGTGCTGGGCGATAACAAGGACAAGATCGGCTTTGATGTGATTCAGAGCGAAAAAGGCCTTGTGAAGGTGTCGGTGATCGGCATTGGCATGCGCAGCCATGCAGGTGTTGCCGCAACCGCCTTCCGGGCGCTGGCGGAAAAGGGAATTAACATCAAGGCGATCACCACGTCCGAGATCAAGATTTCCATTCTGATCGACGGTCCTTATGCAGAATTGGCAGTTCGCACTTTGCATTCTTGCTACGGCCTCGATAAGGCTTGATCAACCGGTGGGAATTTGCCACCTATAATGATCATCACTGTCGGCATCTCGCCGGCAGGTTGTTTATATCGGGAGCATGCACGCGATGAGAGACCTTTCTGCAGGTCCACGCGTCCTCCTCAAGCGGCTTCGCGAAATCATGGCGGAGCCTCTTGAGCCACAGGACCGCCTTGACCGTATCGTTCGCCAAATTGCGAGCAACATGGTCGCCGAGGTGTGTTCTGTCTATGTGTTGCGCTCCGACAGCGTGCTGGAGCTTTACGCGACTGAGGGCCTCAATCCCGATGCCGTGCATTTGGCGCAGTTGAAAATGGGGCAAGGCCTTGTCGGCACCATCGCGGCTTCCGCCCAGCCGCTGAATTTGACCGATGCGCAGGCGCATCCCGCATTCCGTTATCTGCCTGAAACCGGGGAAGAAATTTATAATTCTTTCCTTGGTGTGCCGATCTTGCGCGCTGGCCGTAGTCTTGGCGTTCTTGTCGTGCAGAACAAGGCACAACGGAACTACAGGGAAGACGAGCTTGAAGCGCTGGAAACCACGGCCATGGTATTGGCCGAAATGATTGCCACGGGCGATTTGAAAAAGATCACCCGGCCGGGTCTGGAACTGGACCTGACGCGGGCGGTGACGATTCAGGGCGACAGCTACAGCGAAGGCATTGGCCTTGGCCATGTTGTGCTGCATGAGCCGCGCATTGTCGTGACCAATCTGTTGAACGAGGACACCGATACTGAAATTCAGCGCATGGCCGAGGCGCTTGGCTCGCTGCGCATTTCCATCGATGACATGTTATCGCGCCGCGAAATTGCCATGGAAGGCGAGCACCGCGACGTGTTGGAAACCTACCGCATGTTTGCCCATGATCAGGGCTGGGTACGGCGGATGGAAGAGGCGATTCGCAACGGTTTGACCGCGGAAGCCGCAGTTGAAAAGGTGCAAAGCGACACCAAGGCGCGGATGATGCGCCTGACCGATCCGTATATGCGCGAGCGGATGCATGATTTTGACGATCTGGCCAATCGCCTTTTGCGGCAATTGACCGGCTTTTCGGGCCGTGGCACCGATAGTTTCCCAACCGATGCGGTGATTTTTGCCCGTGCCATGGGCGCTGCCGAATTGCTGGATTATCCGCGTCAGAATATTCGCGGTCTGGTGCTGGAAGAAGGCGCAGTCACCAGCCATGTGGTGATTGTGGCTCGTGCCATGGGCATTGCCGTGGTTGGGCAGGCATCCGGTGTTGTAGCCTTGGCGGAAAATGGTGATCCAGTCATCATTGATGGCGATGACGGACAGGTTCACCTGCGTCCGATGGTCGATTTGCAGGTGGCCTATGAAGAAAAGGTTAAGCTGCGCGCGCGCAGGCAGGAGCAATTCCGCGCCCTTCGCGATGTGGAGCCTCTCAGTAAGGATGGCCAGCACATCAAATTGCAGATGAATGCCGGTTTGATGGTCGATCTGCCGCAGCTAGCCGAATCGGGTGCTGAGGGCATTGGCCTGTTCCGCACCGAATTGCAGTTCATGATCGCCTCGACCATGCCGAAAGCCGAGGAACAGGAAGGGCTTTACCGCAATGTTTTGAAGCAGGCCAAGGGCTTGCCGGTGACGTTCCGCACGCTGGACATTGGTGGCGATAAGGTTCTGCCCTATTTCCGCAGCCATGAAGAGGAAAATCCGGCGCTTGGCTGGCGGGCTATCCGCCTGTCACTGGATCGGCCCGGCCTGTTGCGCACCCAAATGCGCGCGCTTTTGAAAGCTGCGGCGGGTGGCGAGCTGAAAATGATGCTGCCGATGATCACTGAAGTGGCGGAAGTGCGGGCAGCGCGCGAATTGTTGCAAAAGGAAGTGCAGCACCTGTCCAAATTTGGCCATGGCCTGCCGCGCCGTTTGCAATTTGGGGTGATGCTGGAAGTGCCTGCCTTGCTGTGGCAGCTGGATGAGCTGATGCAGCAGGTGGATTTTGTCTCCATTGGCTCCAACGATCTTTTCCAGTTCTCCATGGCGGTGGATCGTGGCAATGCGCGGGTTGCGGATCGGTTTGATCTTCTCGGTCGGCCTTTTTTGCGGATCTTGCGCGATATCGTGCGTGCGGCAGATCGGCATGATACGCCGCTGACACTGTGCGGCGAGATGGCGGGCAAGCCGCTTTCGTCGATGGCCTTGTTTGGCATTGGGCTTCGTTCCGTGTCGATGTCGCCAACGGCGATTGGCCCGGTGAAAGCCATGCTGTTGCAGCTGGATATTGCCAAATTGTCGGCTGAGTTGAACGCGCTGCTGGATGAGGTTCATCCAACCGAGTCGGTTCGCGGTTTCTTGCTGCGCTTTGCCGAGCAAAACGGCGTGCCTGTTTGATTGAATGATTTTTGGATGTGATACAGACTGATGCGCGCCGCATCAGTCTGTTTTCTGTGTGTGTTCGGGATGTTTTTGCTGAAAGCTCGGCATCACGGTTGAGAGTATGGGGTGAAGGGTGGCGAAGCTTCCTGTTGATAAAATGCGCGAACTTGAGCGCCGCTTTGGTGAGATCGAGGCGCGCATGTCTGCGGGGCCTGCCGCTGATGTGTATGTGAAACTGGCCTCGGAATATTCCGAATTGCAGCCGGTGGTGAAAGCCATCTCAGCCTATGGTTTGGCTGAGCGCGAAGTGGCTGATCTTAAAGCACTGCTGAACGACAAGACGACGGATCGCGAGATGCGTGAACTGGCAGAGATGGAGCTGCCGGATGTTGAAGCGCGGCTGGAAGGTTTGGAAAAGGAAATCCAGATCCAGCTTCTGCCCAAGGATGCCGCCGACGAAAAAAGCGCCATTCTGGAAATTCGCGCCGGCACGGGCGGCTCGGAAGCGGCGCTGTTTGCTGGCGATCTGTTTCGTATGTACGAGCGTTTTGCCAGTGGCAAGGGCTGGAAGGTCGAGGTTTTGTCGGCCAGCGAGGGTGACGCGGGTGGTTTCAAGGAAATCATTGCCACCGTGTCTGGCCGGGGCGTGTTTTCCAAGCTGAAGTTTGAATCCGGCGTTCACCGGGTGCAGCGCGTGCCGGATACGGAAACGCAAGGGCGCATCCACACCTCTGCCGCCACTGTGGCGGTGCTGCCGGAAGCGGAAGATATCGATATTGAAGTGCGTGCCGAAGATATTCGCATTGATACCATGCGTTCGTCCGGTGCTGGTGGCCAGCACGTTAACACCACCGACTCGGCTGTGCGAATCACCCATTTGCCAACCGGTCTGGTGGTGACCAGTTCGGAAAAATCCCAGCACCAGAACCGCGCCAAAGCCATGCAGGTGTTGCGCTCGCGCCTGTTTGATATGGAGCGCCAGCGCGCCGACCTTGAGCGTTCAGCTGATCGCAAAAGTCAGGTGGGGTCGGGCGATCGCTCGGAGCGCATTCGCACCTATAATTTCCCGCAAGGGCGCGTGACCGATCACCGGATCAATCTGACGCTCTACAAGCTGGACCGGATGATGATGGGCGAAATCGACGAAGTGGTTGATGCACTGATCAATGATTATCAGGCAGGGCAATTGGCGCAATTGGGTGAAAACGTCGGATGACGGATGGGTTAAGCTTGCGCGATGCACTGTTGGCGGCACGGCGTCAGTTCAGTGCTGCCACTCTTGATGATGCAGCGGGCGATGCGCGAACCTTGATTGCCGGACTTTTGCACCTGTCGATGACCGATATGCTGGTTCACGATAACCGGGTTTTGACCCATGATGAGATCACGCTGATCAATTCTGCCGTGCAAAGGCGTCTGAACCATGAGCCAGTGCATCGGATTTTGGGGCATCGGGCCTTCTATGGCCTTGATCTTGCGCTCTCATCGGCCACGCTGGAGCCGCGCCCGGATACGGAAATTCTGGTGGAGCGGCTTTTGCCGCATCTGCACTCTATCGTTGCTGCCAAAGGTGATGCGCGGTTTCTGGATATGGGCACTGGCACAGGCGCGATTGCTTTGGCACTTTTGCAAGAATGCGAGGGGGCCACGGCACTTGCCACCGACATTTCAAATGAGGCCTTGGCAACAGCAAGCGACAATGCTGCGCGCCACGGTCTGCAAGAGCGATTTCAAACCCTGCGCAGCGATTGGTATAGCGCTGTGACGGGCCGGTTTGACATGATTGTGTCAAACCCACCCTATATCAACAGTGCAGTGATTGATGAGCTTTCGCCGGAGGTTCGCCTGTTTGACCCGATGGCCGCGCTGGATGGCGGAGCCGATGGTTTGGACGCCTATCGCGCCATTGCAGCGGGCGCTTGCGCCCATTTGCAGCCCGGTGGTCTGGTCGGTCTGGAGATCGGCTATGATCAGAATGAGACAGTGACAGCGCTTTTTCTTGCGCACGGATTTACACTTGTTGATGCAAGTCGTGATCACGGAGGGCAGGATCGAGCGTTGATTTTCCGGCTGGATTTGCCTATCTCTACTTGATATAAGATGGTAATTTCTCTTTTAAATGATAGGTTTGCTGTGATTTCCGCAGAGGCACCTTGTAAGCCTTCAAGGAAGTTTATATTCGGCAAAGAAAAGGCTTGGTTTTCACAAAGAAGCGAGATAGGTTGCTGGCACACACCGGGCAGCAGGAAACGAACAGAGATTCGTTTGGGTCTGGGCCGACCTCGAACACTGCTTTCTTCGGAAAGGTTCGCGGCGCGAAGTGATCTCGGTGCGTGGATCAGATAATTTAATGTTCACCAGCGGCAGAATGGTGCGATGGCGCAATAGGCACCGTGGCACGTGCAGCCTGAGTTCGGGTTTTACCGGGCAGGTCGCGTCGCCCTCATATCAGCAAGACAGAAATCAGGTGAGTAATCGATGAGGCCAGGACAGCAAAACAAGCGCAGTCGGGGGCGTAGCAATGGCAGTGGCGGCGGTGGCAGCAACGGCAACAACAATAACTTCAATCGCAAAGGCGGAAATCCGCTCACACGCAGCTATGACAGCTCTGGCCCGGATGTAAAAATTCGCGGCACTGCGCAGCATATTGCTGAAAAATACATGACCCTTGCCCGTGATGCGCAAAGCTCCGGCGACCGGGTTATGGCCGAAAACTATCTTCAGCACGCAGAACATTACAATCGTATCATTGCATCGGCCCAAGCTCAGATGCAGGAGCGCGTGCAGCGCGATGACCGCGATTACAATGATCGCGACAATTCCGATACCGACAATGATGTCGATAATGATGGTGATGGCGACGATCAGGACATCGTCATGGAGCGCGGCCCGCACAATGCACCGGAAGCGCCGCAGCAGCCACGCCAGCCGCGCCCGCAGCAGCATCAGCGTCCGCAGCATCAGCCACGCCCGCAGCATCAGCCGCGTCCGCAGCAGCCGCAAATTCAGCCGCAGCCTTTGGCTGAGGTGGAAATTGCCGGAAGCGGTCCGCAGCCGATCATTGAAAACACGCCGGTAGAAGCAGCCGTTGCTGCCGAGGAAGTGGCGCAGCAGGCAGAAGCTGGCAAGAAGGAGCGCGTCGCACGTCCTCGCCGTGCCGCAGCCACACGCCCACGCCGTCCGCGTCGCACGGATGGTGATGCGGCAGCAGAAGGTGGCGATGCCGCCCCTGAGGGTGGTGAGCCTGCCGGACTGGAAACAGTCTCGTCGGACTAAAATGTCCTTCGGGAACAAGCAATAAGCCTTTACACAGCGCGGCCCGTTCGAAAGACAGGCTGCGCTGTTTTGTATTTGAACACGCTTGTTGACGTGGATTTGCGCTTGATCAAGTCAGTCCTGATTTTTTGCGTTAGCCTGCTCTTTAAAGGCGAAAAAACGCTCCCCATATCAAGCTCAACAGAAACAAAAGAAGCCGTTCCGGTTTCCTTCTGCGGGCCTGCCTTGATAAGGGGGTCTTAATCCTCAACAGCCAAACTGCGCCGATACGGGCGGTTTGGAGAACGGAGAGCGACGATGAACATTGAAAAATATTCCGAGCGGGTGCGCGGCTTTTTGCAGTCGGCCCAGACCTATGCCCTGTCGGAAGGGCATCAGCAATTTGCGCCTGAACATGTATTGAAAGTGCTGCTGGATGATGAGCAGGGTATGGCCTCGTCTCTCATCAGCCGCGCTGGTGGCGACCCGAAAGAGGTCCGCCTTGCCAATGATGTGGCGCTTGGTAAATTGCCAAAAGTGTCTGGCGGCAATGGACAGGTCTATCTGGCCCAACCTTTGGCAAAAGTCTGCACCACAGCCGAAGACGCGGCCAAGAAAGCAGGCGACAGTTTTGTCACTGTCGAGCGCTTGCTGTTGGCGCTGGCCATTGAAACATCAGCCACCACCTCGGCCAGTCTGAAAAAGGGTGGCGTGACGGCCAATGCGCTGAATCAGGTCATCAATGATGTCCGCAAGGGCCGCACTGCCGATAGTGCCAATGCGGAACAAGGCTTTGATGCGCTGAAGAAATATGCACGCGATTTGACGGCGGAAGCCCGCGAAGGTCGGCTTGATCCGGTGATTGGCCGTGATGATGAAATCCGTCGCACCATTCAGGTTCTGTCACGCCGCACCAAGAACAATCCTGTGCTGATTGGTGAGCCGGGTGTGGGTAAAACCGCGATTGCCGAAGGTTTGGCCCTGCGTATCGTCAATGGCGACGTGCCGGAGAGCCTGAAAGACAAGAAATTGATGGCGCTGGATATGGGTGCCTTGATTGCCGGTGCCAAATATCGTGGTGAATTCGAGGAACGCCTGAAGGCGGTTCTCAATGAAGTTCAATCGGAAAACGGCGAGATCATCCTGTTTATCGATGAAATGCACACGCTGGTGGGTGCGGGTAAAGCCGATGGGGCGATGGATGCATCCAATCTGCTCAAGCCTGCCCTTGCCCGTGGTGAGTTGCATTGCGTGGGTGCCACAACATTGGATGAATATCGCAAGCACGTGGAAAAAGACCCGGCTCTGGCCCGTCGCTTCCAGCCGGTCACAGTGGATGAGCCGACGGTGGAGGATACGATCTCCATTCTGCGCGGCTTGAAGGAGAAATACGAGCAGCACCATAAGGTGCGTATTTCGGATTCGGCTCTGGTGGCGGCGGCAACCCTGTCAAACCGCTACATCACCGACCGTTTCCTGCCCGATAAAGCCATTGACCTGATGGACGAGGCCGCATCTCGTCTTAGAATGCAGGTGGATTCCAAGCCGGAAGAGCTGGATGAGCTGGATCGCCGGATCATGCAGCTGAAAATCGAACGCGAGGCCCTGAAAAAGGAAACCGATGCATCCTCGATTGATCGGTTGGCGCGGCTGGAAGCGGAGCTGACTTCAATTGAAGAGGAAGCCGATGCCCTGACTGCTCGCTGGCAGGCAGAAAAGCAAAAGCTTGGCCTTGCCGCCGATTTGAAGCGTCAACTGGATGAAGCCCGCAACGATCTGGCCATTGCCCAGCGCAAGGGTGAATTCCAACGTGCGGGTGAATTGGCCTATGGCTTCATTCCCGATCTGGAAAAGAAGATTGTCGATGCCGAAGCCCATGATAATTCCGGCCATGCCAGCATGGTGCAGGAAGTGGTGACGCCAGACAATATCGCCCATATCGTCTCGCGCTGGACAGGTATTCCGGTGGACCGGATGCTGGAAGGCG
>DNPN01000020.1 GCA_003501385.1 Rhizobium sp. | reverse complement strand
TGCGTCGTGTACTCTGGTTCAATCTCAGAGTACACGACGCAATCAAAAAAAACTCCCCAACCCCCTTGTGGGGAGGGTTGGGGAGGGGTTTTTGCAGCCCAGAAACATTTGCGTCGTGTACTGTGGTTCAATCTGAACCTGACAGGCTCTAAGCGCCTTACAGCCGGTCAGCGTGCCAGCGCAGGTGGTCATCCATAAAGCTGGAGATGAAGTAGTAGGAATGATCGTAGCGCTCATGCTGGCGCAGCGTTAGGCCAATGTCTTTGTCTTTGATGGCATCTTCCAACAGCCATGGCATCAGGCCGGTTTCCAGAAAGCTGTCGGCTTTGCCTTGATCCACCAGAAACTCCGGGAATCGTGCGCCGTCTTCAATCAAGGCACAGGCATCATATTGCCGCCATGCGGCGCGATCTGGTCCGAGATATTTTTCAAACGCATCCTGTGTCCAATCCGCTTTCAACGGGCTGACGATAGGGGCGAAGGCTGAGCAGCTCTTGAAGCGTTCGGGGTGTTTCAGGGCAATGGTCATTGCGCCATGTCCGCCCATGGAATGGCCAAAAATGCCCTGACGATCCATATCGGCCCGAAATTGCTCGCCGATCAAGGCAGGCAGCTCTTCGGTGATATAGCTGTACATTTGGAAATGTTCGGACCATGGAGTCTCGGTGGCATTGAGATACATGCCCGCGCCCTTGCCCATTTTCCAGTTGGTCAGCTCATCCGGCACGTCATTGCCGCGCGGGCTGGTGTCTGGGCAGACAATGATCAGGCCAAGCTCCGCGGCTAGGCGGCGGTATTCGCCCTTTTCCATCACATTGGCGTGGGTGCAGGTGATGCCGGACAGATACCACAACACCGGGCGTTTTTCCACAATGGCCTGGGGCGGCACGAATACGGCGAAGGTCATTTCGGTCTTGCATGTGGTGGATTCGTGGGCGAACACGCCCTGCATCCCGCCAAATGCGGTGTTCTGGAAAAGGATTTTCATGGAACTCTCCTGCGAATGGCTATCCAGCCATGGATATAACAGCATTGACCGCGGCGGCGACCAGAACCGTGTTGAAGAAGAAGGAAACAACCGAGTGGGCGAGATTGATCCGGCGCATGTCCGTGGTGGTCACAGAAACGTCGGATGTTTGGGCTGTCATACCGATGACGAAGGAAAAGTAGAGAAATTCATAGCCGCCCGGCTCTTCTGTTTCCGGAAAGCCCAATCCACGACGCGGCCCCACACCTTCTTCAGCCGTGTAATATTGCCAGTAGCGATGGGCATAATGCATGGCGAACATGGTATGAATGGTGAACCAGCCGCCGATGACGGAAATAAAAGCCAGCGATACTTCCAGCGTGCTATGCGCTGCCCCTTTGTTCAGCGCATTGAACAGGCCAATCACCGCCGCGATGATGGCCAGAAGGCTGACGAGGGGGATGACGATGGCCGGTCCATCATCGCGCTGCGGACTGGTTTTCAGGCGCTGGGCGGTGATGGTTGGTATGCGTTTGATCATCAGGCCCAAATAGAGCATGAAAAAAACGATGGCCGAGGACTCAATCGCAAGCTCCGGCTTGATCAACAGAAACACCGGCAGACTCAGCAAACCCAGCAGACCGGCTGCATAAAAAGGACTATGGCGATGGCGACGCAGGCTAAGCAAAACCGGCTTCTTCTTTCTGGCCGTCATGCGGGTGTTGCCTTGCTGCGGCGGCAAAGCCGCTCCATGGTTTCCAGAAATTGCGAACGGTCACGGGGGCTGAAGGCGGCGTTGTAGCCTTTGCTCTCTCCGGTTTCACGCAAATGCGCGCCCAGATCACGCATTGCGGTTGCCATGCCGATGTTGGTTTCGTCAAAGACGCGGCCTGTTGGTCCCGTGACCAAGGCACCTGAGGCAACACAGCGCCCGGCCAACGGAACGTCAGCCGTAATGACAATGTCGCCCGTGCCGCAGCGTTCGGCAATCCAGTCATCAGCAGCATCGAAGCCGTTGGAAACAATGACGTTGGTGACCATGGGATCACGTGATGGGCGCAAACCGGAATTGGCCACGAATGTCACCGGAAAATTGTGCCTCTCCGCGACTTTAAGAATTTCGGCCTTGACCGGGCAAGCGTCGGCATCGACATAAATCATCGGATCATGCCCTGCCGATCAATACGGGACGCACCATGTCGATGTGCGGAATGCCATCATCAAGATATTCAGCTGATACGGGCAAAAAACCAAAGGAGTGGTAGAACAATTGCAGGTGGCTTTGCGCCGAGAGTGCCATGGCATTGGCCGAAAACTGCTGTTCGCACACCAAAATGGCTTCGCGCATCAACGCATCACCAAGGCGTTTGCCTCTATGGGAAGGCGACACCACCACCCGTCCGATCTTGACCGGGCCAGTGGGGTCTGTTGGTGGCAAAATTCGAGCGCTGGCGATGAGGTCATCACCATTCAAAAGCCGCAGGTGCAAAGCACCAATGTCCTTGCTGTCCAGCTCCGGGTAGGGGCATTTCTGCTCCACCACAAAGACATCGACGCGCATCTTCAACAGCGCGTAAAGTTCCTTTGCGGAGAATTGTTCCATTCTCCGCACATCAACCGCATAGGGCAGGTCTGCCATCAATAGAGAACCACGCTGCGGATGCTTTCGCCCTTGTGCATCAGCTCAAAGCCTTTGTTGATATCTTCCAAAGGCATTGTGTGGGTGATCATAGGATCGATGATGATTTTTCCATCCATGTACCAATCGACGATCTTGGGAACGTCCGTGCGGCCGCGCGCACCGCCAAAGGCCGTGCCCATCCAGTTGCGTCCGGTCACCAACTGGAATGGCCGGGTGGAGATTTCCTGTCCAGCACCTGCAACGCCAATGATAACCGACTTACCCCAGCCGCGGTGGGAGGCTTCCAGCGCCTGACGCATAACCTTGGTGTTGCCGGTGCAATCAAAGGTGTAATCCGCACCGCCAATCAAATCGCCATTGCGCTTCGTCATGTTGACGAGGTAGGCAACGATATCGCCTTCGACTTCCTTCGGATTGACGAAATGCGTCATGCCGAATTTTTCGCCCCAGGCTTTGCGGTCGTTGTTGATATCAACGCCGATAATCATGTCTGCGCCTGCAAGGCGTAAGCCTTGAAGCACATTCAGACCAATGCCGCCCAGACCGAAGACAATGGCTGTGGCACCAATTTCAACCTTGGCGGTGTTGATCACAGCACCTATGCCGGTGGTCACGCCGCAGCCGATGTAACAGATCTTATCGAAGGGGGCGTCCGGATTCACCTTGGCGAGCGCAATTTCGGGCAGAACCGTGAAATTGGCAAAGGTCGAGCAACCCATATAGTGATGAATTTTATCCTTGCCGATGGAAAAACGTGATGTTCCATCTGGCATCAAGCCTTGACCCTGCGTAGAGCGAATGGCGGTGCAAAGATTGGTTTTACGTGACAGGCACGAATAGCATTCGCGGCATTCTGGCGTGTAGAGCGGAATCACGTGATCACCCTTCTTCACGGATGTCACGCCCGGGCCGACATCAACAACAATACCCGCACCTTCGTGGCCAAGAATGGCCGGAAACAGGCCTTCAGGATCTGCACCAGACAGGGTGAAATCATCGGTGTGGCAAATGCCTGTGGCTTTCACTTCAATGAGAACTTCGCCAGCCTTGGGGCCTTCGAGTTGCACTGTCATGATTTCAAGCGGTTTGCCAGCTTGCGTGGCAACAGCGGCGCGAACATCCATTCGGCATTCTCCCTTGTATGTCGATTCATTTGAGTTTTGCACTCTGCTGCGCAAAGCCTCAAGATGTTGAGGGAGATTTTATGGCATTTATTCCATTATCTGTCCCCGCCATCAAGAGATATGCGCTGTTTGCGGTGGTGTCAGTTGTTCTGCCAAGCTGCGAAGGGTTGAAACTGCCAACGTCGCGTTGTCCAGAGCGCAGGGTGTCGGTGTCTTTGTTGGCCGCTCAATCGACGGATGGGCCAGCAAATCCATCACGTGCTGGAGCAGTTCGCTTTCTATGGGCGAATTTGCAACACCATCTGTTGTAAACATCTCTGTAATCCACTGGAGCTTGTTATGGTCAATGCCGTTTTGTGGCTCCAAAACCTTCACGATGAACGACGCCATCATTTCGATGAAATAGTTCTGCCATTCTGGACATTTTTCCGGGCAGCAGGCATTCAGTACCAGCAGCGTCATTGCATCCCTGATGTCCCGAACGCCGCTCGGCAAGCTATATGTTTTGAGAAGGACAACGTCATGCACGTCCATTCTCGTTTTTCCAGCGATAACACATGCTGGAAATGAGAGGCGAAAATCTCTCATGCTCCCTACCTCGTTTCTTCATGAAACCAGAGATTGCTGTAATCGCCATCTATTGCGCCCGAACTAATAAGTATAGTTTACGAAGTATTAAATTGCTTCAGATCGAGGCAAATTTTCTGCGCTATCTGGAAAAAGCAAGGAAAAACATATGCTTTCTCAGAAGTTGAGTTTCTGAAAAAAAGTATGAAGGTGATTCGCCTTTTTTTTGGTGGCTAACGTATGCTCAATGAAACGATGATCCGTTTCAGCAAAGGACGTGCGAAAACAAGAGGTGAGAAGGTGTCTCTTGCTCAAGCTGCATCTGACATTATTGTGTGATGGAGTGCCCCCATTTCAAGCGCTGTTGCTTTGCAAGGATGACGTCGCACGGGCGCGCGCATGCTCTCGCCATAGGATAAATAACCCCGAACCGACGATAATGGCGATACCGAGCCATTTGGAGGGGGTCGGGAAGTCGCCAAACAGGCTGTAGCCCAGCACCGTCGCCGCGATGATTTCAAAATACTGGAACGGAGCGAGCACCGAGAGCGGTGCTATGCGGAAGGCTTTAACGACCAGAAGATGAAGATAGCCCGAAAGCACGCCGAGCAGAATCAGCAGCCCCAGCCCCAGCGCGTTGATGGGCAATGACGGCGTGAAGTCGACGCTGCCAGCGGCGTTCCCAAGCAGAATTGCCCCGCCCATGAATATTGTACCGCCAACACCGGACATGGTTTGCATGGTCATCGGTGAATCGGCATTGCCAATGGCGCGGTTGAGAAACATGTAGAGCGCGAAGAGAAACGCGCAGAGCACAGGCAAAAGTGCTGTGACGCCGAACACTTCCCAACTGGGCTGAATCACAATCATGGCACCGCCAAAGCCAACAAGAATAGCCAGCCAGCGTCTCCAGCCGACTTTGTCGCCTAAAAACACCGCCGATAGTGCCGTTAGAATGAAGGGCTCGACAAAATAAATGGCAAAAACATCGGCCAGTGGCATGTATTTCACGGCGGCAAAAAAGCACAGACTGGCCGCGCCATGCAGTGCACCCCGCAACAGATTGAGAAACGGTCGTTTTGCCTTAAAGGCCGCACTGCCTTGCAACAGCAGCAGAAAGGGCAGGGTGCAGGCCAGCTGGAAAAAGAACCGATAGAACGTCACCTGCCCTGGTGACATGCCCTGCATATTGGCCATGTATTTAGCAATGGCATCCATACCGGGAAGCAGCAGCATACTGCCTGCCATCAGAACCATGCCTTGCAAGGTGCTTGCTGAGGTGTTTGGAAGAGGTGTCATTGCGATATCCAGTTTTCTGGATCATGACCATGGCCCGAAAGGATATGCAAGCGTTGCCGTCAATCAATCCCGGGCGGGATGCCAATCACCCAATATTTTCTCTGGCGTGTATGCAGCCGCCTCGGTGTCAGAAAGCTGCGGTCGGTGGGCGTTGATTTGCCTTCCCGGGCCGTTGGTTTGATATTCAAAAAAGCGTGCGTTTTCCAAGGGTTGGAACCATGTTTTTTGCCCGTCTTTTGCCAGGCCAGACATTGCGCTCCAGCCGTCTGCAGCGATGTGATCATCCATGCTGCAATGGAGAAAAGCTGCATGACCAACGGCGTTGGGATCAGCATAGCGCCCATCGGCAAAGTCACGGGTTGGATGCCAGGGGCGGCCGAGGTAATGGCTACCTGACGGCTGATCTGGCCGTTCGCGCTTCAGATTGCAATGGTGAAAGATAAGCCCGTAAGGCCTGCCTTTTGCTGTGCTAGGAGCCACAACGAATCCTGCGGGCAGAATATGCGGATTGGCGCGAGGACGGCTGATAATGTCGCAATTCTCAAACAAGGCTGTGCCGCCGCCGAAGATAAAGTCCACGTTGCCGCTCACGCTGCAGTGGCAAAACAGGCTGCGTCCAGCATCGACAAACAATGTGTCCTGATAGCCGCTGAGCATGACATCATAGAACTGGCTGCGGTCTGCGCCGCCACTGATGAAAACAGCCACGGCCTGACTGGCACCAACCCGGTTTGCGCTGTCGGAATCCCGGCTGTCATTGTCGAGAAAATCAAAGTCATTGGCGATGGTGAGATGTCGCGCTGAGAAGTCTGCCGCCTTGACTGTGAGGGTGGCCGAACCCGGGGTGCCCATTGGCCGCTGCCCCCGGAAGATGACACGGGCTTGTGCTGACCGGCAAAAGCATCAAATACAATCCGGGTCGTGTCTTTTCCGCTTCCCACCAGCACGATGTTTGGCTTGGTCACAGTCAGTTTTTCACGATAGTCACCGGGACCGAGCGCAATGACCCATGGACGCGCGGAAGCCTCGGGCGCTGCGTCGAGCGCCTCTTCAAGGGTGGAATAGGGGCGCGCCGCATGACCTTCATCAGCATTTTGATGAGAACCAGTCTTGCTAACAACCGCATCTGCCTTTTGGGCCATATCCGCCATCAGCATCTTTGGAGATGCGCCGTAGGTCAGGGCCATCATGGAAGATCCTTTCATCAATGTCCGTCGGGTCATTGGTGATGCTGCCATGGCACCTTTCCATCCATCAAGAGGAGTTTGCCGAAAATCCAGCCAATGAAATTGTCTTATATGATCAGATTGGCAAGGATTTCGTTTTCGGTAATGTCTTCAAAGCCAAGGCCGTTCTCCTCAAATCGCTCGAACAGGCCGGCGAAATTCTCCCGTGCGGTGGTTTCAATGCCAATCAGGATGGAGCCGAAGTTCCGAGCTGATTTTTTTAGATATTCAAAGCGTGCAATGTCATCTTCCGGCCCCAGCAAGTTGAGGAAATCGCGCAAGGCTCCCGGGCGCTGAGGCAGGCGCAGGATGAAGTATTTTTTCAATCCGGCGTAGCGCATAGCGCGCTCCTTGACATCCGGCAGGCGCTCAAAGTCAAAATTGCCACCGGAGACCACCAGAACGATGGTTTTGTCCTTCAGTTTCTCAGGGTCAAGAAGACCCAATGTGGCAATCGACAAAGCACCCGCAGGTTCCAGCACCACACCTTCCACATTCAGCATATCAATGATGGTGCCGCAGATGGCGTTTTCAGGCACCAGCATCACCTGATCTGGCGTGAAATGCTTCAAAGCTTCAAAATTATGATCACCAATCCGCGCAACGGCGGCACCGTCGACAAAATTATCCACCTTTGGCAGAGTGATAACCTTGCCCGCTTCCAGCGAGCGCTTCAGGCTGGGCGCGCCAACAGGTTCGGCAAATACGAATGTTGAAAGAGGCACATCGCCTGCAAGATAGCCGGTGACACCAGCGCTCAACCCACCACCGCCAACGGGTAAGATGATCAGGTCGGGCTTCACACCGTCTGGCAACTGTTCGACGATTTCAGCCGCCACTGTCGCCTGACCCTCAATAATGTCTGCATGATCGAAGGGCGGCACCATATAGCCGTTGGCCTCCTCGACATAATCGCGTGCGGCCTTGTAGCACTGGTCGAAAATGTCACCAACCAGTTTGATCGAGATGAATTCAGCGCCGAATTTGCGTGTCTTGTCAATTTTCTGCTGCGGTGTGGTCACCGGCATGAAAACAACGCCCTTCACACCAAAATGGCGGCAGGCAAAGGCAAATCCTTGCGCATGGTTGCCAGCCGATGCGCAGACAAAAACCTTATCTGTTTCGCCCTTGGCAATCACCTTTTGGAAAAAATTATAGGCACCGCGCACCTTGTAAGACCGAACTGGCGTCAAATCTTCACGCTTGAGGTAAATATTGGCCTCAAACAGCGTGCTCAGGTGCTCGTTCAGTTGCAAGGGGGTTGCCGGAAACAATTCACGGACGGCCTCCACGGCGCGATTGACATCGGATTTCATCATTTTGGTCATTTCCATAGGGCCAAATTGCACCGATTAGGCACATTTTGTTGAATATATTGAGCTTTTATCATGACGCCATTGGCTGTTGCTGCCGTAATACGTCCGTATGTTCGCCGAGGCAAACGAAATTGCGGGCGCTGCCGCCTTTCCGCATCGGTCGGGTGTCTCATCCTGGGTAATTTTTATGATGAATATTAACCCTGTGAGTTTGAATATTTTCTCAGCACGCAATTTTCGCAGTTTGCCCATAAATGCAATTTCCGGAAAATATTTAACTATACTTATTCGATTTAAAATGCCTGGAAGAATACAAAAAATAAATGCATAAATTTCGTAATTAACTGATTTTATATATTTTTTTGATGTATTGCTTTTTGCGCATTACCGTCCCATTTTGGGAATATGGTTTTGATACATGTGTGCCACTGTGAAAACATAGCCTGAAAAGCCGATGTTGTTTGTGACGATAGACCCAATAATCATCATTTTGGGTCGTTGCTTTGATTTTCAATGTTGCGTAGGGTTAATCAAACGTTACCATTGTGGTATTGTTTATTTGAGCGGTATGGTCGGGTCGGTGGAGTGTTGTGTGGATGTATATCCAATGCTTACTCTCAAAGGTGGACCCATGTCCTGTCGGCAACATGAGGTCCGTCGATGAATATTAAGGTTGCCGTCATTATTCCTTTCTTTCAGAAAGAAAAAGGAATTCTTGTTCGATCCTTGGAGTCTGTAAAGGCGCAGAAGGTTGATCGGTGCCTTGATTTGCGGGTTATTGTTGTGGACGACAGTTCGCCACTACCAGCCCGCCAAGAGCTTGAAAATTTCGATACGGGCGAGGGCATGTCTCTTGTTGTACTGGAGAAGCCCAATGGCGGTCCTGGTGATGCCCGCAATATGGCGCTGGAATATCTTGAAGCTATTTCCGCGGACTATGTTGCTTTTCTGGATTCGGATGATGTCTGGCATGAAAATCACCTCGAACGCGCCTTGAATGGCTTGGCCCATGGTGACTTCTTTTTCTGCAATCATGTGCGTGGCAAGTATTACCCGGACTATTTTGTTGGGCTTCCGCTGACCCGCCGTGCGCTTGTTGGCGATGAGCAAGAGATCGTGGGTGACGGCTATCGCAGCTTCCGTAAAGGAAAGTTGGCCGAGGTCATGATTCGCGAATGCCCACCACAGACATCAACAGTGGTCTATCGCTTCAAGAAAAATGCCGATTTGCGGTTTAACTGTGATTTGCGCAGTGCGGGTGAAGACCACGTCTTCTGGATTGAGCTTTCCCTGTTCAACGATACGGTGATCGATCCCCAAATTAACGTTAGCTGCCTGGAAGGTGTTAATCTCTATTGGTCCAACGTGTCTTGGGACAGTCCAAAGTCGGTGGCGATTCAAGGGTGCCTTGCGCTGCAATATAATTACCTGAAAACCACGCCGGTTATTCGGATGGCGGATACGGAAACAGTGCTTTTCCGCCAAAAGTTGTATGAAGGTGCCTATACCTATGCGCTTTTGCGCGGCTTGGCGAAAGGCTTCCTGCCCGATTTGAAGGTTCTGGGTCGTCTGGTGTTTGCTTATCCGGGTTATCTCTTGCGCTTTCCTGTGGCTCTCAGTTTCTTCGTGCGCAATCGTCGTTTGATGACGGATGAAACGGCCGTGAAGTCGATTGGTCAGGAAGATGCGATTGTTTCTTGACAAAAACATCGATGTTTCCATGTTGCGTTGGGTTTAGTGCTTGATTTATTGGACGTGTCTGGCCAAAACCGATGGTGGTTTTGGATGTTGCGGATTGTTAAAGACCTGAATGGGTCCTGGATAATTGGCAACGGGTGTAAACGTCACGCAAAAAGGCTTCTGTCCGTGCAATCTGCCGACAGCCTGAGGCTTGTGACAGACATGAGGCGCGTCCTATGGCATCATTTTTAGGTAAGATTTTTTCGGCCTTTTCCGGCTCCCCATCGAGCACTGAGCCAGCGCAGCCTGTGTCGTCCGAGCCAGTGCTGCATGGTGATTGCCGCATTTATGCGGAGCCGCAGCGAGAGGGTAGCCAGCTTCGGTTGGCCGGACGTATTGAAAAAGACGTCAATGGTGAAACATTGATCCGCACTTTCATTCGTGCCGACGTGTTCACGTCAAAAGACGATGCCATTGATTGCACCGTGCGCAAGGCCATGATGATCATTGATCAGAATGGCCCTTCGCTGTTTGCGGATGGCGAAAAAACACGCAGCACCTGAAATGTCGGGCGAGAGCTGCTAAAGCATGTCGCGTTTCATTGTCCTCAATGAAACGATAACGTACATGCGACAAAATAAGAGCTAAAGCGGGTCGCAGTGAATCCTATTCATTGCGACCCGCTTTAGAGTT
>DNPN01000003.1 GCA_003501385.1 Rhizobium sp. | reverse complement strand
AACCGCTCCGACAGCTCGAAACACACAGAGGAGGGGGCGATCGCATGGAAGCGCAGATGCCGCAGCAGCCCATCGAGCAGTGCCTGGCCCTCATGGATCAGCCGGACGTCGAGATTGATGAACAAGGTGGCGGTGGTGAAATCGGGCAGGGCGGCAAATTTCGCCAGCGCGCGGCCGGCCATCATCTGGTCGAGGCTGGCGAGATGGCCGGCTTCCGCCATCCGGTCGATCAGTTCCAGCGGGCTTGAAAAATCCAGCTTCTCATGGCCGCGCATTAAGGATTCATAGCCGAACACCGCGCCGGTATTGGTTTCCACGATCGGCTGGAAGGCGGCGTCCAGCACAAGCTTTGCCAGCGACAGCAGCTTGTCGCTGGCATAATGCGCCGGAAATGCAAATTTATCGGGAAATAAAGTCGACATGAAAACTCCGCATGAAAAATCTTTTTATCGACAGGTTCCCTGAAATTATTGAACAAATCCTTTTCGGTTTGTGATTGTTTAATGACAAATGCCAAGCCATCGAGGCAAATGCTTACCATCGTGGTCGGCTGTATTGCGCCGGAATGCCTTTCCGTCATGTCTCTGTCGCAATCGGAATAGCGAACGGGCCTGCAAAAGGCGGGTTGGCAGGCATTTGCCGCTTTATATGGTGAACGCCATCGGCGGAATCCGCCGCCTAAGCAAGATGGGAACGTTGATATGTCCAAGCTAAAGCCCAATATCCTGATCATTATGGTCGACCAGCTGAACGGCACCTTCTTTCCCGATGGGCCCGCCGATTTCCTGCATGCGCCGCATCTGAAGGCGCTCGCCGCCCGTTCGGCGCGTTTTGCCAACAATTACACCTCCTCGCCGCTCTGCGCCCCGGCGCGGGCTTCTTTCATGGCCGGCCAGCTGCCGAGCCGCACCCGCGTCTATGACAATGCCGCCGAATATGTCTCCTCGATCCCGACCTATGCCCATCATCTTCGCCGCGCCGGCTATTTCACCGCGCTGTCGGGCAAGATGCATTTCGTCGGTCCCGACCAGTTGCATGGTTTCGAGGAGCGGTTGACCACCGATATCTACCCCGCCGATTTCGGCTGGACGCCGGATTATCGCAAGCCCGGCGAGCGCATCGACTGGTGGTATCACAATCTCGGCTCGGTGACGGGCGCTGGCGTGGCCGAGATTACCAACCAGATGGAATATGATGACGAAGTGGCGTTTCTGGCCAACCAGAAGCTTTATCAGTTAAGCCGTGAGAATGATGATGCGACCCGCCGCCCGTGGTGCCTAACCGTCTCCTTCACCCATCCGCATGATCCTTACGTGGCGCGCAAAAAATACTGGGATCTGTATGAGGACTGCAATCATCTTCTGCCAGACGTTTGCGCGCTGGAGGAGCAAGACCCGCATTCCAAACGGCTGATCCATGCCTGCGATTATGACAATTTCAACGTGACGGAAGAGGACATTTGCCGCTCCCGCCGTGCCTATTTCGCCAATATCTCCTATATTGATGACAAGGTTGGCGAGTTGATCGACACCCTCGCCCGCACAAGGATGCTGGACAACACATATATCCTGTTCTGCTCCGACCACGGCGATATGCTGGGCGAGCGGGGTCTGTGGTTCAAGATGAATTTCTTTGAAGGCTCGGCCCGTGTGCCACTGATGGTCGCGGGTCCCGGCATTGCCCCCGGTCTGCATCTGGCTCCAACCTCCAATCTGGATGTGACGCCGACGCTGTGTGATCTGGCCGGAATTTCGATGGATGAGATCATGCCTTGGACCGATGGCATGAGCCTGAAGGGGATGATCAAGGGCGAGGTCCGCACCGCGCCCGTACTGATGGAATATGCCGCCGAAGGCTCCTATGCGCCCATGGTGTGTATCCGTGAAGGCCAATGGAAATATGTGCATTGCGCGCTCGATCCCGACCAATTGTTTGATCTTGAGAGCGATCCGCAAGAGCTGACCAATCTGGCGGACAACCCGGCTTATGCGCAAGTTCTGGCCGATTTCGCCGCCAAGCGACAAGCCCGCTGGGACATGGCCCGCTTTGATGCGGCGGTACGCGAAAGCCAAGCCCGCCGCTGGGTGGTCTATGAGGCGCTGCGCAACGGTGCCTATTATCCGTGGGATCACCAACCGCTGCAAAAGGCATCGGAGCGCTACATGCGCAATCATATGGACCTGAATGTGCTGGAAGAATCCAAACGCTATCCGAGGGGAGAGTGACAATGCTGACGATCTGGGGCCGAAAATCCTCATCAAACGTGCAAGCGCTGATGTGGTGCATTGGCGAACTTGGTCTCGCCTATGTTCGCCACGATATCGGCCATCGCTATGGTGGCAATGACACGCCGGAATTTCTGGCGATGAACCCGAATGGCACCGTGCCGGTTTTGCAAGATGGCAATGGTGAGCCTCTGTTCGAGACGGGGGCGATCCTGCGCTACCTCGCCAGCCGTTATGGCTCATCGCCGTTCTGGCCAGATGATCTGGCTGGTCGCACCCATGTCGACATGTGGGCGGAATGGTCAAAAATCAATATTGCGCAGGAGTTTACCTCGCCGATCTTCTGGCGCGTGGTGCGCACCGCGCCAAAAGATCGTGATCCTGCCGCCATTGCAAAAGCCATGGGCGTTCTGGGCGCAAAGCTGGATATTGCTGAACAACGGCTGGCAAAGCATGCCTATCTGGTGGGCGATGAACTGACCTTGGCTGATATTCAATTTGGTCATGTGCTGTTTCGCTATTTCGATATCGACATCAGCCGCCCTGAGCGCCCCGCCCTTCACCGCTATTATCAAAACCTGACCACGCGCCCCGCATTTCGCGAGCATGTGATGGTGTCCTATGAAGAATTGCGAGTTTTATGATGAAAGCCCAGCCGCTGCAAAAGGCATCGGAGCGCTACATGCGCAATCACATGGACCTGAACGTGCTGGAAGACAGCAAACGCTATCCGAGGGGAGAGTGACAATGCGCAAGGCGAAATTCAATGCTCATGGCGGCTTTGGACCTGATATTGACAGCCCGGCGGACTCGATCTTAATCGACGCATGGGATGCCGAAAGGCCTTCCGAACAGGTCAAGCTAGCAAGAACGGCGTTGAATATCGATGCCGACGCCATTGATGCTTATAATCTTCTCGGCATTCATGCTAACACCCATGCCGAACGTGTGGCGCTGTTTCGCGAAGCGGTGCGTATCGGCGAGCGTTTGTTCCAGTCTGTGCTTGACGACCCTGATATGGCCTGGTGGGGCTATCTCGGCACACGACCATGGATGCGTGCCCAACACAATCTCGGTCTCGGGTTGATCCAGCTTGGCGATTGGCAGGATGCTATTGCTGTTTTCCAACGGTTGCTGGACCTCAACCCCAATGACAATCAGGGTGTTCGTACGCTGCTGCTCAAACTGCGCTGCCAGTGCGGTGATTTTGCTGGTTGCCGCAGCATTCTTGAAACCTATGCGGAAGACGGCTCCGTCACCATGACGGGCACGGCCTTGCTGGTGGATCTCGCCACCAAAAAGAAGGCGGATTTCGCCGCCCATTTCGAGGCCATCCGTGAAGGTAACGCTTATGCGCTCCCAATGCTGGCGCTGGCCGCCAGAGACGGCAAATGGCCGCCTATGCCCAAACTGCCGGACGGCTACGTAGAATATGGCAGCAAGGCAGAAGCAGCACTTTACCTCAACCAGTTCCGCGAGGGTTGGGAGAAAAAGCCCAAAGTGCTACCTGCCTTTCTCGAAGCCTATGACGCCGACCTCAAACACGCCGGAAAAAAGATATGAAAGCCCAACCTAAAGCCTCCCACTTCATTGATGGCGCATACGTTGAAGACGCCGCTGGCACCGTGATTGAGAGCATCTACCCCGCCACCGGCGAGGTGATTGCAAGGCTGCATGCGGCCACGCCTGCAATTGTCGAGCAGGCCATTGCCTCGGCCAAACGGGCGCAGAAGGAATGGGCCGCTCTTAGCCTCACGGCGCGTGGCCGGGTGTTGAAAAAGGCCGCCGACATCATGCGCGAGCGTAACCGCGAACTGTCGGAGTTGGAAACGCTGGACACTGGAAAGCCGATTCAGGAAACCATCGTGGCAGACCCGACATCCGGCGCGGATAGTTTTGAGTTTTTTGGTGGTATTGCCGCCGCAGGACTCAACGGCAGCCATATTCCGCTGGGCCATGATTTTGCCTATACCAAACGCGTTCCCCTTGGCGTCTGTGTGGGCATTGGTGCGTGGAACTATCCGCAGCAGATCGCCTGCTGGAAATCGGCTCCGGCTCTGGCCGCTGGCAATGCCATGGTGTTCAAGCCATCAGAAACGACGCCATTGGGGGCGTTGAAGATTGCCGAGATTTTGATTGAGGCGGGTGCGCCCAAGGGCGTGTTCAACGTCATTCAGGGTGACCGCGACACCGGGCCTTTGCTGGTCAATCATCCTGATGTCGCGAAAGTCTCGCTGACGGGTTCAGTGCTGACGGGGCGCAAAGTTGCGGCTGCTGCTGCCGGGCATTTGAAGCATGTGACCATGGAATTGGGCGGCAAATCGCCTCTCATCGTGTTTGATGATGCCGATATCGACAGCGCCATTTCCGGGGCGATGCTGGCGAATTTCTACTCCACCGGACAGGTCTGCTCCAACGGCACGCGGGTGTTTGTTCATAGCGCCATCAAGCAGGTGTTCCTTGAGCGCCTGAAGGCGCGCACCGAAGCAATTATCATTGGCGATCCGCAGGATGAGGCCACCCAGATGGGGCCTTTGGTGTCAATGGCACAGCGCGAAAAGGTGCTGTCCTATATCGACAAGGGCAAGGCCGAAGGTGCAACGCTGATCACCGGGGGTGGCATTCCCAACAGTGCGTCCGGCACCGGTGCCTTCATTCAGCCAACCGTGTTTGCCGATGTCACCGACGGCATGACCATCGCCCGCGAAGAGATTTTTGGCCCGGTGATGTGCGTGCTGGATTTTGACGACGAGACGGACGTGATTGCCCGCGCCAATGCCACCGAATTCGGCTTAGCTGGCGGCGTGTTCACTGCCGACATCACCCGCGCCCACCGCGTGGTGGATCAGCTGGAGGCCGGAACACTGTGGATCAACACTTATAACCTCTGCCCGGTGGAAATGCCGTTTGGCGGCTCCAAGCAATCCGGCTTTGGTCGCGAAAACTCGCTGGCGGCGCTGGAGCATTATTCGGAGCTAAAGACGGTGTATGTCGGCATGGGGAAATGTGAAGCGCCCTATTGAGCAATTCCAAAAGACCCCTCCCAAACCCTCCCCGCAAGGGGGAGGGCTTAATCTGCCGCTCCCTCCGCATTCCTTTCAACCGTCATCGCAAGGCGTAAGCTTTCTTTTGGGCAGAACGGTTGCTGCGGGTTAGCCCCTCCCCCTTGTGGGGAGGGGGTGGGGAGGGGTTCTTCCATCAAAAGATTAGGGTAACCACAATGCAACAGGCAGACTTCATCATCATCGGTTCCGGCTCGGCAGGCGCGGCCATGGCTTATCGCCTCTCGGAAGATGGCAAGCATACGGTCATCGTGCTGGAATTTGGCGGATCAGATATTGGCCCCTTTGTGCAAATGCCCGCCGCCCTTGCCTTTCCCATGAATATGGATCGTTACAATTGGGGTTATCTGAGTGAGCCGGAGCCACATCTGAACAATCGCCGGATGATTGCACCGCGTGGCAAGGTGGTGGGTGGCTCGTCCTCCATCAATGGCATGGTCTATGTGCGCGGCCATGCGGAGGATTTTAACCGCTGGGACGAGCTGGGTGCCAATGGCTGGGCCTATGCTGATGTGCTGCCTTACTTCAAGCGCATGGAGCATTCTCATGGCGGTGAAGACGGCTGGCGTGGCACCAAAGGCCCTTTGCATGTGCGCCGGGGCGAGGTGAAAAACCCGCTGTATCAGGCCTTTATTGACGCCGGGCGGCAGGCGGGCTTTCCTGCCACCGAGGATTATAACGGCCGCCAGCAGGAGGGCTTTGGCCTGATGGAACAGACCAGCTGGCAAGGCCGCCGCTGGTCCACCGCCAATGCCTATCTGAAACCGGCATTGAAGCGTGACAATTGCCGTCTGATCCGCTGCTTTGCCCGCAAGATTGTGCTGGAAGGTCGCCGGGCTGTCGGCGTGGAGGTGGAAATTGCTGGCAAGATCGAGGTGATTCGCGCCAACCGCGAGGTGATTGTAGCAGCCTCTGCCTTCAACTCGCCAAAACTGCTGCTGCTGTCTGGCATTGGTCCGGCTGCGCATGTGCGCGAGATGGGTATTGATGTGGTGGCAGATCGCGCAGGCGTTGGCCAGAACCTGCAAGACCATCTGGAATATTACCACCAGTTCAAATCGAAACTGCCCATTACCCTGCATTCCAAAAACAACTGGTTCTGGAAAGGCGTTGTGGGGGCGCAATGGCTGTTTTTCAAAAAGGGCCTTGGCACCTCCAACCAGTTTGAATCGGCTGCCTTTATCCGCTCAAGTGCTGGCGTCAAATGGCCAGATCTGCAATACCACTTCCTGCCGATTGCCGTGTCTTACGATGGCAAATCATCGGCAGAAGGCCACGGCTTTCAGGCCCATGTGGGCTACAACATGTCGAAGTCACGCGGCTCCGTAACCTTGCGCTCACCCGATGTCAAAGACGCGCCCGTTTTGCGTTTCAACTACATGAGCGATGCGGAAGACTGGATCAAATTCCGCCACGCCGTGCGGATCACTCGCGAGATATTTGCGCAAAAAGCCTTTGATCCCTATCGCCAAACTGAAATTGCGCCGGGATTGAATGTGCAGACCGACGATGAGATTGATGCCTATCTTCGCGAGCATCTGGAAGGAGCCTATCACCCCTGCGGCACCTGCAAAATGGGCCGTGAGGATGACCCGATGGCTGTGGTTGATCCCACCTGCAAGGTGATTGGCGTGGAAGCCTTGCGCGTTGCGGATTCATCCATCTTCCCGCATGTCACCTATGGCAATCTCAACGGCCCTTCGATCATGACCGGGGAAAAGGCATCCGACCATATTCTGGGCAAGCAGCCCCTGCCCCGCAGCAATCAGGAGCCATGGATCAATCCGAATTGGCGGGTGAGTGATCGGTAAACATCACCGTCGCACCAGCCCGCGCAGACCTCCGCCAATCAAAAGCACGATATCAATCACCGTTTCGGGCACCTGCCGCTTGTCGTAAACGGCCAGATAGCGTGGCTGCCACTCCGGGTGAAACTTGGTTTTGAAAGCCTGCACGCCTTTGAAATTATAAAACCGCTCGCCGTGCTCAAACACAAACCGGCCCAGACGATGCCACAGCGGCGCACAACTGCGATTGGAGAGGCCAGACAAGGGTGCCATGCCAAGATTGAGCTGTTGATAGCCCTCGGCCTGCAAATGCTGGATCGTGCGCACAAACAGCAGATCCATCGCTCCGCGATGAACGCCCGGCACATGGCGCATCAGATCAATAAATGCGCCGCTCCGGGTTTGCGTGGTGAGGATATTGGCAAATGCCACGATACGGCCCGCCAGTCGAATAACCGCAAGAGGATGAGAAGCAACATAGCCGCGCTGAAACGTGCCCAGTGAAAAGCCCTTCTCAGTGGCATTGTGATGGGCAAGCCATGTATCGGACACCGCGCCCAGTTCATCCATCACCAGTGCCACCTCTGCCGGGGCTAAAACCGCAAATTCCAACCCGTCGCGCTCGGCGCGATTGATGGATCGGCGCAGCTTCAGCCAATCACCGCCCTTCAGGTCAAATCCCGGCAGATCCACCACCGCCTGATCGCCCAGCTTGAAAAGCCGAAAACCGGAATCAACCGCCGTGGGCAGAAAGGCTTGCGACACCTGATAGAAGGCCACGCGGTGTCCAGCGGCTTTTGCCTTGCGCACCATTTTCGTGACCAAATTGGGCCAAACCGCGCGAGGACCAACCGGATCAGCCAGAACCACCCAGGTGCGGCCGCGCCTGCCGTACATCAAAAAGGCCTGTCCGCAATCGGAAAACAGAATCTGCTTATCGCCCAAAGCCACCAATCCGGCAGCGGCGTCATCCTGTTGTGCCACAATATCCCGTGCCAGCTGAATATCAGTTTTCTCTGGCCCGAAAGCAGCTTTCGGCATCGCTCGGCTTAATGTGTTGCGGCCGATGGTCGCTGCGACAATGAAGAAAAGTGTCATGGTGCCACCCTGCCCCACGCTATGGGTGATGCGATAGGCAAAACCCAATTCCGTCAGTGGCTCCAGCAGCAACTCCAGCCCCACAAGTGCCAATGCCAGGCAACCCAGAATACGCAGCAGATTGATATTGGACCATCGGCTCCAATCCCGCCATTGTCCAATCCGGTGCTTGCGCCGTGATGCGGCAGGCGCTGATTCCAGCTCTGCTCGATCTCGGATCTGTGACATTTCACCCATGAGCAATCCCCCACTCACCTTTATATTAGCATTTCATATGTGCGCAAGTTTTGCCATGCATGCGTAAACAGGCAATGAAACAGAACCGTAAAACTGACAGGGACCATCAATGAATCATCATTTACCACCCTCGCAACACACTGTCCTTGCATCTGCGGCATAAGGTGCTTAGAGCACTGCCTGACGGCAGATTTAAAGGGCCTGTCACACACAGCCTTGCATGCCAGCCAATATTTCATAGCAAAACACGGAGCAGACCGTGAATAGATCAAGACGTTCGAAACTGATGCGCCAATCAAGAGCGCTTGGTGGCTCCTGGCGCATCTGGAAAATGCGGCTGGTGTTCTGGGCTGGTGCAAGCGCGATCGGCATCGCCAGTGTTGGCTTTGCCAAGGCCGCCGATGCTGCTCAGGCCTTGTTTCACAGCATCACCCATTCAGGTTCCTGGGCCTTTCTCTGGCCTCTGCTGATAGCTCCAGCCGGCTTTCTGGTTTGCACCTTCATGGCAGAGCGCTATTTTCCGGCCTCACAAGGGTCTGGCATTCCGCAGGCCATTGCCGCGCGTCATGTGAACACTGCCGCTGGCCGCGACACCCTTTTGTCCATCAAGATTGCTATCGGCAAAATTCTGCTAACCACCATTGGTCTCCTGTGTGGCGGTTCCATCGGGCGCGAGGGGCCAACCGTGCAGGTGGGGGCATCCATCATGCTGTTATCGGCCCGTATTGGCGGCATGGCCCAGGCCAATGGTCTGATTCTCGCCGGTTCTGCTGCCGGGATCGCCGCCGCCTTCAACACACCATTGGCCGGAATTGTCTTTGCCATTGAGGAAATGAGCAAAACCTATCATTCCCGCATCAACGGTCTGGTCTTGACCGCCGTCATCATTTCCGGGCTCGCAGCATTAGGTCTGGTGGGCAATTACACCTATTTCGGAGTGGCCAATCCGGGTGCCACCAGCCTGCTGGATTGGCTGCTGGTGCCAGTCTGCGGCATCGGCGGCGGCGCGGCGGGGGCATTGTTCAGCGCCATGGCGCTTTACATGTCTCGCCGCATACGGCGCTGGGTGCAGACATCCACCACGCCGCTGAAGCGCAAATTGCTGCTGGCTGGCCTGTGCGGACTGGGTGTTGCACTCATCGGCATTGCCTCAAGTGGCTTGACCTATGGCACCGGCTATGAGCAGGCGAGAGGTGCTGTGGAAGGCCATGCGTTGCCACTGGTGTTCTTTGCCGAAAAGCTTGCCGCCTCGTTCCTGACGATGATCTCTGGCATTCCTGGTGGCATTTTCGCCCCCTCGCTGTCGGTGGGCGCTGGCCTAGGCAGCAGCGCAGCAAGCTTGCTTGGCTCAAGCATCACATTGGGGGCCGTATTGGGCATGGCGGGCTATTTTGCAGGTGTTGTGCAAGCCCCCATGACCGCTTTCGTCATCATCATGGAAATGACCGCCAACCACGATGCCGTCATTCCCATCATGCTGACCTCCATGCTGGGCTATGCCACATCACGAATTCTATCGCGCGAGCCGCTTTATCACGGCCTTTCGCGCCCGTTTGAGGCCGAAGCCATCCGCGCAAGCCGTGCCGCAGAGCGCGGCACCACCACACACCCAACCTGAACTACAACAGCTTCATGACCGACTGAACGCTGGTATTGACAATAGAGAGAGATTGCATCCCGATCTGTTGTCGAACCTGCAACGCTTTCAAACGACTGGATTCCATATCCATATCGGTATCCACCATGCCGCCGACCCCCTTGCTGATTGTGCCTTGCAGATCCTTGGCGAATTCATATTGCGTATCCACGCGGTTGTTCATAGCCCCCAACTGACTGGCCACATCGGTCATGCGCTCTGTCATGAGATCGACAACCTTGATCATCTCATCAATGTCTGATGTCGAGGTATTCTCATCCAGTCTGATTTCATCGTAATTGGTTCCGGCATTGGTACCGTTGAACATCACCCAGGTTTTTGCTGTGCCAAGTTCGGTGGAAAAACCGGAACCGGTCAAAATCCCTCGATCACCCTCCACATCATCCACGAGATAATTGACTTTGGAGGTCCCGATTTGACCATTGATGTCATAGTTGATGGTGTTAACGCTAATGGCTCCGGATTTGTCTCGCACAAAGGAGCCGACAAGATCCCGATTGCCCGGATCACTCACAGACGAACGTTGCATCCAGTTCTCCTTGGAAAAGGAGGAGGATTCGGCGATAGAGCGGAATTGCTGGCGAATTTCTTCAAGCTCTGTGTTGATCTTGTTGCGATCAACCCCCGTTTCGCGCGCCGTGACAAGGCGCGATTTGACTTTCTGCATCAGGTCTGTGGCCGTGCTCATACCGTTATAGGCGGTGTCCAACACACTTCCGGCCATATTCAGCGCATCCTGCACCGACGAAATCGATCGATTATCGGAGCGCATGGTGGTGGCAATCGACCAGTAAGCGGCATTATCGGACGGATCTGCCACCCGATAGCCCGAGGAAATCCTCCCGTGGCTGGCACTGAGACTTGCATCATTGCTGCGCAAGCTCTCAAGGGCCGTATAAGCGGCCACATTTGTGTTTTTACTCACCATACGCTGTACTCACTGAACTCAATACAAGACACAGAACATCGTTGCGTCAGAAGACCCCTCTCCGACACCCGCATCGCTACACAATAAAAAAATCCCTTAGGGAATGACGAATTTATAGAGCCGTTAAGGTTAAACCCTCACCAAAGAATATAGTGAAAAATGCATAAACGCGTTGCGCGGCGCATTAAGATTTGGACCGTCAGGCACCATAAGCCGCAACCTCTGGCGAGCGCACGTGCAGACGACATCAAACCAAAAGGTGTGATTAACATGGTTGAAAAAATTGAAATTGTGGCTGGGGCGCCAGGATTCGAACCTGGGGAT
>DNPN01000183.1 GCA_003501385.1 Rhizobium sp. | reverse complement strand
TCCACTTTTTCCGGGCAAGTCCACCGGCATGATCGGCGAGAACCTCGAACTCATCGAGGAGGTGACGGCCAACTCGGACAACGTCGCCGAGGGCGAGCTGGTTTACGTGCGCGATGGCAGTGAAAATGGCACAAAGGGTCTGACCGAAAATGGCATCGACGACCTTCAAAGTCTCCTCGCCGACATCAGGACATGGGATGGTGGTATCCGCCAGTTCCTCGTCGACGAACAATGTGATCCCGAGATGATCGAGCGCGTCATGGCCGATGAAATGAAACACGTCTTATAGCTTCGCTCCCTCAACCACGCGAAATGAATTCACCGGACGCTCACGGAACAGCGAGCATGGCGACCGTAAAGATCTATGATATGGGCAGCCGGATCCGTCATGGTCTTGCTGTCGGTTCAATTCATGTTTCAGATATCTTTTCGCCGCTTGAGCGTTCTTTTGTCATGCCACTCATACATGGAATAGACAGCCGGGATGAACCAGGGGTTTCCCCGATAGAACGGTACCGCCTTTGGGGCGGGATCAAAATCAAAAGCTGATTGTGATCGCTCCTTATCTCCGATGATCTTATAAGCCGCTTTTTTGCCAAGCCACCGCGCCCAAACTATGCCCGATCCGCAATATCCGGTCGCATAGACGGTGTTCTCAGAAGAAAATATCCGGGGGATCATGTCGCGATGCATTGCAACATAACCGAACCAGCTATGGCTTAGGCCAACATCGGCAAGCTCGGGAAAAAGCCGCGCCAGTTCCGCCCGCAAATGAACGGTTGGCGCATCGGGTTCGCCTTCCATTGTGCCATCGCGTCCGCCAAAGAGAATACGGGAGCCGTCGGGTGATGGACGATAATAGTAACTTAGCTTGCGCATGTCGCCGTACATCATGCGTGTGGGCATGAGACGGTTGATGACGCTTTGGTCGAGTGGCTCCGTTGCGATAATCCGACTGCGTACCGGCACCAGCCGCCGTCTCAGCCACGGATCAGAGCCATCAGTATATCCATCAGTGCACACGAGAAGTCTCTTGGCAAACACCTCACCGCGCTGTGTTTTGATCGTTACGCCACCTTTTTCAACCGTTGAGCCTTCAACGGCAGTGTTTTCGTGAATGACAGCGTCCGTGGACGCGGCAACGCGGATCATGCCGGATAGAAGCTTTGCCGGATGAAGTCCGGCAATATCC
Source organism: Rhizobium sp. (assembly GCA_003501385.1). Taxonomy (GTDB): domain Bacteria; phylum Pseudomonadota; class Alphaproteobacteria; order Rhizobiales; family Rhizobiaceae; genus Allorhizobium. Next base: position 6,386 of record DNPN01000183.1, on the reverse strand, counting down.
ATTCTCGCCATTCCTCCGACATAGAGATCAGTTCCGATGTAGTTTGGAATATCTGACTTCGCTATTTCAAAGGCTTCGATGCCAAGATGTTGGTTCAGCAGGTCAGCATGGCGGCGCAGCTCGTCGCATTCATCCGCAGTCATGGCCCCGTCAAACAGTCCAGACAGGGTATAATCACAATCGATATTATCCTCGTGAAGAAAAAGACGAAGATCATCCCGCGCAGCTTTGCCTTCCATGAGAATGCCGTTTGCCCGCGCCAACCCAAAGCGTTTGATCAGTGCCTTGCGCCCCGGGCGGATGCTGCCACTGGCCATGCCGCCATTTCGGCTGGACGCGGCCTGTCCAAGTGATTGCCGATCGAAAAGCTGAACATGCAAGCCTGCGCGCGCAAGCTCAATTGCTGCCGATAGCCCGGTATAGCCAGCACCAACAATGGCCACGTCACAGGTGGCGTTGACTGGCTGGACCGCGAAGGTTGGAAATGTGCAATCATCCCACCAGTAAGGCGTGGATTTTACCAATAGCTGAGCCGTGTTTTGCATGAAGACGCCCCGTTTGACATGATCTGAAGGACTACCTGACAACGATCTCAATCGCGCGATACCCAGAGTTTGCGCGTCGTTTCAATCACCTTCCAGACCCCGGTAAAGCCCGGATGCATGACGAATGAGTCGCCCGCAACAATTCGACGCGGTTCACATCCATCTTCAATCAGTTCGGAAACACCGGAGAGGATGACGCAGAATTCAAAGGTTTCACCTTTGATCGAACGATAGGCACCAGGCGTAACCTCCCATACGCCGCAGGACACCTGACCGTCCGCCGTCTGGGCAATATCCCAGGTCAGAAACTGTGGATCGCCTTCCACCAGTCTGTCTGGCAAGGGTTGGCCCTTGCGTGGCTCTGGCAGGTTGTTCTGGTCAATAAAGGTCAGCTTGGACATTTGATGGTCTCTCAATAGGAGGATTATCGGGTAAACGACAGACGTCGTTCGATGAGCTTCAGCACCGTCAAGGCAATGACATTGATGGCGAGATAGAAGGCTGCAGTGATGATGAAAATGTCCATGATGGCAAAGGTTTCGCTCATCAATCGCTTGGCGTAACCGGTGATTTCCAGCACGGTGATGGTGGAAGCAAGGCTGGATTCCTTCACAATGATCGCAACTTCGCTGCTGTAAGCAGGCAGAGCCTGACGCAGGGCGAGTGGAAACTTGACACGGATGAAAATATGCCAGCCAGACATGCCACAGGCTTCGGCAGCTTCAATCAGGCCACGTGGCAAAGATAGAAGAGCGGAGCGGAAGATCTCGGCGGTGTAGGCGCAGGTGTTGAGGATGACGGCGAGGATGGCCGCATGCAACCCGTTACCAATCATCCACCAGATGATGGGGTTCTGTCGTACGAAACTGATCTGCGCCAGCCCGTAGTAAATTACAAAAATCTGCACCAGCATGGGCGTGCCACGAAAGATGGCGCAGTAGATGTCACAGGCGCGGCGAAGGACGTGATTGTGGGAGCCGCGACCCAGGGCCAGCAACACCCCAAACGGCAGGCCAAACCCAATGCCGAACACGGCAATCAGCAGGGTCGTTTTGGCACCCATGAGAAGAAAGGGTACAGCATAGGTGATGATATTGATGTCCATGTCAGCACCCATTGAACCCGCGATTGAGATAGCGCTCGATCCGTGCAAACACCGCTTGGCTCAGCCCCGTCAGGGTGAAAAACAACAGGGCGGCGACGCCGTAAAACAGCAGCGGCGAGCGTGTGATGCCTGCGGCAATGGCCGCCGTGCGCATCAATTCCTGCAATCCGATCACGGAGATCAGCGAAGTATCCTTGATTGTCATTTGCCAGACATTGTTGAGACCACCCAGCGCAAGCCTGAGCGCGAGCGGAAAAATCACCCGGAAGAACGTCACCTTGCCCGGCAAGGCCAGCGAGTGCGCAGCCTCGATAAGGCCGACAGGAACGGATTGAAGTGCGCCCCTGATGACCTCAATGGAATAGGCGCAAGAGATTGCCGCAATCGCAATCACGCCAATGATCATCGGATAGGCGTTTTCGGCACTTTTTTGATAGCCAAACATGGATGTGATCGCCCGCACCCAGTCAACAGAGCCGAAAAACAGCAGATAGATCACCAGAAGTCCGGGCACGCCCCGGACAATGACGCTGTAGGCATCAATCAGCTGCGAGATCACAACCACCCGCCGCCAGCGCAACAGCGCCAATGGTGTGGCAATAACAAGCCCCAGCAGCATACCGAGCAAACCGATGGCAATGGTCACAACCCCACCCCGCAAAAGGGCGAGCGCCCACCCTTTGCCAATCAGCAACTCCCAAATATCATTCAACATGCATACCACCCCGACGGCACATCCTGATTTTGCGCAGAATGTGCCGTGTCAAAAGAGAGATCACTTCTTGCAGGGGATGGTATAATCGTCCTTGAACCAATTCATCGAGGCGTCCTTCACCTTGCCGTCCGTCACCATCTTGCACAGGGCAGCGTCAACCTTGGTTTTCAATTCGCTATTGCCCTTGCGCATGCCAACGCCCATGCCGTGACCGAGAACATCAGGATCGTCCATGGACATGATCTTGACGTCGATTTTGGTAAAGTTGGCACCGTCTGCGCTGGCCAGAAAATCCATCCAGGTTGGGGAATCGCCGAATGCCGCATCAAGACGGCCGCTGGCCAGATCGGCAGTCTGCTGGGTGGTCGCATCATAGGTCTTCAGATCAGCGCCAGGAATCCGCTTTTCAATGAATTTTGCGTAAGTTGTGCCGGTTACAACGCCAACACTCTTGCCAGCCAGTGCCTTTTCAATCTCGCCAAGGCTCTTCAAACCGGCAAGAGGCGAGCTTTTGGGAACAACAAAATAAAGCGGTGTGGTTGCATAGGGAATGGAATAGTCGATTTTCTTCGCGCGTTCTTCCGTAATGCCGAGACCGGAAATGATCACGTCAAAGCGGTCACTGTCCATTGATGGAATGAGAGAACTGAACGCCTGAACAACGAATTTGCACTTGACCTTCATTTCGGCACAAATGCCATTGGCAATGTCGGCATCAAAGCCGGTGACGTTGCCGTTTGCATCCGCCATGCTGAACAGCGGTGCGTCCCCTTCTGTGCCAATGCGCAACACACCTTCCTCCGCATAGGCGGCACTGTTGGCTGCAATCAGAAGCAAGGTGGACGCCAGAGTGGATTGGATGATCTTGGTGATGGACATATCTGTTACCCCTTTTATTGTTGTGGGAACGACCCCGCTTAGGCGGCGGCCGGCATGACGCTGGATAGAAACCGCTCCACCGCCCCGGATGCGGGGTTGCGAAACAGCTCTTCCGGCGTGTCATCCTGCTCAACGATGCCTTTGTGCAGGAAGATCATTCGGTTCGAGACATCACGCGCGAACCGCATTTCATGGGTGACAAGAAGGATGGTTGCGCCTTCATCTGCCAGAGTTCTGATGACTTTCAGCACTTCCCCGACCAATTCGGGGTCCAATGCCGATGTTGGTTCATCAAACAACATCAGCTTGGGAGCCATTGCCAGCACCCGCGCAATCGCCACGCGCTGTTGCTGGCCACCGGAGAGCTGGTGGGGATAACGATCCCGGAAATCCACCATTCCGACTTTCCCGAGTGCAGAAAGCGCCATCTCTTGCGCCTCGTGCTTTTGTTTTTTCAGCACATAGATCAAGGCTTCCGTAACATTGCCCAAAACGGTGCGATGCGGCCAAAGATTAAAGCTCTGGAACACCATGCCGATACGGCGGCGAAACTCCCTGATGTTGCAGGCATTGACGATCTCTCGTTCGCCACGCACATTGGTGACAACCGAAACCGCCTCTCCCATCACCTCGATCTGGCCCGATGTTGGCGTTTCAAGAAAGTTCACGCACCGAAGAGCCGTGCTCTTGCCCGAGCCAGAGGAGCCAATGAGCGAAATGACTTCTCCTTCCCGCATGCGGAAATTGATTCCGTTGAGGACGTTGGCAGAGCCAAACGCTTTGAACAGGTCGTGAACTTTCAAGACGTCGTTCATCTGTGTGCTTCCTTTAGGTCAGCCAATCACAGCACCTTCAGAATCGAGTTCCTTAAGCACTTCATCGACCGCTGCTTTCGCAATAGTCACCATCTCGTCAATCTCAGCCTCTGTCATGACCAAAGGTGGTGCAAAGCCCAGAATATCTCCATGCGGCATGGCGCGCGCAATGAGATTACGGTCTCGCGCCGCTTGAGAAATTCGCCCTCCGACCTTCAAAGCCGGATCAAACGACAATTTCGATCCGCGATCCGCCACAAACTCTATCGCCGCCATCATGCCGATGCCGCGCACTTCACCGACAATCGGGTTTTGTTCGAACTCAGCCTTCAATCGATTGAGCAGGTAAGCCCCCTTCTGTGCAGCCTGACCGGGCAGATCTTCCCGCTCGACAATATCCAGCACGGCATTGGCCGCTGCCGCACCAATCGGATGGCCAGAATAGGTATAGCCATGGGAGAATGAGCCAACCCGAGGCGTTGCCTCTTCCATAACGTCGTATATTTTTTGCGAGATGATTGAGGCTGATAACGGCACATAAGCAGAGGTCAAGCCCTTGGCCACAGTGATCAGATCCGGTTCCATTCCATACAAATCAGAACCGAACATGGCACCTGTGCGACCGAAACCGCAGATCACCTCGTCTGCGATCAACAGCACATCGTATTTTTTCAGCACGGCCTGAATTTTGGCCCAATAGCCTGCCGGTGGAGGTGTGATGCCACCTGTGCCTAAAACCGGCTCGGCAATAAACGCCCCGACTGTGTCCGGCCCTTCAGCGATGATGAGCGCTTCAAGTTCGTTTGCACGGCGTTCAGAAAAGGCCAATTCGGTTTCGCCGGGAAAAGCACCGCGATAGAAATGTGGAACGCCAGTGCGCAGGATACCGGCTATCGGTAGGTCCATATGGTCATGGTAAAAACTCAGCCCGGTCATCGAACCAGAGACAACCGAACAGCCATGGTAGCCACGCTCACGGGCAATGATCTTTTTCTTTCGAGGAAGCCCCCGCAAATTGTTGTAATACCAGATGATTTTTGCCTGCGTTTCATTGGCGTCAGAGCCTGAAAGACCATAAAACACCTTTGACATATTGCCCGGTGCCATTCTGATCAGCCGATCAGACAGGCGCGCAAGCTCTTCTGTCGTATGGGCTGCGTAGGAATGGTAATAGGCGAGCTTATAAGCCTGCCGCGCGATGGCTTCGGCCACCTCAGTGCGTCCATAGCCGATGTTGACGCAGTAGAGACCGGCAAATCCGTCGATATATTCTCTGCCCGTTGCATCCTTGATGCGAACCCCTTTGCCCGTCTCCATGATGGTCGGCTCAGTGGCACCGGAGGCGTAATCCTTGAGATAGGTGAATGGGTGGAGAACCGTGCGGCGGTCCATGTCGGTGATTTCAGCAATGTTCGTCATCATTATTTCCTCAGGCGGCCAAACCGCCGAAACGCAGGTATTTCAGTTTGATCAATTCCCGGCAAAGCGGCGCACTCACATGCTCCAGTCCTTGCCCTATCCAGGATCGTCTGTTCTGTTTGATGGCCTTGCAACGAAGTCTATGTGCATCGCAGCGCATTTTTTCGATATGCTTTATTGCTATTACGAAGAAATCCTGCTTTCTTTTCATGATTGACGAAGAAATTATGCGGAGCTATCAATGCAGCTTGATCGCCTCGACGCACGTCTTCTGAATATCTTGCAAATGCACAATCGGCACAGCACCGAAGAGCTGGGAGCGCTGGTCGGCCTATCCGCAACCGCGGTGCAGCGCAGGCTCAAACGCCTGCGCGAAAATGGGGTGATTGAGGCCGATGTATCGATTATTCGGCCCAAAGATGTGGGCCGACCGATCGCGATGCTTGTGTTGGTATCGCTTGAGCGTGAAAGGGCCGATATTGTTGACCGTTTCAAGCAATCCATTCGCCAAACACCGGAGGTGATGAACGGCTACTACGTCACCGGCGACTCTGACTTTGTGCTCATTGTGACGGCACAAAGCATGGAGGATTACGAAGGCTTTACGCGAAAATTCTTTTATGAAAACCCTGACATCAAAGGCTTCAAAACAATGGTTGTCATGGATCGGGTTAAAGTCGGCTTCTCGGTACCGATCGACTTTGACGACTTTTCGTGATGGCACCGTTGGGGCTTGATCGAGTGGACGGTCTCCTAGCCCGACATCTGAGATGCCATAGTGCGGTTGTTGGAAGCCGCAGAAAGGAGAGCCGTCCATGAAGGAAGTTAGCACAATAGGAATTGATAGGCGTTGTTGCATCGATCCCCATGTTACTGCTATCAGGGCGTTGGTGCGCGGATCAGCTAAT
>DNPN01000164.1:4164-13152 GCA_003501385.1 Rhizobium sp. | reverse complement strand
TCACTGGTGTAACCGTGTGGATGGGCAGGTGCAAGCCAGGAAAGCATTACAGCGCCGTACGCCATATATGGCGCACAAAGGTTCGCTGTCGCTCTTTATATCTGCTGCATAATTTTCTCCTTAAATCGATTCAGATGTAAGGAATTATGCAGTCGGGACATCAATGACGAGAACGTCAGAATATTTCGCGGCATCCCTCATATTCAGGAGTTGCGTGCTCTACCCAGGGTTACTAGAATATCATTATAAAATTGCATTATTAATATGTTTCTGGCTTTGGAAAATACGGGTGACATCATTGAAATTGACACTGCTCAAACATGTAAACATCCTGATAAACCTGTTAGCGCCATCTCCAAACCTACAGTTGGCTTATGCCCGCATCCGTACAACATTATGACTGTACCCACGATGATTTGGATGCATTGGCGGTTGTGCATGTCTGACGTCATCCATAAATACGTTCTAAATTAGTACATTTCTTTTAAAGAACATTCTTGCGAAAAATTTAATGCAAGTCTGTAAGAATACGTGCGGGAGCTTGAATAACAAATGCCGCGGGAGGGACGCTGAGTTGGGGGGAGGAAAAGTGAGAGGCAAGCGCAGAAGAGAAACGAGCCGCGTGACGCTGAATGACGTTGCTCAAAAGGCGGGTGTCAGCCCGATCACGGTATCAAGAGCCTTGAACAGGCCGGAAAAGGTGACAGACGAATTGCGCGAAGCCATTCTGGAGACCGTGAAGGCCCTAGGATATGTGCCCGATTTTGCAGCGCGGGCACTGGCAAGCCGAACCAACAATGTTGTTGGCGTTTTGTCCTCCATGTTAGGGAGCAGTATCTTCCCGCCCGTCATGAAAGGCATTGAGGACCGGATGCGCGATACCGGAATGCGGATTCAATATGTGAACACCACCTTCGATCCCGAAGAAGAGATCCATCAGCTGAAACAATTTTTTGCACAAAACCCCACCGGAATTATCATTGGCGGCGTGCAGATCGATCCGAGAGTGACCGATTTGCTGCGCGCATCCCCCTGCCCGGTGGTCCAATTTATCGACATCAGCTATCCCGCTATTGATATGGCTATTGGCGTGGACAACCGCGCGGCTGGAATGGTGGCGATCAATCATCTGCTGGAGCGTGGCTATCGGCGGATTGGCTTCTGCTCTGGCCGCATTGATATTCCCGTGACCATGCGGCTGGAAAGCTTCAAGCAACGCATGAGCGAGGAAGGTCTGTTTGATCCCAATCTGGTCATCTCTGTCACGGCTGAAAATCCGATCAGTCTGGGGGGGGAAATTCTGGATCGGCTGCTGGCGGAAGCGCCGGATCTGGATGCTATTCTCTGCGCCCATGATGACCTGGCCATTGCCGTTCTGTTTGAATGTCAGAGGCGCGGCATCAAGGCGGGTGCGAATCTGGGCGTCTGCGGGTTCACCGACATCGATTACGCGGCCCATGTCTTTCCCTCGCTGACCACGGTGCGGATGCCGCTGTATCAACTCGGCTATAGTGCCGCCAACATGATTTTACGCGTCCAGGAAGGCCGCAAGCATACCGAACCTGTCGATCTGGGCTTTAAACTGATCGAGCGGGAATCAACACGGCGCTCTGCCGAGGGAGCTTGATTGGATGACCCGCCGCATGCGTGTTATTTTGACGACCCTGTTATTGTTCACCACGTCCCTGTTCGGTCCTGCGCTGCCAGCTGAGGCGGCCTCTCAACCTCATTGGAGCACAACGACCATTGACGGGCCGGATGGAGCCATGGCGGTCGAGAGCGTGACAGATGCGTCAGACAAGGGTTCGCGTCCGCTTGTGCTGCTCCTGAGCGGCACGAAAGGTTTTTTCAAACCAGCCTATCGCACCATGGCAGAGCGCTTTGCGGCTGCGGGCATGGATGCCTACCTCGTGCCTTATCTGAGCGCACGAGATCTTCACGAAATTGCGCGCGCGGGCAGCGCGCCTGCGCGCATTCGCTACTACGCAACCCGGCAGGCACGCTGGATTGAGACCGTGCGGAAAATTGCCACCGCACTGAATGCTGATCCGCATCACAATGGCAAGATTGGTGTGTTCGGCCTGTCGCTGGGTGCGCAAGTCGCATCTGCAGTGAGCGCCAACAATCAGCAGTTCTCTGCCGTGGTTCTGGTGGATGGCGGCTTTCCTGAGGGGTATCGAACGCCTGTGACCTCCATGCCGCCCTTGCAATTGATCTGGGGCGAGGCCGATCGGGCCTTTCCCATTTCTGGTGCCAAACGTCTGGAAACCCAGATGAAGCAACTCGGTGGTCCGGTGACACTCACCACCTACCCCGGCATGTCCCATGGCTTTATTCTGGCGCAGGATCGACCTGAAGCCATCAAAGCTTGGTCCGTTGCTGCGCACTTCTTTCAAACAAGCTTATCACGTTGAGCCTATGGCTCTTGATTGTCGCGGAAAATACGCTAGACAACCCTTCGAACGCGATTGCCGTTATCTATAGAACGGGATCGGGCGGCCGATTGACGTCACGCTGCTGCCACGAGATCACGTGGCCGTTCTTTTTGGTTTTCCTCCTATGCTAGAGTACCTGACACGGGTTACGCCAAGTGATGTCCGTTTAAAGCCCATGCCCTACTCAGCATGGCTGCAAAAGTCGAAAAAATAGTGTCGCGTTCATTGGGAGTTTTGCGACATATGAGGATGGCGTCCAGGCATGTTCAAAATTGAGAATTTCGACACAAAATATGCTGATGATCTTTTTTCCATATCGCTCGCCACTGGTCACCTCGGAGGCGATGCATCGCATCTATATGACGATCCGAAGTTAATGGGCCTGATCTACTCAGCTCCTTATGCTACTCTGGAACCGTACATGGTTCTCCTTGTAACGGATGATCAGGGTGTCGCCGGATTTGCACTTGGGGTGGCAGATACCTCGCTTTGGGAGGATCGTCTGGAGAGGGATTGGTGGCCGCAACTCAGAGCAGAGTACCCAGACCCCAGCTATCTTCCATCGTCAGAATGGACACACGACCAGCGCCGTATTCATATGTTTCACACTCCGTCTCGGATACCGACAGCGATTTTGGGCTCCTATCCCGCGCATCTCCACATGAATTTACGACCCCGAGCACAAGGAGCGGGTGTCGGGATGCGACTTCTCAATGCGTGGCTGGACCTTATCGCGCCATACGCCCCGTCAGGGATACACGTAGGGGTCAATCGGCTCAATGAAAGAGCAGTCGGCTTTTGGAAACGGGCAGGTTTTCGTGAACTGGCAATGGAGTCCATGCAACCTAGTCGGACGATGTTGATGGGCCGAATGCTTTCTGTATCCGAGCCAGATTTATTGCACAATTCCTAACATTCGCGACAAAACTACCCCTCAACCTCATCCAGCGGATCTTTCGAGACCGCTGTGCTCGCTCGGTGCAATTTTCATTTGGCAAGCATTGACGGCACTTTCATGCCCTTCAGCTGCCATAAAATGGCAAACGCCAAAATGCTCAACGCACCCAGAAATAAGAAAACGGCTTGCGTTCCAACATCCACCATCAGCGTGACAAGAAGCGGTGGAGCCAGTGCATTGATAAGGTTCATCGGCAAGGCAATGGTTGACATTGCAGCGGTATAGTCTGCGCTTTCAAAGAAAACGAGTGGCATGGTGGCCCGCGCTACGGCAAAGGCACCACTTCCGACCCCAAACAACACAAGATAGCCGCCGACAGCGAGGTTTCCTGTGCCGCCAAACCAGAGGGCTGCAAGCCCTATGGGCATCATTGCCCCCGAGACCATTCCGGTGGATAACCCGTCCCACCGCCGTCCCCCCAAAAGATCAACCACACGTCCGCCGACTTTGAAAATCCCAAGAAGCGACGAAATAGCCACAGCCTTTGCAATATCCATTCCCATCGTCTGCAAAAGTTGAATTCCCACCGCCTGAATTCCGAATGTAACAAAGCTGTTTATGGCGATGGTGGCCACCAGCAGGAAAAATACGGAGCCTTTTCGCCCACTTGCATGCCGGGGAGCCGTTGCGATTAAGTTTGATGTCGCTGGCAGCAAAAAATGGACCAAGGGGCAAACCATCAAAATCATAACGCCAGCGTATATCAAGCAAGCCTCGCGCCAACCGACCATATGGTCAAGGAGACTTGTGACAGGCCAGAAAACACTTCCTGCCAAACCCGTCACCAACATCAGTGTTCCAATCAGGCCTCGCGCATGTTCCTTCGTGTATTCAGCAAGATAGGCATAGGCTGCGGTCGTCAGGAACATGGCACCTGCCAAACCTATAAGTATCCACGCGGTCCAAAACATCAGGATTCCCGTAGACAGACTCAGCAACAAGAGACCAAAACCAATCAGCGCTGCGCCCGCCACCATGACCTGGCGCGTTCCAAAGCGCCGAAATGCTCCGCCAACCAAGGGCGCGGCAAGACCCATTGCAACGTACATAACCGACGTTCCAATAAAGACCCCCGACAAAGAAACATTGAATTCCGTCGCGATCGGCTGCGCGATGACGGGCAGCAAACCAACAACGCCCCAACCAATAATCTGGGTAACGGCAAGAATGAAAAGTATGAATAAATTTGTCGTCATCCTTCAGATCTAATTGCGAAGTATGACGCGCCAATAACAACCACCAACGCTTTCCGGCCAATATTTTCTCTAAACCAAGAGGGAATACTGGCCGGCACAAGACGATATCAAATTGGAACGATTACCCCTCAACCCCATCCAGCAAATCACGGGCAACAGCCGTGCTCACACGGCGCATTTCAACCTCATCACGGCGAGACGCCAGAAGTTCGGTGGCCATGATCTGATCGGCCAGATCGGCGGGGAGCGATAGCAGCACGCGGCTTTCGCCTGCGTTCAGCCCATCCACATCCGAGCGCTTGGCGGTGATCATGCCGCCAGCCACCGTGTTGTTGGTGTCGGGATCGATCAGAATGAAGGCACCCGTCGAGCGGTTTTGCTCGTAAGGGTCAAACACGGCCTTTTCGTCGAAGGCCAGATGCACCTTGCCAATCGAATTCATCGGCAGGTCTTCGGCTGGGCCCCATTTGCCATTCTTCAGGTCCAGCTTTTGCACGGGCTTGACCTGAACACGCTGGCGGCGCGAGCCGCTTTTCAGCCAATAGCGCTTGTTGGGCACAATCCCATCCGGCTGAAGCGCCACGAGTTGGGCATCAAAGGCAAGACCAATCTGCGGTTCGCTGTCGAGCGAGACAATCATGTCGCCGCGCGACACATCCACCTGACGGTCCAGAACCAGCGTGATGGCATCGCCAGCAACAGCGGCATTGCGCACCAGATCGAAGGTGACGATCTGCTTGACGTTGGCAACGGCACCCGATGGCAAAATCGCCACGCTATCGCCGGGCTTGACCGAGCCACCAGCAACCGTGCCCTGATAGCCGCGGAAGCTCTCGCCGGGACGGCTAACCCGCTGCACTGGCAGGCGGAAACCCGTGGATTGCGCCGAGCGCACCGTGGCTTTTTCCAGCGTTTCCACCAGCGTTGGGCCATCGTACCACGGCATGGAAGCCGCGCCGTCGTACACAACGTTTTCGCCCTTCAGCGCCGACATGGGAATGGCGGTGATCTGGCGCACGCCCAGTGTCAGGGCAATTTCCTTGAACTCATGCACAATCGCATCAAAGCCTGCCTTGTTATACTCGGTCAGGTCAATCTTGTTCACGGCCAGCACGAATTGCTTGATGCCCATCAGGGAGGCAATCGTTGCATGGCGGCGGGTCTGTTCCAGAATGCCAACGCGGGCATCCACCAGCAGAATGGCAAGATCGGCAGTCGATGCGCCTGTGGCCATGTTGCGGGTATATTGCTCATGGCCGGGGGTGTCGGCGACGATGAAGGAGCGCTTGTCGGTGGCGAAATAGCGATAAGCGACATCAATGGTGATGCCCTGTTCGCGCTCGGCCTGAAGACCATCCAGCAGCAGGGCGAAATCCGGCAGGCCGAGATCGTTCTGCTTGCCGCTGTCACGGCGAAGCGTGGCAGCCTGATCTTCCTTCACCGCTTTGGTATCCCAAAGCAGGCGGCCAATCAGGGTGGATTTGCCATCATCGACGGAGCCGCAGGTGATGAGGCGCAAAGGGCGAAGATCACGGCCAAGATAGGTTGGCTCCGCCTGAGCGACGGTGTTGGCGAGGGCGTTAGCGCTGGCGATCATCTCAAAAATATCCTTCGCGTTTTTTCTTTTCCATCGAGCCGGACTGGTCGCGGTCAATCGCGCGGCCCTGTCGCTCAGACACAGTGGCAATTTCAAGCTCGGCAATCACTTCATCCAGCGTAGTCGCTTGCGATGGGATAGCACCCGTGAGCGGGAAGCAGCCCAGCGTGCGGAAGCGGATCAAGCCTTCTTTTTTCTCTTCGCCGGGCAGAAGTTCCAGCCGCTCGTCTCCGGCCCAAATCATCATGCCGTCGCGCTCCACATAGGGGCGCTTTTGCGCAAAATAGAGCGGCACCAGCGGAATGTTTTCTGCCTGAATATAGCGCCAGATATCCACTTCTGTCCAATTGGACAGCGGGAAGGCGCGCACACTTTCGCCACGGCGGATCATGCCGTTGTAGACATTCCACAGTTCCGGGCGCTGGTTGCGCGGGTCCCATTTGTGGTCGGGCGTACGGAAGGAATAGATCCGCTCCTTGGCGCGCGAGGCTTCTTCATCGCGGCGCGCACCGCCAAAGGCCGCATCATATTTGCCTGCATCCAGCGCTTGGCGCAGGGCTTCGGTTTTCATGATGTCGGTATAGAGTGCAGAGCCATGGCTGAACGGACCAACATTTTCAGCCTTGCCGCGTGGATTGGTGTGCACCACCAGATCGAGATCATAGCGCGCCGCCATTTCATCGCGGAAAGCAATCATTTCCTTGAATTTCCAGCCGGTATCAATGTGCAGCAGCGGAAACGGCACGCGACCGGGATAAAACGCCTTGCGCGCCAAGTGCAGCAGCACGGATGAATCCTTGCCGATGGAATAGAGCATCACCGGATTATCAAACTCAGCCGCCACTTCGCGGAAAATATGAATGGCCTCGTTTTCCAGCGCCTTCAAATGCGGGTCCAGCGGCGTGCGCGCGCCTGCATCTCTTGAATGCGGATCAAACTCGGATTGGTGCAAATGCATAACTTGATTTCCAGATACGGGCTGCGTGACTGCAAGCTTATCAGACATAACGGCAATTCTACCTTCTGGGACAAGTCCGAAACTGATGCTTCGGATCATTTTCCCGTTGAGCGAAAGATTAAGGGTTAAAGGCTGCTGGAATTGAGAGATGGCAGCGCTGCTTCCGGCACATGCAGGCCGCACTCGCGCTTCTCGTCATTTTCCCACCACCAACGACCAGCGCGCTCTGGCTCGCCGGGCTTGATGGCGCGGGTACAAGGCTCGCAGCCGATGGATGGGTAGCCCTTGGCATGCAGCGGATTGATCGGCACCGCCTCGACTTCCACATAAGCATTGATGTCGTCCAAAGACCAATCGGCCAGCGGATTGACCTTGATGAGATTGCGCTCTGCATCATATTCGGCAAAGGGCGTGGCGGCGCGATTGCCGGATTGGCTGCGGCGCAGGCCCGTGACCCAGACCGTGGCGCCTTCCAGCGCCTTGGCCAGCGGCACAAGCTTGCGCACATGACAGCAGGCATGGCGCGCTTCAACGCTTTCATAAAAACCGTTCAGGCCGTATTGGGCCGCATAGGCATCAATCTCATCCTGTGCAGGATAATAACGGGTAATAGTAACATCAAACCGCTGCTCCGTCTCAGCAATCAGCTCCAGCGTCTCTTTAAACAGACGCCCGGTTTCCAGCGTTGCCACATGGATGGCCACATTGGACAGACCAATGGCGGCGGTAATCACCTGATCTTCAATGCCAAGGCTGGTGGTGAACACGGCGCGGCCACCCAGCTCTTCGACAAGGCGAAGGCGGTCTACCAGATCGAGATCAGCAAGCGCCGCATCCAGTGTGGAGGCAGCCTGAACATTATCATGCGATGTCATGGGCTTTTATCCTGCTACTTTCGCAGAGTATCGCTGTTTTTGACGCAGCAGAACAGGAATTGCCTTTTACCGGAGCGGGGCTGGTGAGCAAATATCTCTAAAAGCAATCGGCTCTGGCGCATTTCCTGCCAAAAGTGATGAGAGCAGGCTTCGGGTTTACAATAAAAAACCACTCGGCACAGGCCCCTGCCCCGAGTGGTGATGTATCATGCGAAAATCCGAGACGGGGTGAGGTCACTCGCCGCCGAGGAACTCTTCACACCAGCTCTTGCCGCCATCCACCTGACGGTCAGCGACAATCTTGACGCCCTGAATAACGTAATCCGACGATACGGTCAGATCCACCTGGCAGCTGAGATATTGTGTGCGGGCAGGCTTGCCCTTGGCAGCATCGCCACCAATGCGACGGTTTTTAAAGCCGCCACGCCATGTGTAAACCGTGGAGCTTGCAGACGAAACATCGTTGATGGGCGGGCCAAACTTGGCAAAGAACTGCCCGGCTGGCTTGCCTTCCCAACGGGTTTCCACCGCATTCTTCTTCGTCACTGTTGGCATTTCAGCCACTGTGGTGCACCCCGCCAGCGCCAGCGCCAGCGCCAAACCAGCTGTCAGCATGATCTTGAAATTCATCCGTTCCATTCCTTGATAATCTGCCTGAAGCAGCCACCAATGGCACAGCCCCTGCCAGAGCCTGCGCCATGCCGCTCTCTCTTTGGCCTTGTTTTGTTTTAACGCATTTCCGGACGCAAAACCGCTGCGCACTTTTGCTGGAAATGCTCTAACCCCAAAATTCCCCCTTGGGAATCACCAAGTTGCCACCTCACGTCAACTTGTCGAAAAACGGACGCAATTGCGGCATCTGCGCCACGCAGAATAAGCTGAAAATTTTTGCTTCCCCCGCTTGCCTGTCACAAATCCTTGGTTTATACCCCGCCTCATTGAAGTACGGAGTGTAGCGCAGTCTGGTAG
>DNPN01000164.1:3663-3871 GCA_003501385.1 Rhizobium sp. | reverse complement strand
TCGAATCTCTCCACTCCGACCATTCAACAGCCAAGGTTTTGAGCTGTTTTGACCTGCGGATTGCGCAGGGAAATCCCCACACAATAAATGGTTTGCGCCTCAAAGGCCCGTGCGACATTTTTTACGCTGTGCCACCCGTTTGTCCATCTTGCCAGTCCAAAAAGCTTGATTTATACCGCTTCTCACTGGTCACGGAGTGTAGCGCAGT
>DNPN01000164.1:1127-3355 GCA_003501385.1 Rhizobium sp. | reverse complement strand
TGTTCGAATCATCTCACTCCGACCAGTTAAATATTCGACAGTGATTGCCAACGATACACTTAATAAGCTTGAAAAACCTGCCATAAATCCGTTTCAGATAGATTTCGGAAGCATCCAAGCCTAATCATTCACATCACCGCATGCCGACAGTGGGCTTTCAACCCACTATCTCGCATCGGCACCTTACCAATTTTCCGAATTTTTCCCCTAAAGACCGAACTACCCAACTTGGGGCTGTTCAAGAAACCAGATTTGCGTGTAAAAGTGTTGACTTTATATGGAGTTTAAAAAAAATGTCGACTGCCGACGAAACAAAACTGATAGAGACAATCGAGCGGCTTGTGAAGAAACAATGGCAAGATCGGAAAGCACCTTTACTGTTTTCTGCACTGCCGCCTCAAATTAAAACGGAAATTGCTGCATATCAAGATATTCTGAATGGTCGGAATTTGACGCATTTTGTCAGAGACAACATGGCTGACAAGGTAAAGCGCGTTGGACATCCAACGCAAAAATCAAAGATAGGGTTGGTTCCTTGCAACGAGGAATACACTTTCCCCGATAAAGAAGACGATGGACAAGCTCAAAAGCTCTCATCAATGCAGAGTGGCTTCCGAAAAAATCCGCTTAGATCCGACTGCGAGAAAATTATGGCTTTCTTGGAGAAATTTAGCTCCCTAAGCGATGATGAGCTTAAGGAGATTAACATCCCATTTCATATTATTTACAAAATCGCTACAAAATGAAACTGGCCATTATTTTAGTAACGCCTCGAAAGGAGGCATATGATCTCATTGAGGCGAAATCAAAAGCTATATCTGCGTCCAATATAGCTCAAAAAGGATATCTATCCAAGAGCAAGGCTTCGGCGTCCATATTTGGTTTCCACTTTCATGGTGAAAAAGCGCTTACCCAGCTCACGGAGCGAATTCTTACTATCTCAGAGAAAGTAGATGCGATTATTCTGATCGCTGATGGGCACAAGGTCATGCAGGATGTAACCCCCTTTAAGGAAGCGCTCCATTGCTTTTTAACGGACCTCAGTTTTGCTTATGAGGCCGGAACAAGTGAGAATTTCTTAAGAGCAACTATTTCAGATGCGGTGAGTGAATTCGTGAAGTTTACGTCATTTTTTAATGACCACAAATTTGAAAAAATTTTTCTCTTACCTACCAATATCTTCAAGCTTAATGCGTGGCGTGATCTTGTAAAAATTTCAAAGAAGGAGATGACGGTTGAAAATCCAGTTGATAAAATTCAGGGCTGCATCAAATTAATTCGAAATAAAATGTCCCCAAAGCGGCACGGCGACAGCAAAGACAGAACTCACTATTTTGTCGATGATAACGGTTTCTTCTTTTCATACGGCCACGAAAAACATGCCAGACCAGAGACCGGGAACCCGCCTCATCACGCCACATGCGATCTTAATAGCCGATTTAGATTTGGAAGAAAGTACGACCACGAGAGGCATTTCAACGTCAGTGTAGAGCGCCCAAAATCACCAATTAAAGGAGAATTTACCACATGCCACGGAGAAACATATTCTTTCTCCTCAGATACTCATTTAAACATATTTCCCAACAATCATATCGTGTAATTGAAAACGGCCCTACGTCATTTGACCTAGAGCCGTCTCAAGCAAATAACCTCACTGTTCTCCACTTTCACAAAGGCGGCCAAACCAGATCACAAACGAATTGATCTTTCCGGTTTTCCGTCAGCTTTCATTTGGCAGAACAATGCCTCTTCCGAGGGGCCCATCATCCTGCATGAAAGGCAGTAGGTTGATATGATTATTCCATACAGAATTATTTTTGTCAATTTTTTTGCCCGTCTTCAAAACTAACTCCTAAATTTTCGCTTAATAAAATTTAGCAACTCTGTCCCGATGCTCGTGACACCAGAGATCGGATGTTCAAATCATCTCATCTCAACGAACATAACTGTTCCGGAACCATAATCTCTTTCACCTCGAAATTAGAAAACTTACATCGCATCACCCCCCAATCTTCGGCGTCTTCAGCCCCTCAAACACAGAAGGAGCCTTCGGGTCTGGCTTCGGCTCTTCCTTCAAAAAGTCCGGCAGTGGGCCGTCGGTGTTCATCGAACCATAAGCGCCTTTATCCTGAAATGCGGGGTCGTTCGCGTCGGGCAGTGGGGTGGTGCCGGGGTCTTCGCCATTCATATCGAGGTTGGGCATATCGAGGTTGGGCTGGCCGAGGTCT
>DNPN01000164.1:0-856 GCA_003501385.1 Rhizobium sp. | reverse complement strand
CGCCCGGTTGGGTTTTGATGGGCAGCGGCACATACATTGACACGGTGACGATCACCGCGATGACGATCAGCCAGCTGCCGAGGATGCGGGAGGGGATTTTGAGCCATGGGCCCTTGAAGCAGCGCATCAGGAAGGCCGGGGCGAGGATGATCCAGAGCGTTGAGAGCACCGAGGACAGGGCAAACACCGGGATGCCGACGCCAAAATCATCCAACCCGACAAACAGCGAGAAGGAAAAGGCCACAATGGCTGCCGAGACAACAATGGCCCTGTTGCGCCATGTGCCTGGCAGCCAAAGGCTGATGCCGGTGACTGCGACTGCCACAGGTGCCACCAGATACAGCACATCTCCCAAGGCGCTGTCGCGGATGGCCACAAAAATTGGATCGAAAAACAACAGCATGATCGCCATCACGCCGGTGAGTACGCCAATGGTGATGGCAAACTGTTTGGCGCTGTCCATCATGGCGCAGGCAACCGCTATGCCCAGCATGGCCAGCACCAGATCATAGACCGAGAAGGTGAACAGCGCGCCCAGTTCGGCAAAGCCATAATCGTGGGGAAGGCTCTGCGACACCGCCAGCAGAAACAGGCCAAAGCCCGCCAACAGCGCGGATGCTTTAAATCTGTCCGTTTTGATCACTTGCCGTATTGGTCGGGGCTTTTCCGCTGCGGCCTCGCCAGCGCGTGTCTGGATGTTGAGGGGCGCTGTGTCCATGTCACGGCCCTTCTGGCGGCGTTTGCGGGACGCTTTTGTGGCGGGCGGTGGCGGGCGGGGGGGGGTCCTCCGCTTTGTCTCCTGGATCCGTTGCGAGAAACACGGCTATTTTACAAAACACCCGGATTTTCACACGCG
>DNPN01000077.1 GCA_003501385.1 Rhizobium sp. | reverse complement strand
ACGCAATCTCGTCAATCACACCAATGATCTTGGTGATCTCTTCCGAAGATTTTTCAATACCACTCATCGCATCAATCGCATGGGTCACAATGCCATCGCTCTGCTGCGCTTCCTTGCTCACAGACAGCACCCGGCCAGCCGCTTCCCGCGCACCATCTGCCGTCTGGCGGATCGCCACCGTCAGCTCATCCAGTGCCGCCGATGTCTCTTCCAGATTGGCGGCCTGACGCTCCGTACGGTTGGCCAGATCACCAGATGCGCGACGGATTTCTTCTTTGCTCACGGCAATGTCATTGCCCTTGAGTTTGACACGGGCCATGGCCTCTTCAAGTCTCGCCAGAGCATCGTTGAAGTTGTAGCGCAACGCTTCGTATTTGCTGCCAAGATCGGCGCAGCGCACCGTAAGATCGCCCTCGGCCAGCCGCGCCAGCGATACACCAATGGTGGACACGGCATGGGCCTGTTCGCGCGCCTCCACAGCCTGACGCGCCAGATTTTGCTGGCGCTCGCCATCCAGCTCGCGCTGCTGTTCTTGCTGGCGCTCCGTCATGGCGTGGCGCTCGCGCACCTTTTCCTGAAGCGATTTGGTGGCTTTCGCCATCATGCCGACTTCATTGCTCATGTCTGTGTGGGGAATGGAGATGTGTATATTGTCATCCGCCACGGCCTCCAGCGCGTTGTGAATGGACTTCAAGGGTTTGGAAATGCTGCGGATGATCAGATAGGCAGCAATCACTGCCAGCAACATCAGAAGGATCGACGAGATGACCGCATCGATAATCTTGTCCCGGACCTTTTGCTGAAGGTCGTCAATATACAATCCGGTGCCAACCACCACCTCCCATGGCTCGAAGGCTTTGGAGTAGGCCAGTTTCGGATAATTATAGTCATTGGGGTCGCCGCCGGGTTTCGGGCCGATGAACTGGATAAAGCCGCCACCAGCGCGACCAACTTTGACAGCATCGTCACGATAGGCATAGCCGTTTTTATCGGTTTTGCCCTTGCTGCTTTGACCAATAAGGGCCGGATTGGGAAACAGGGTCACATTGACATCATAGTCATAGCCGAAAAAATAGCCGTCTGGCTCGTAGCGCATTTTATTGACGATGGAATAGGCACGCTTTATCGCCTCCGCACGGGGAAATTCGCCTGCCTTCTCTCTTTCGTTGAATTCCTTCAGCACCGAAATCGCTGTCTCAACCTGCATCCGCAACATTTCGTGACGCTCTTGGTAGAGCGAATCGATTGTGGATTTCAGCTGTAAAAATGTCATCGTGGAAAATATGATCAGCAATATACCAATCAATGAAAATAATTTTACAGAAATATTTAGATTTTTCATTTCCCCACCGTTTTCTCAATCTTGGATTTTAAAAAACAACCTTTAAGGTTGAGAATTAGAGGCCGGTTGTAAAAAAACAGTGAATATGAAGTTGACGTTTGGAAATTTATGTCCCTATGGTTGCAGGTGTTGGTTGCTATCGCAGGGTGCCGAATTTCAGGGCTTTCTATTCCGGTTTCATCCGCAGGGACATCGTGTCTGTCGCAAGTTTATGGGTGTTAACGGCGCTGGTTTCTGTTGCAGAATCAATGCCATCGCTCGTCAGGCCAGCCAATTGGCTGTTATTATCCAGCCAGCCGCCTTCTTTGTTGATGAACACAACGGGTGAGCCGCCCGACCACGCTTCTGTGCGCACCAGCTCTCGTTTACCGTTCCGTGCTCTGAGTTCAATTTTTTGTGTTCCCTGCTCCAGCTTTGCGCCAGTGTCCACGGGTGTGTTGTGCGTCCCGTCCACAGGCGGGCAAGTGATGCATGTTATGGCAACCACGCTGGGCGTTTCGCCACGGGACGTGGTGATTTGCTCAATGGATGACGTTCCGGCCAGAGCAGTATGGGCCAGACCTGAGGCCATCATGGCAAGGGCAGCGATGATTACAACACGCATGGCGACTCCTTTTGTTGAGGAGCATATTAACGCGTGTTTCTTACATTTGAATCGCGGAGAACGTTCAAATTTTATCGATCATGCCAATTTGGGTCACTTATGCCCAGAATTTTCTCTCGAGATGGCACGCCATCCAATATCACGGCGGCAAAAGCCATTATCCCATGCCACGGAATCGACCAGCGCATAGGCTTTTTGCTGGGCAATTGCAACTGTGGGTGCGCAAGCCGTGGCGTTGAGCACGCGTCCGCCGGTGGCAACAAGGGTGCCATCCTTGATGGCTGTGCCAGCATGAAACACTTTCGCTTCGCTTGAAGCCTGCGGAATGGCGGTGATGGGCGTGTTCTTGGCATAAGAGGCAGGATAACCCTTGGAGGCCAAAACCACGGTGAGCGCCGGATCATTGCTCCATTCGGCAGAAACCTGATCCAGCGTGCCGGTGGCGCAGGCGTGCAGCAGCGGCAGCAGGTCGCTTTTCAGGCGCATCATCAACACTTGCGTTTCCGGATCGCCGAAACGCACGTTGTATTCAATCAGTTCGGGGCCTTTCGCGGTGATCATCAGACCTGCGAAAAATACGCCGGAAAACGGCATGCCCATCTCGGCCATGCCGCGCATGGTGGGCTCGATGATTTCGCGCAGGGTGCGCTCGACCATCTCAGGGGTCATGACTGGAGCAGGGGAGTAAGCACCCATGCCACCGGTGTTGGGGCCGGTGTCGCCTTCACCCACGCGCTTGTGGTCCTGGGCTGTGGCCAGCGGCAGAAGCGTCTTGCCATCGCACAGGCAGAAGAAGCTGGCTTCCTCGCCATCCAGATAGGCTTCCACCACCACCTCAGTGCCAGCCGCACCAAAGGCACCTTCAAAGCAATCATCAATGG
Source organism: Rhizobium sp. (assembly GCA_003501385.1). Lineage (GTDB taxonomy): Bacteria > Pseudomonadota > Alphaproteobacteria > Rhizobiales > Rhizobiaceae > Allorhizobium. The sequence goes on along the minus strand of DNPN01000077.1, from coordinate 16,953 downwards.
CAGATAACGCTTCATCCAGCGTCATGGCAACGGTCACGCCCTTGCCAGCGGCCAAACCATCGGCCTTGATAACAATGGGAGCGCCTTGCTCGCGCACATAGGCTTTGGCTTTTGGGGCGTTGTTGAAGCGCTGGTAAGCGCCAGTGGGAATGTTAAAGCGAGCGCAGACATCCTTGGTAAAGCCCTTGGAGCCTTCCAGCTGGGCGGCCGCTTGGGAGGGGCCAAACACCAGAATGTCGGCGGCGCGCAAGGCGTCTGAAAGGCCAGCCACCAGCGGCGCTTCCGGGCCAACCACCACGAAATTGATGGATTTGTCTTTGCAGAACGCAATCACGGCTGCATGATCATCTACATTGAGATCTGTCAGGTTAGCGTGATCGGCAATGCCGGGATTGCCGGGGGCGGCATACAATGTGTTGAGCAGGGGGGATTGGGCAATTTTCCATGCCAAAGCGTGCTCGCGGCCACCCGAACCAATCAGCAGAACATTCATTGTGCGCTCTCCGTCAAACATGATGCGCGGTTAAGGGGCCAGAGGCAAAAGGTCAAGGAAAAACCCGGATCAGATGCTTTCCTGTGGAGTGTAGGTGCATTTCATTGCCTTCGTAGCCGCTCACGCTATGGTCTGCACCAAATTGAAAGACGAGGTTCCTATGGCTGACGACATGAAATCCATTGCAGCAATCATTGCGGGCGAAATCAATGCCCGCCCTGATCAAGTGATCTCTGCCGTGGATTTGCTGGATGGCGGAGCAACCGTTCCCTTCATCGCCCGCTACCGTAAAGAAGTCACCGGCGGGCTGGATGATACGCAATTGCGCAATCTCTCTGAGCGCCTGACCTATTTGCGTGAGCTTGGCACCCGCCGCAAAACGATTTTCGACAGCATTACATCGCAAAACAAGATGACCGATGAACTGGCCATCAAGATTGCCCGCACCACCACCAAGGCCGAGCTGGAAGATATCTATCTGCCTTACAAGCCCAAACGCCGCACCCGCGCCGAGATTGCTCGTGAAAAGGGTCTGGAGCCGCTGGCCAATGCCATTTGGGAAGACCGCAGCAGCGACCCGGCAAAACTGGCCGAATCTTACGTGAAGGGCGAAGTGGCAGATGTGAAAGCGGCGCTAGAAGGTGCCCGCGATATTGTGGCCGAAACCATGGCAGAAAATGCCGACCTTCTGAAGAGCCTGCGTAACTATCTGAAAGACAAGGCCGTTCTCTATGCCAAGGTGCAGGATGGAAAACAGGCAGCGGGCGAGAAATTCGCCGATTATTTCGACCATTTCGAGCGCTGGGCCACCGTGCCGGGCCACCGGGCGCTGGCCATGCTGCGCGGCTGGAATGAAGAGATTCTGACGCTGACGATTGAGGCCGATAAGGATGATACCTCGCTGATCAAGCCGACCCATCGGATGATTGCCTCCGCCTATCAGATTGGCCAGAAAGGCCCTGCCGATCAATGGCTGATGGAGGTGGCGGGCTGGACATGGCGCGTCAAACTGTCCATGTCGCTGTCGCTGGATTTGATGCGCGATTTGCGCGAGCGGGCCGAGGAAGAGGCCATTCACGTTTTTGCCCGCAATCTCAAGGATTTGCTGTTGGCAGCGCCTGCCGGTTCGCGCCCCACCATGGGGCTTGATCCGGGCATTCGCACAGGCGTGAAAGTGGCCGTGGTGGATGGCACCGGCAAGGTGCTGGAGACCGCAACGGTCTATCCTTTCCCGCCGAAAAACGACATTCGCGGCACGCAGGCCGAGCTGGCAAGCTTGATCCGCAAACATGGTGTTGATCTGATTTCCATCGGCAATGGCACCGGCAGCCGCGAGACGGAAAAGCTGGTGGCCGATATGCTGGCGCAAATGCCAGCGACGGGCAAAAAGCCCACCAAAGTCATCGTGTCGGAAGCGGGCGCTTCGGTCTATTCGGCCTCGGAACTGGCGGCCAAGGAATTCCCCAATCTCGATGTGTCCTTGCGCGGGGCAGTCTCCATTGCCCGTCGTCTGCAAGACCCATTGGCGGAATTGGTGAAGATTGATCCGAAATCCATCGGTGTTGGTCAGTATCAGCATGATGTTGATCAGGGCCGTTTGGGGCGCTCGCTGGATGCCGTGGTGGAAGATGCGGTGAATGCGGTGGGGGTTGATCTGAACACCGCGTCCGCTCCGCTTCTTGCCCGCGTTTCGGGTCTGGGTGGATCAATTGCCGAGGCGATTGTCTTGCATCGTGATCAGACCGGGCCGTTCGCCAGCCGCAAGGAGTTGATGAAAGTGCCGCGTCTGGGCGCGCGCACCTTTGAGCAATGCGCGGGCTTCTTGCGCATTCCCGATGGTAAGGAGCCGCTGGATGCTTCGTCCGTTCACCCGGAAGCCTATGGCGTTGCCAAGAAAATCGTCGCCGCTTGCGGGCGTGATTTGCGCACGCTGATGGGCGATAGCGCCACGCTGAAAGGCTTGGACCCGCGCCAGTTTGTTGATGAGCAATTTGGTCTGCCGACCGTGAAGGACATTTTGGCGGAACTGGAAAAGCCGGGCCGCGACCCGCGCCCAAGCTTTAAAACCGCCACCTTTGCCGATGGTGTCGAAGAAATCACCGATCTGAAAGTCGGCATGTTGCTGGAAGGCACCGTCACCAACGTGGCCGCCTTTGGCGCTTTTGTGGATATTGGTGTGCATCAGGATGGTCTGGTGCATGTGTCGCAACTGGCCGATAAATTCGTCAAAGACCCGCATGAGGTGGTGAAGGCGGGGGATGTGGTCAAGGTGCGGGTGGTCGAGGTGGATGTAAAGCGCAAGCGCATTGCCCTGACCATGCGCAAAGACGGCGGTGAAGCCCCGCCACCATCTGCCCGCGACAATCGCGGCCCGGCGGTGATGCGCAATGCCAACGCCAAACCCGCGCGCGATGAAAGGCCCGCCATGGGTGGCTTGGGTGCGGCCTTGGCCGAAGCTATGCGCAAAAAATAAGCAGTTTTGCTCATCATGCCATGCATCGGGTGCTTTGTGCCTGGTGCATGGCTGCTTTCAAAATTATGTGACAAGACGATGCTTGCTATAGGCACCGAAGAGAATAGGTTTGCGCTATCAGAGTGCAAATCGTCATTCCCTGGGGGTACTTATGGTATCATCTCTTCATGGCATGTTGCGTAAAATCATTCGAAAAGGGTCTTTGACCGTTACCGGTGCGGATGGTGAGGTTGAACAATTTGGCGATGGGTCCGGTTCGCCACTGTCCATGCGCTTTCTGGATGCAGAAGCCGAAAACGAGATCTACCGGGATGCCCAGCTGAAATTGGGTGAAGTCTATATGCAAGGCCGATTGATGTTTGATATCGGCAATATTTACGATCTTCTGGCGCTGATCCGCTCCAATACACTGGTCTCTGATCTGAGCTTCCCCATGCTGTGGCGTGGAATTCTGCGGATTTTACAGGCCAAGATCAAAGGACTTTTGCCCGTCAATCACAACAAGCGCAATGTGGCCCATCATTACGATCTGAGCGCCAAGCTGTTTGATTTGTTTCTGGATGAGGACTGGCAATATTCCTGCGCCTATTTCAATCCTCCTGGCATTTCCCTGGATGAAGCGCAACTGGCCAAAAAACGTCACATCGCCGCCAAATTAATGCCGCAGGAAGAGCAGCGCGTGCTGGAAATCGGCTCCGGCTGGGGTGGCATGGCACTGTATCTGGCCGAAACCTGTGGCGTGGATGTCAGTGGTATCACGCTCAGCGAAGAGCAGTTGAAGGTATCGCGCCTTCGCGCCCAAAAGCGTGGCCTAGCCAATAAGGTGCGGTTTGAGCTGCAAGACTACCGCACCATGAAGGCCAAACCCTTTGATCGCATTGTTTCAGTGGGCATGTTTGAGCATGTCGGCCCCTCAAACTATCGGCGTTTTTTTAAGAAGGTCGCAAAACTGTTGAGTGATGACGGGGTGATGATCCTGCATTCCATTGGCCAGCCTTATCCGCCGCTGTACAATAACCCGTTCATTGAGAAATACATTTTTCCGGGCGGTTATATTCCGTCGCTGGCGGAAGTCTTGCCCGCTATTGAAAAAGCGGGCTTACTGGTGGCCGATTGTGAAATCTTAGCCATGCATTACGCCCACACCTTGCGCCATTGGCGCGAACGCTTCATGGCCCGCAAGGAGGAAGCTGCTGCCCTTTATGATGAAAGCTTTGTGCGTATGTGGGAATTCTATCTGGCGGGGTCTGAAATGGCTTTTACCCACGAGGATTTCTTCATCTTCCAGCTGCAAATCACCAAAAAACGCATGAGCGTGCCGGACAGTCGCGATTATGTGGCGACAAGAGAAGAGGCCCTGAAATTCCGCGAGGCAGAACGGCCCGCCTTGGAAAAGGTTGTTTTCTGACCCCACAGCAGCAGTTTTCTTCGACCGCAATTTGCGTTATCACAGGGCATGAACACAGCCAGCGACCAAACCGCCCGCGTTTATGACGCGCCCTCCGATAACTGGGTCTATCGCCTTTTGCCAAAAGGCCTTTGGGCTTACGCGCAATTGGCCCGTTGGGATCGCCCGATTGGCTGGCAATTGCTTTTATTGCCATGCTTATGGTCCTCGGCGCTGGCCGCTAACCATCTGGCGCGGGTGGGTGGGCTGCATCCTGGGCTGTTTGCTGGGCAATTGCTGTTGTTTTTTATCGGCGCGGTTGCCATGCGCGGGGCTGGCTGCACCTATAATGACCTTGTTGATCACAAGATTGATATGGCGGTGGCCCGCACGCGGTCGCGCCCTCTGCCGTCGGGCCGCGTGAGCCGCCTTCAGGCAAAGATTTTCATTGTGCTGCAAGCGCTGGCCGGTGCCGCGGTGCTGTTTTTCTTCAACTGGTTTTCCGTGGTGCTCGGCATTGCGTCGCTGGTGATTGTGGTGATCTATCCCTTTGCCAAGCGCTTTACCGATTGGCCGCAGTTTTTCTTAGGCCTTGCCTTTTCCTGGGGCGGGTTGATGGGTTGGGCTGGCTTAACAGGCTCACTCTCGCTTGCTCCCGTTTTGCTGTACATTGCCGCCGTTGTCTGGACCATTGGCTATGATACCATCTACGCCCATCAGGACAAAGAGGATGACGCCCTGATTGGTGTGCGTTCCACCGCGAGACTGTTTGCTGATGATACAAAAATCTGGCTTTGCGGCTTTTATGGTGTGATGGGCTTGTTGCTGGCTATGGCGTTTGGGCTGGCTGGCGTGAGTTTTCCGGCCTATCTGGGCCTTCTGGCCGCGTTTGCCCTGCTGGCCTACCAGATCATTGTGCTCGATATTGATAATCCAACCCAATGCCTTTCGCTGTTTAAGCTGAACGGCAAGGTTGGATTGCTGCTGTTTATCGGCCTGGTGCTTGCCATCCCCTTTTCTTGAATCATACTTTTATTTTTAAGCATGTTCTTGTAATCCGTTTCAAGATAGGGTACCCCCCTATACTATGAGCCATACAATCCAGAATAAAACCAAACTGCTTGCCCGCGTGCGCCGCATGAAGGGGCAGGTTGAAGCCATTGAAAATGCCCTTTTGGCGGAAAAGCCCTGTGACGAGGTGTTGAATCTCACAGCCTCGGTGCGCGGAGCTTTGAGCGGATTAACCGCAGAACTGATGGAAGATCACATTCGCTGTCATATCATAGCGCCCGAATTGGGCGAGGCTGAGCGCCAGCAAGGCGCCAATGAACTGATTGACGTTATCAGGAGCTATTTGAAATGAGCGCAGCCAATCCCCACGAGCATCCTCATCCTCGCCTCAACAATCGGCACGGTCACGTCTTTCTCGGGCAAAATCACCAGCGCAACGAGCGCCGCACATGGGCGGTGATTGCGGTGACCACCGTGATGATGGTGGTGGAAATTATCGCGGGCCATCTGTTTGGCTCCATGGCCCTGACGGCCGATGGCTGGCACATGTCCACCCATGCTGGGGCCATTCTGGTGTCGGCGCTGGCCTATAGTTTTGCCCGCCGCAATGCCAGCAACCATCAATTCACCTTTGGAACCGGCAAATTTGGCGATCTCGCCGCCTTTGCCAGCGCCATGTTTTTGGGTCTCGTTGCCTTTATCATCGCCTGGGAAAGCGCATGGCGGGTGATTGATCCGGTACCGATCAATTTCTTCGAGGCCATTGTTGTTGCCAGCATCGGTTTGGTGGTCAATCTGGTCTGTGCGGTTCTATTGCATGATGGCCATCAGCACCATGGCGACCATGATCATGCCCATCATGATCACGCGGGAAGTCATGCCGGACATCACAGTGGTCAGGATCGCAATTTGCGGGCGGCCTATATCCATGTTTTGGCCGATGCCTTGACTTCGGTTTTGGCCATTGCAGCCTTGGTTCTGGCCAGTTTTTATGGCTGGCTCTGGCTTGATCCGTTGATTGGTATTGTCGGAGCGATGGTGATTGGCAGCTGGGCCTATGGCCTGATCCGCGACAGTGGTCTGGTGCTGGTGGATTTCGTCCCCGCGAGCGAAGATTTGCCGGATGAAATCCGCGACATTATCGCCAAAGAAGGTGCAGACATTGTGGATCTGCACGTATGGCAGCTGGGGCCTGGTCACCATGGAGCGATTGTCTCTCTGGTTGCAAAGCAGCCACATTCACCTGCCTATTATCGGGAAAAGCTCTCTGCCATTCACGATCTCTCGCATGTCACCGTTGAGATTGAAAACGCGGCCTGAGGATCAAAATGAAACAAGGCCCGCAAAGGTTTGCGGGCCTTGTTGTCAAGATAGAGTGTCTCAACCTGACAATCTTAACTGCGAGCGATGATTTCCTTACCGGAAATTTTCATGGCAACGCCTAGGGAGCCCGTGGTTCTGCGCACCAGAAAGCGTGGGCGCCGTTCTGCAAAGTAAGAATGGCGACGGCGCTGCTTTGGCACATTGGCGCGAATTTCGCCCAAGTGCTCTTCCAGTGGACGGGCCACGCCATCGGCTTCTACCATCAGCATGGGGATGCGGAAGGTTTCTGCCCAGTGACGCCAATCAGCGGCAATGTCGCATAGATCGTGGGCAACCAGCAGCGGAATGCATAGATCAGGGTCTTCGTGGTAGAGTTCCAGCGTCACGGTCACCTCGCCATTGCCGTGATCAATCGCCCGGGCAGCAACGCCTTTGAACGCCCGTGCCGGAAGGGCAAAGGAGAGAGGCAAGCCGCTGGATGGAAGGATTTTACGCAAGACAGCACCGCGCTCGTCCAATGTAATCGAGACATTGCCGGAGGCATCACGCAACGCATAGGAAACATGTTGCGGCAAGCGGGACGGCTCCAGCCGAAACGTTGCTCCGGCCCATACGGGCTTCATAACCGTGTTTGTCATCATACTACCCTTGTTTTACCTGAGAACCGTTTTGGGCTCTTCTTGTTGGGACTTTTCGTCCTCTGAGGCTCAAGATAGCGGCAGGCCCTTCCAGACCGCTTAAAAATTGCGGTTAAGAAAACTTTGCTGCTTCAGATGGTTATTGAAATGCCAGCAATGAGGGTTTCCTTTTCGTGAACGGCATTTGTCGAATTGTGATCTCCTCGTTAACGTAATCGTTCTAAATTAGGGTCTATAGTGAGTCTATCGCCCATGATGTTGGCGCACAGACCTTTTGCCTTGGTGAAAGCCATTTGCTTTCGAAAGCCAGGGGCAAGGCAGATGAACCATGATGGATTGCCCGTATGCCGTCTTCGTCGGACCCTCTGATGGGGTGCGAGAAAAGACAGCAGGAACGTTTGAATATTGCAGTGCATTTTGCGTGTCAGGGGTGATGCGCGGTACTGCGGGGAATCAAGGAAAGACGGTCATGGTCTCTACCTATGTCAGCTACGATGTTGTCACTCGGGATATGAAGTCGAGTTTGAAGCGCGTTTCTCAGGAAAGCGAGGTCAGCCGCGACGCGAAATATTACAATGACAATATTGGCAAGGTGAAAACCGTTGACGATTTCATGAACAATGATCGTCTTTATCAATATGCTATGAAGGCGCATGGTCTGGAAGACATGACTTATGCCAAGGCCTTCATGAAAAAAGTGCTGGAAAGCGATCTGTCGGATACAGACAGCTATGCCAACAAGCTGTCGGATGATCGTTATCGCAATTTTGCGGCCTCGTTCAATTTTTCTGCGGAAACTGCCGATGTACAAACGGACAAGCAGCAGGAAGATGTTCTGGGGCTTTACAAGCAATCTCTGGCAACCGAAGGCGATAATGCCAAGGCTGAAGTCAATTATTATGATACAGCCATCGACAAGGTCACGAGTGTTGATGACCTGTTGAAAGATTCACGGCTGACGACCTTCGTGCTCAAGGCCAATGGGCTTGATACCGAATATTACTCAACGGATTTTTTGAAAAAAGTTCTGACCAGCGACGTCAGTGACACGTCCAGCTACGTGAACACGCTGACAACTGACAAATCCTCCTATCTGGCGCTGGTCAATTCGTTCAGCTTTAACACGGATGGATCGCTGAAAAATACCACGGCCCAGACCGCGACCCAGAAAACCACCACCGAGGATCAGTATCTGGAAACGGTACCGACCTATGAGACCGAGTTTGGAGCGGAGCGCGAGACCGCTTATTATAAAAGCAAGATTGCCACCGTCACCAAGGCCTCTGACATTACCGGTGACTCGCGGCTCTTTTCCTATGTGAAGACGGCGCTTGGTCTGGATTCCAACATGCTGAAGTCGACGTTCGAGAATATTGTCTCCAGCGATCTGACCGACAAGACCAGCTACGCCAATACCCAGGGTGATGACAGTGGCGTCAGCTATGCGTCCATTGCGGCCATGTTCAGTTTTGACAAGGACGGCAATGCGACTGCGGGAAATGCCCAGACTGCGGCCCAGCTTTCGCAGACGACCTCGAAATATATGACCAATTACAGTGCCGCAGAGGATGCTGACGTCGCCTCTCTGACCACCTATTACTCGACCCAGATGAAGTCGATTACAAAGGTGGATGACCTTCTGAACAACGACAAGATCTACAACACGTTGATGAAGGCCTACGGCATTGGCACAGATGAATTCAACAAGGCAAAGTTGAAGCAGGTTCTGACCAGCGACATGAGTGACAAGAACAGTTATGCCAATCAGACCCGCGACCAGCGCCTGATCAGTCTGGCGTCGGCCTTTAACTTCAAATCGGACGGCACGGCCGATGTGCCGTTGATGGCCCAGTCCGAGCGCACCATTACCTCTACCGCCAAGGATTATATCGTCCAAAAAACCCGCTTTCTGAAAGGGACAGAGCAGACCGACGCCAAGACCAAGGCCACAGAAGATTCGAAATATTATCAGGAAAACATCGTCAAGGTCACATCACTGAATGACTTTCTCAAAGATCGCAAGCTGGTGGACTTTACGTTAACCGCCAATGGGCTCGATCCGACAAAGGTTGATAATGACATGCTCAAGCAGCTGTTTTCATCTGACCTGTCGGATCCGAAGAGCTTTGCCAATACCCAGTCTGACGAGCGCTACGCCGAATTTGTGGCATCGTTTAACTTCAACAAGGATGGCAAACTGGATAAGGCCAATGCCCAAGGCGTGCAGAACCGTGGCGAAGTGCTGGCAACGGATAATTTATATCTGCACCAGACGCTGGAAACCGAGCAGGGTGATTCCAATCAGGGTGTGCGTCTGGCGCTTTATTGGCAGCGTATGGCACCCTCCATCACCTCTGCCTATGACATTCTCGGCGATAGCGCGCTTTTGGAAGTGTTCCGCACGGCCTATAGCCTTCCCTCTGAAATGAGCAATATGGATATTGCCCAGCAGGCCAAGATTGTGGAAAGCAAGATGGACCTGAAGGATCTGAATGATCCGGCCAAAGTGAAGAAATTCATTTCTCGCTTCACCGCCATGTACGATATCAGCAACGATAGTTCAAATTCCTCGGCCAATGCCGCCTTGACCATTTTGGGTGGATCGTCATCCACGGCCGGCATCAGCGCCGATCTGCTGACCTCTCTCAACAGCGGTTAAGTGCTGCCGCATCAAGATCACTTTTCTTGAGCACCTTGTCTTCAGCGCAATGCATCGATATATCCCAATGAACATATCGATGCATTGAGGAGAGAAGAATGGGTGTGGGTCTTTTTCGGCAGATGAAATCTGTTGCCGCTGCTGCTTTGCTGATTTTCGGGCCTGCGTTCACGCACGCGGCCATGGCTGCTGACAGCGTCACGGTTTTTGCCGCCGCCAGCCTGAAAGAAACGCTGGGCACTATTGCCGGAAACTTCACCAAGGACACCGGCAAACAGGTCAAGCTATCCTTTGCGGCCAGCTCGGTGCTGGCCAAGCAGATCGATGAAGGCGCGCCCGCCGATGTATTTATCTCTGCCGATTTGAGCTGGATGGACCATCTGGATAAGGGCGGTCTATTGGTAGATGGCAGCCGGGTCAATCTTTTGGGCAACCGCATTGTGCTGGTTGAAGCCGCATCTTCCACCGTCACCACTCGGATCAAGCCGGGCTTTGATCTGGCAGGGCTTTTGGGGCGCGAACGTTTGGCCATGGGCAATGTCGATTCCGTTCCAGCTGGTCTTTATGGCAAGGCAGCCCTGACGACGCTTGGCATTTGGGATAGCGTCAAGGACAAGGTGGCTCAGGCGGATAATGTCCGTGCGGCCCTGCTGCTGGTGTCCCGGCAGGAAGCGCCTTTTGGCATTGTTTATGAGACCGATGCCAAGGTCGAACCGGGTGTGAAGATTGTTGATCGCTTTCCCGAAGACAGCCATCCGGCAATTGTCTATCCGGCGGCTCTGGTAAAAGCTTCAAAAAATCCCGATGCCAAGGCTTTCCTCACCTATTTGCAATCGGGTAAATCCGCACAGGTTTTTACCGACGCGGGCTTTACGGTGCTTGGCAAAACGCAATAACCATTGTCCATGGATCTGTCAGCCGACGAAATCACGGCGATTCTCTTAAGCCTCAAGGTGGCGACAACAGCCGTCGTTGTGTCGCTGCCCTTTGGCGTGGCGGTGGCGTGGCTTTTGTCGCGCAAAACCTTCTGGGGCCGCACCTTGCTGGATGGGCTGGTGCATCTGCCCCTGATCTTGCCGCCGGTGGTCACGGGCTATGTGCTGTTGCTCACCATGGGGCGTAAAGGGCTGATTGGCGCATGGCTGGATCAATGGTTCGGGCTGGTGTTTTCCTTTCGCTGGACCGGGGCTGCCCTTGCCTCGGCCATCATGGGTTTTCCGCTGATGGTGCGCTCTATCCGAATGGCGCTGGACGGAGTGGATGCCAAGCTTGAAACGGCAGCCAGCACGCTGGGGGCCTCACCCCTCATGGTGTTTTTCACCGTCACCCTGCCGCTGATTTTGCCGGGTGTCGCTGCCGGTGCCGTGCTGGCCTTTGCCAAATCCATGGGCGAGTTTGGTGCAACCATCACCTTCGTTTCCAACATTCCCGGCGAGACACAAACCCTGTCTGCGGCCATTTACACCTATACCCAGGTGCCGGGCGGTGACGCAGGTGCGTTGCGGTTGACGCTGATTTCTGTCGCCCTGTCGTTGACGGCGCTGGTGGCCTCCGAAGTGCTGACCCGCCGCGTTGTGGCAAGATTGGCGGCCTGATGCTGGAGATTGATATTGACCACCATCAGGGCGATTTCCACCTCAATGCCGTTTTGGTGCTGGGGCAGGGACTGACAGCCCTGTTCGGCCCCTCCGGTTCGGGCAAGACCACGATTATCAATGCTGTGGCCGGGTTGATCCGCCCCGAACAAGGCACAATCCGCTTCGGCGGCACCCTTTGGAGTGATGCGGCTACAGGGTATTTTTTACCCACCCATAAGCGCCGGATTGGCTATGTGTTTCAGGAGCCAAGGCTGTTTCCGCATTTGAGTGTCAAAGCCAATCTGCTCTATGGCCGCTATTTCACCCCCCGGGATGAGCGGCGCGATACGTTGAAAGCCGTGTCCGATATGCTTGGCCTTGACCCAGTGCTGGAGCGCTCACCCAACCGGCTGTCTGGTGGCGAAAAGCAGCGGGTGGCCATTGGCCGCGCATTGATGGCGAGCCCAAGGCTGCTGTTGATGGATGAGCCGCTATCGGCGCTGGATAGCGCCCTCAAAGCGCAAATCCTGCCCTATATCGAGCGCATCCGGGATGAAGCGGGTGTGCCCATTCTCTACGTCAGCCATGCCGTGGAAGAGGTGACGCGGCTGGCCAACCGTGTGGTGATGATGAAGGCGGGCAAGGCGGAGATGGTGGAGGAGGGCGACCACGGACTGCCATTCCTGCCGCGGATGGAAGAAAGCCGCCCCGGAACCTTTCTGCACGCCCGCATCATCCGTCAGGATGAGGAGGATGGCCTCACCATCGCCAGCTTTGGTGCGGATACGCTCTATCTGAAATATGCGGATTTGCCCTTGGGCACCGATATTCGCCTGTTTGTGCCCGCCGCTGATTTGGTGTTGGCCACGGGGCCGCTTGCAAGGGTCTCAACGCTCAATCGGCTGACTGGCGTGGTGCAATGGATTGCCGAGATTGGCAAGACCGTGCTGGTGAAGGTCGATTGTTCCGGCCAGACAATAGAAGCCGAAATCACCCGGCGTTCCCTGCAAGCGCTGGACTTGGTACCGGGAGCGACAGTCTCAGTGCTGTTCAAGGCTGTGTCGGTGGATGCTGCCGGCGTGTTTCGTCTCACTCCGCCACAATCGTGACATCGGCGGTAACATCTGCGGCCATAGTCTCTAGCCAGGCCAGATCCTCCACAATCACCTGCCGCACTTTGGTATCCATAGCTTCGGTGCGGGCCAAAAGCGCTTCGCCAAACGGTGTCAGATAGGCTCCTCCACCGCTTTTGCCGCCATGGCGGGTGGCAATCGAGGGCTGTTTGAACATGCGGTTGATCTCATCGGCCAAAAGCCATGCGCGGCGATAGGACATGCCAATGGCAGCTCCCGCCGAGCGGATCGAGCCATGCTCGCGGATCAGCCGTAAAAGCTGCACCTTGCCCGGCCCAAGCCGCAACCCATTGGCCAGATCAATGCGATAAATGGCTTTGGGCGGCACCTTGCTCATGGAGTGGCAATCACCTTGCCGGGGTTCATGATGCCAGCGGGATCAAAAGCGCGTTTGATGCGCGTCATCAACTCGGTTTCAATGGCCGGGCGACTTGCCACTAGCTCATCCACCTTCAATTGGCCTACGCCATGTTCAGCCGAGATCGAGCCGCCATGGGCACGGACAAGATCATGCACCACCTTGTTGATCTCGCGCCAGCGGCCAATAAACTCTGCCTTGTCGGCATCAATCGGCTGGCTGATGTTGTAATGAATATTGCCATCGCCCAAATGACCAAACGCACACACTCGCGCACCGGGCATGGCCTTCAAAACAGCCTCTTCCGCTTCCTGCATAAAGGCGGGAATGCGGGCCACCGGCACGGACACATCATGCTTGATCGAGCCACCTTCGGGCTTTTGCGCATCTGACATGCTCTCGCGCATGTGCCAGATGGCCTTTTGCTGGGCAACGGAGCTGGCAATGACGGCGTCATCCACCAATCCGGCTTCATGTCCCTGTTCCAGCACCGTATGAACCATGGCACTGGCCGTCTCAGCCGAATCCGAGGTGGAAATATCAATCAGCGCATACCAGTCGTGGGCAGTGGTGAGCGGATCGCGCACATTGGCGATATGGCGGGTGGTGAAATCCACGCCAATCCGGGGCATCAGCTCAAAACCCGTCAGCGAAGTGCCGCAGATGGCGCTGGCCTTTTCAAACAGCGACAGGGCATGTTGCGGTGATTTCAACCCGACAAAAGCCACTTCATGGCCGAGCGGCTTAGGGTAGAGTTTCAGCACGGCCCCGGTTATGACGCCCAATGTGCCTTCCGAGCCAATAAACAGATCACGCAGATCATAGCCGCTATTGTCTTTTTTCAGACGGCGCAGGCCATCCCAGATTTCGCCGGTGGGCAAGACCACTTCCAGTCCAAGGCAGAGCTGACGCATATTGCCATAGACCAAAACGGCGGTGCCACCGGCATTGGTGGCCAGATTGCCGCCGATGCGGCACGAGCCTTCCGAGCCAAGCGAGAGCGGAAACAGCCGATTCACGCTGTCTGCGGCTTTGTGAATATCAGCCAGAATGCAGCCTGCATCCGCCACAATCACATTGCCCACCGGATCAATATCACGGACGCGGTTCATCCGCTCCAGCGACAGCGTGATATCCTGATGGCCCTCACGCGGAACCTGCCCGCCCACCAGTCCGGTACGGCCTGTGGCGGGCACAATAGCAGTGCCGGTCTCAGAGGCCAGAGCCAGAATTTGTGACACTTCCTCAGTCGATCCCGGCTTGAGCACCAAGGGCGATGCGCCGTGATAAAGCCCGCGATTTTCCGTCAGGTACGGTGCAATATCCGCTGGATCGGTCAGCGCATTGGCCGCACCGATAATGGCAACGAACCGATCGCGCAAAGCCGCATCAAGTGGCGCTGTTTTTGAAGAAGGCTGTGCTGACATATCGTTCATGGCGTCAAGTCCTGCTTGTCATTCTCTGGGGGCGGCAGCCCGCTCCAGCCGATCATTGATGGCCTCGCCCAGCCCATGGCCGGGAATGGGTGTAAAGGCAATGCGCGCGGCTCCGCTGGCATCAGCGCTCTTCATGAAACTGAACAGGTTCGCCGCCGCTTCCGCCAGATCACCCGTTGCACTGAGATGCAGCACGGCTGCCGCCTTTTCAAGGCCCTTAGGCCGGAAATCACCAAAGGTGATGACGGCTTCACCCTCAAACACCTCAACGGCGTTCAGCCGCACGCTGGCATTGGGGGCATAGTGGGAGGCGAGCATGCCGGGCGCTTCAATGATGGCTCCCGCTTTTTCCGGGCGAATGACGGACAGTCCGGTTGCCGCTTCAACCTCTTCCACGGAGAGCCCGCCGGGGCGCAAAAGCCGGATGGTGCCGTCTTCCACCTTCAAAATGGTGGACTCGACCCCGACCCCGGCGGCACCGCCATCGAGAATAAGCGGAATTTTATCGCCCAGATCATCGGCCACATGATCTGCCGTGGTCGGGCTGATCCGGCCGGATGTATTGGCACTGGGCGCGGCCAGCGGGCGATCAAACGCCGCAATCAATTGGGCGGTAAAGCCGCGCGGCACCCTAACACCCACGGTATCCAGCCCGGCCGTGGCCAGCGGGTGAATAGTGCTGCCTGCGCGAAGCGGCACAATCAAGGTCAAAGGCCCCGGCCAGAACCGCTCTGCCAACAGGCGTGAGAGCGGATCAAACACCGCATAGCGTTCTGCCATGGCCAGATCTGCCATATGGCAGATCAGTGGATTAAACCTTGGTCGTCCTTTTGTTTCATAAATACGGGTGATAGCTTGGCTGTTGGTGGCGTCCGCCGCCAGCCCATAGACGGTTTCTGTGGGTATGGCGATCACCTCACCCGCTTCCAGAACCGGAAGAGCTGCTGAGATCGCCGCCTGCGGCGAGGGGAGAATGGATATACGCTGTGCCATATTTGCCTCCATACTCCGCCTGTTGCCGAGGGGCAAAGACTTTTGTGCAAAGGATACTCCGGTGCGATCTGCTTTTTCTGTTTATTAATCCATAAAATTTTATATATCGATGTAACCTAAAGAAAGAACTGTCATGATACACATCTTGACAACAGATGATTTGAACTGGGGATAGCACGCGATGCAGCCTATGAAGAATCCGGCGTCCAGTATCGCACTTCGCGTCGCGACTGCCATGCATCAAATGGGCATCGAGGGGCTGCCTCGCAATTATGAACTGGTCTATGAGGCCTATTCGGGCAGCAACCCCGATTTGGTGCGCGAGTTCATTGCGCTGGGCAAGGTCAAGACCCAGGAAGCGCTGGACGTGCTGGGGCGCAAATATCTGCCGCATCACCATGAAGATGGCCTTCTGGCCCGCCACAACAACAAAGTGCGCGCCGAAATGAGCAGCTTTATCAACTTGCTCAATCAGGAAAAAACCTCGCTGACCGATTATGGTCGCCTGATTGGCGATGCCACCAAAGGCATGTTGTCAGAGAATGATCTGGGCAATCCGGAACTCAGCCGCTCCATTCAAGCGCTGAAAGCCGCCACAGATCAGCGCGTGGCCGAAAACACCAATGTCGTGAAAACCGTGGTGGAAAAAACCGAGCAACTGGCCGATGTGCAGCGCGAGGCCGATCAGGTGGCGCAGGCCAAATTCATCGATCCATTGACCGGCATGGGCAGCAGACGCGCCTTCAACAAGGCTCTGGCCAATGTCTATGCCAATCCCGATCTGCCAGTTCTCTGTGGCTTGGCGGTGGGTGAGATTGATGATTTCGCCAAATTGTCCGATCACCTCGGCCCCACCGTGACCGAGCGTTTCATCAAGCAGATTGCCAAGGTGGTGAAAGCCGTGGCAGGCAAGGATGATCTGGCCTGCCGCTTTGATGGCAGCCGCTTTGGCCTGTTGTTCTACACCTCGGATAAAGACGAAATTGGCCGGATCGTGGAAGCGGTTCGCAGCAAATTGAAGGCGACCGCCGTGGTCAATGCAGGCTCCAATGGCTCGCTTGGCCCTCTGACCATGTCCTTCGGCATTTGCTTGTCTGAGCAGGCACCCAACGCATTTGATTTGATGACCTTTACCGAGCGGGCGTTGAGTGCGTCCAAATCCTCCGGTGGGGATACTGTTACGCTCTATGGCGCAACGGACAATAAATATGTGCCGAAGGATTGGCTGATCTACAAGCCGACCGTGGTGTGATCCGCCGCAAGGCCGCTTGGGGAACCACGTGGGGTTTGCAGCCTTCAAGCGCGCTAGATTTTACCTTGAGCGATTCAGGTTCGGCACGTGAATGGGATGCTGTCGTTGTTTATATCTGCTGCATCCTGTTCTCCTTAAATCGGCGTGGATTTAGAGTCTGTCAGGTTCAGATTGAACCAGACAGACTCTAAATTTTCTTGTTTTCGTTTGTCTTTTCGGG
>DNPN01000161.1:45564-80063 GCA_003501385.1 Rhizobium sp. | reverse complement strand
TCTTGGGCACGCGTGATCTGATTCTTTTTTTTTGGCCCATCCATTTCTAAAGCATGTCGCGTTTTATTGTCCTCAATAAAACGATAACGTACATGCGGCTAAATAAGAGATAAAGCCGGTCGCAGTGAATCCTATTCACTGCGACAGGCTTTAGACCCCCCCTTTCAAAAATATCGAAGGCCCCTTGATATCGGGCTTTATCGATCCATATATCGATCATGGACGATATAGACACATCAACACAGGATAGATTCGAAGACGCGCTGAAAGCGCTGTCCAGCCCCGTGCGGCTGTCGATGCTGCAATGGCTCAAAGAGCCAGAACAGCATTTCAGCGATCAGGCGCATCCACTGGATATGGGCATTTGCGCCCGGCAATTCGAACGCTGTGGCTTGTCTCAGTCCACCGTCTCAGCCCACCTCGCCAGCCTGCACAAGGCGGGCCTGATCACCTCCAAAAAAATTGGGCAATGGATCTTCTACAAACGCGATGAAGACGCCATTGCCAATTTTCTGGCCCAGCTCACCTCCCGCCTTTACAGCATCGGACCGAAAAGCGGGAACCGGTTTTCGGAAAAATCCGATGCGAAAACAATAATATAGAGCAGCTCTAACAGCGGACATGCTCTGGCGGAACTCCGGCAC
Source organism: Rhizobium sp. (assembly GCA_003501385.1). GTDB lineage: Bacteria > Pseudomonadota > Alphaproteobacteria > Rhizobiales > Rhizobiaceae > Allorhizobium. Next base: position 79,419 of record DNPN01000161.1, on the reverse strand, counting down.
TCTGAAAGGACTATTTCGATGACAACTCTGTTCGACCCAATCCAGATCGGCGACATTGCGGCAAGCAACCGCATTGCCATGGCCCCTTTGACGCGCAATCGCTCGCCCAATGCCGTGCCGCGTGCGATCACCGCCACTTATTACAGCCAGCGCGCCACAGCCGGTCTTTTGATCACCGAAGCCACAGCGATTTCCCATCAGGGTCAAGGCTATGCCGACGTTCCCGGCCTTTACACTGCCGAAGCGATTGAAGGCTGGAAGGCCGTGACAAAGGCCGTGCACGATGCAGGTGGCAAGATTGTCACCCAGCTCTGGCATGTTGGCCGCATTTCTCACACCAGCTTGCAGCCCAATGGGGCTAAGCCGGTTGCGCCTTCTGCCATCGCTGCCAAAGCCAAGACCTATATTATCGATGCCGATGGCAACGGCACATTTGCGGACACATCCGAGCCACGCGCCTTGGAACTCTCCGAGCTTCCGGGCCTGATCGAAGATTACCGCAAGGCCGCCCGTGCGGCGATTGATGCGGGCTTTGATGGTGTCGAAATCCATGCCGCCAACGGCTATCTGCTGGAGCAGTTCATGCGCTCCAACAGCAACCACCGCACCGACGCTTACGGCGGCTCGATTGAAAACCGCATTCGTCTGACTCTGGAAGTGGTGCAGGCCATTACCCGCGAAATCGGCGGTGGCCGCACGGGCATTCGTTTGTCGCCTGTCACGCCGGCCAATGATGTGTTCGACCCTGAACCGCAGGAGGTTTACAACGCGCTGATTGAAAAGCTGGCACCCTTTGATCTGGCCTATATTCACGTTATTGAAGGTGCCACTGGCGGCGCGCGGGACTTTACCCAGGGTGATGCACCCTTCGATTGGGCGGCCTTCAAGGCAGTCTATACCGATGCAGGCGGCAAGGGCGTGTGGATGGTCAACAATGGCTATGATCGCCAGACCGCACTGGATGCGATCGCCTCCGGCAAGGCCGATATGGTGGCCTTCGGCAAGCCCTTCATCTCCAACCCGGATCTGGTCAAACGCCTGAAGGATGATGCGCCCCTGAACGCGCTGGATCAGGCCAACATGTATGGCGGCGGCGAAAAGGGTTATACCGATTACCCGACACTGGCCGCCTGAATTCGATAAAGCACCGGACCCCGCCCCATCGGCGGGGGCTTGCCTTTGCACTCACACAATGCAGCGCAGTCCTTTCAGGGTTGTCAGCACCGCAACATCCAAAGGCGTGTGCGGCTCCTCGCCCAGCGTGTCTTTGAGACGGCGATTGTCCAGTTGCAAGGGTTCCTTCCAGAGGTAACGCATTTCCTTCACCTCACGAAACACCGGCATGACGGGAGCCAACAGCGGCACCAACCACCATGGAAAAGGCTTGAAACTCACCTTGCCCTGCCCCGCTACCCGGGCAATGGCCTTGGCCATCTCCAACCCATCGGCATCATAATGGCCCGCCATGTGGAACCGGGCGAAATGCGGCAGGCTCTCGCCTTTTTCCAGCAAACGCACAAAGGTTTGTGCCACATCCGGCAGATAGGCCCAGGCGTGGCCAATGCCACGAGCACCCGGCAGAGAGACTGATTTCACCGGCTTTCCCGGCTTGACCAGCCCTTGCGCAAACCAGTTATTGCCCGCATCAGGGCCAAAGAAATCACCCGCACGCACAATAATCACCCGCACGCCGTTGCGGGCCGCCTGTTCCAGATGCTGCTCCAGTTGCACCCGAATGCCGCCCTTGACCGTCTTAGGCCGTTGCGAACTATCTTCTTTGAGCACCGGAAACGCATCAGGGCCAAAATTGTAGATCGTTCCCGGCATCAAAATGGTCGCACCATGGGCTTTGGCGGCGGCAATGGTGTTGTCGATCATCGGCAGCACCAACTCGCCCCACCGCTGGTAGCCGGGTGGATTGACGCCATGCACAATAGCGCATGCACCCGCCGCCGCCGCCAGAACCTCTGCTGCATTCATGGCATCACCCTGCACCCATTCATAGGCCGGGTAGCGCGCTGCCATCTCTGCGGCGCGCCGATGAATGGCACGAATGCGGTAGCCTTGCGCCAGAAAGGCCTTCGCCGTAGCACCTCCGACGCCCCCTGTGGCACCCAACACCAGAACCAGTTTGCCGTTACCGCTGTCACTCCGAACCATGATTGTCTCCATTGCCTGAACTGACCAGACAATGCCTCGAAAAACGAAAATTCAAAATTGTATATTTACGTAGTTATGATATACATTTTTCTATGGCAAAAGACAGTATCAGTTGGGATCATTACCGAAGCTTTCTGGCCGTGCTGAAAGAAGGCTCGCTCTCGGCCGCCGCTCGCACATTGGGCCTGACCCAGCCCACAATTGGCCGTCACATCGAAACGCTGGAAATCTTCTTTGGGACACCGCTGTTTATGCGGGGGCCGCAGGGTCTCTTGCCCACCGACACGGCGCTGGCCATGCGGCCCCAGGCAGAAATGATGGAAGCCACCAGCGCCACGCTACGCCGGATTGCGTCTGGCGCGCAACATGCCGCCAAAGGCAGCGTGCGCATCAGCGCCAGTGATATTGTTGCCACAGAAACTCTGCCGCCAATACTGGCCCGTCTGCACGAGGCCCATCCGGAGCTTGAGGTGGAACTTTCCCTGTCGGATCGCGTGGAAGATCTGATGCGCCACCACGCCGATATTGCCGTGCGCATGGTGGCTCCGCGTCAAGGCAATCTTCTCAGTCAGCGGATTGGTGCCATTTCGCTGGGCTTTTACGCCCATCGCAATTACCTGAACATCCACGGCGTCCCGCAGAGCCACGCTGATCTCAACCACCACCGGCTGATCGGGTTCGACCAACAGCTGCACTATATCAGGGATATTCTCAGCAACAGACCGGATCTGGCAGAGATCCACTTTGGCTTCCGCTGTGACAGCAATGTGGCGCAATTTTCAGCCATTCGCGCCAGCATCGGCATTGGCATGTGCCAGAATGCGCTGGCAAAACGTCATCCTGATCTTGTCGAGGTGCTGCCTGGTCAACTTAACCTGCATCTCGACACCTATGTCGTGATGCACGAAGACCTCAAGCACAGCCCTCGCTGTCGGGTCACGTTTGATGCCCTCGTCAGTGGCTTGCGCGCCTATCAGGCCGAATGGCCCGGCCCCGCCGCCTGATAGCGATCAAGAATCTCCACTTCCGGCCGGTCATCGCCGCTGCTCATCTCAGCGCGCCATTTGCCGTTTTCATCCTGATAGATAATGCGCACCGGCTCGTCATTCAGCGATAGTTCCTTTACCACAATCCGCGCCGCCTCCAAGGCTTCATCATGGCTGTCAAAGCGCTCGGAATAGGCCCCGTTCAGCCGATAGGCCCAGCCTTCATCATGCGGTACAATTTCATAGGTGACTTTGACCATGGTAGGCTCCTCTCCAACCATTGCATCATCTCACTATTGCATCTCGTAGACGGAACTGCAAATAGCAGTGACACGTTAAAGGCGTATCGATCACAATGATCGTAATGCACATATAATGGAAGGATACCAAAGCTTGACCGTTCTGAAACAGGAAAAACAACTGCTATTGCCGCTGCTGTTGGCAATTTTGGCCTTTTTTCTGGAACACCACCTGCTGGATGCTGGCCAGATCGTGGCGTTTATCAGTGCGGTGGTGCTTGTCGGCGGTATTTTGCTGGCCTCCATACGGGTTGCCCACCATGCCGAAATCCTCGCTCATCGCGTTGGCGATCCTTATGGCACCATGATTCTCACCCTGTCTGCCGTGGCGGTAGAAGTGCTGATTTTGGCCATCATGATGCACGGAGACAGCGCGCCGACGCTGGTGCGCGATACAATCTATTCTGCTGTCATGCTGGACATCAACGGCATTCTTGGCCTTGCCGCTCTGCTTGGCGGGCTGAAACATGGCGAGCAGCCCTATAATGACGATAGCGGCAAAACCTATGGTGTGATGATTCTCACCGCCATGGGCATTTCCATGATCGTGCCGGAATTCGTGCCGGATGCCAAATGGACCTATTACTCTGCCTTCACCATTTTTGCCATGCTGGCGCTCTATGCGCTGTTTTTGCGCATGCAGGTTGGACGGCACAGCTATTTCTTCAGCTATAGCTATCCGCGCCGCGCCACTGCTGGCAGCGAAAGCGAGGAAGAAAGCCAGGATTCCCTTGCCAGTTCCATCATCATCATTGTGTTTGGCGTGGTGCTGATCGGCGTTCTTGCCGAGTTCATGTCGGTTCTGATGACCGAGGGCTTGCGCGGCAGCGGCGCTCCACCCACCATTATGGCCATTCTGGTGGCGGCCATTTCGGCAGCACCGGAAATCCTCACCGCCTTGAAGGCGGCCTTGCACAATCGCATGCAGGCCACCGTGAACATTGCCATGGGGGCGTCGCTTTCCACCGTCATTTTGACCGTGCCCGTGATGGAGGCCATCGCCCTTTACACCGGCCAGCCCTTCATCATGGCCATGAGCCCGGTGCAAACCGTGATGATCATGATCACCCTGATTGCCGCCGCCATCAACCTCAATGATGGCGAAACCAATGCAATCGAAGGCATGACGCATTTCATCTTGTTTGCCACATTCATCATGCTGTCGGCTCTGGGCCTGTAACCACAATCCCTTGAAACACGCCCTTTCACGTTAAATTGAGCGCGGAACCATTGCCGCACTCAATCGTTATTCGCTTGTGACCACGGAAAAGCCTCATGCTTCGCCGCATTATCACCGAGATGAAGGGCAATAAACCCAGCTTGCGTTACGCAGGTATGGAATCGGGAGCCGGAACCTTGAAGAGATTAGATGTTCTCGACGGCATGCGGGGCTATTTCCTCGTGTTCATGATGCTCAACCACCTGATTTTCACAGGTGGCTACATGCTTGTGAAGATCAATCACAACCAATTGACGTTCGTTGAAGATGCTCAAGGCTTTGTGTTCATGTCCGGCCTGCTGGTGGGCATGGTCTATGGCCGCAAAATGCTGAAAAGCGGCTATAATGCGGCGCGCGACAAAATCTGGGCGCGCGCGTTTGAGCTTTATAAATATGCCATGGGCATTATCCTCATCGTGCTGGCTGCACGGATGATCCTGCCCCAATCCGAGCAAATCTGGCATAACTGGCTGGGTGATACCAACCTGAACGACCCGATGCGCCTTGCATCCATTGCTACCTTCCTGTTTCAGCCAACATTTATGGATATTCTGCCGCAATACATCATCTACATGATGTTTGCGCCCGTGCTGATCTGGCTCTGCGTTACAGGGCGTTGGCTGCAGGTGGCCATTGGTGCCGTGCTGGTGTGGATGGCAGGACAATTGGGCCTGCATCGCCTGATCACCTATCCATTGAGCGACTGGATGAGTGCCGTAGACAAGGAAGGTATTCGCTCCAGCTTCAACTTGCTTGGCTGGCAGATCGTGTTCTTCTCTGGCGTGATTGTGGGCAGCATGACAGCATCCGGCACCATTGAGTGGGGCAAGATCTTTGCGCCGGAAAAGACGCTGATTCCCAAATTTGCCATCGCTGTGCTGGCCTTTTTCGCGCCGCTTCGCATCATGACGGCCTATGGCATGCTGCCGGACGTCGTGTTGCAAAAATTTGGCACTATGGAAGTGCGCGCCGACTTTGGGCCTGTGTATCTTTTGAACTTCATTGCCCTGAGCAGCCTCATCGCTTGGCTGCTGATTGCAGCCTCAAAACATGAGAGCGCCTTTGTGCGCAAAGCGGCGAGCGTGCTCAACAGCCTGTTCTCGTTAAGCTTCCTTCGCCTCATCGGTCGTCATTCATTGCAGGTCTATGTCTGGCATGTGCTGATCGTGTTTGCGGTGCGCTATATGGACGGAATGATCGGGCCATTTTCCGAGCTGACCAAAACCGCAATTGCCGTTTTCTGCGTATCGCTTTTGGCCCTGCCCGCGATCTATCGCGAGAGAGATGTGTTTTTCCCACAAGCCGAAGAGCCAGACGCAGCAGTCGCTTCTGCTGCTCGGGTCAAATCCATCAATGGTGCCTGATTGGGGGATCGCAGACCGTCAAAATGAAAAAGGCGGGCAAAATGAAAAAGGCGGGATGGTAGAACCATCCCGCCTTTTTTGATTGTACTGCAATGAGGAGCGATTACTGGCAGGCGTTGCAGAAACGCTGAATGCGCTTGCAAGCTTCTTCCAGCAACGCTTCCGAAGTGGCATAGGAAATGCGGAAGTTGGGGCCAAGGCCGAAGGCAGAGCCATGCACCACGGCAACGCCTTCGGTTTCCAAAAGCTCTGTCACGAAATCCTCATCCGTCTCCAGCACCTTGCCAGAGGGAGCCGTCTTGCCCATCAGGCCAGCGCAGGATGGGTAAACGTAAAACGCTCCTTCTGGCGATGGGCAAACAATACCTTTGGCCTGATTGAGCATGGACACAACCAGATCACGGCGGCCTTCGAAGATCTTCTTGTTTTCTGGAATGAAGTCTTGCGTGCCGTTCAGCGCCTCAACAGCGGCCCACTGGGCAATAGAGCACGCACCAGACGTCTGCTGGCCTTGAATCATGTCCATGGCCTTGATCAGCGGCAGAGGACCTGCGGCATAGCCAATGCGCCAGCCGGTCATGGCATAGGCCTTGGAAACACCATTCATGGTCAGCGTGCGGTCATAGAGCTTTGGCTCTACTTCAGCAGGCGTTGCGAATTTGAAATCGCCATAGGTCAGGTGCTCGTACATGTCGTCGGTCAGCACCCAGACATGCTCATGCTTGACCAGCACATCTGTCAGCGCCTTCAGCTCATCATGCGTGTAAGCCGCACCCGATGGGTTGGATGGTGAATTGAACAGGAACCACTTGGTCTTTGGCGTAATCGCCTTTTCAAGGTCAGCAGCGGTGAGCTTGAAGTTGTTTTCCTGCTTGGTGGCCACAAACACAGGCGTGCCGCCGCACAGCGCCACCATTTCAGGGTAAGATACCCAGTATGGTGTCGGGATGATCACTTCATCGCCAGCGTTCATGGTTGCCATAAAGGCATTGAACAGGATCTGCTTGCCGCCGGTGCCAACAATGGTTTGCTCTGGCTTGTAGTCCAGACCATTTTCGCGCTTGAACTTCTCGGCAATCGCCTTGCGCAGTTCCGGGATGCCGGAAACGGCGGTGTATTTGGTTTCGCCACGGTTGATGGCGTCAATGGCAGCCTGCTTGATATTGTCCGGCGTATCAAAATCCGGTTCACCGGCACCAAGGCCGATCACATCACGGCCTTTCGCTTTCAGTTCACGGGCTTTCTGCGCCACGGCAATTGTGGCGGAAGGCTTAACACGGGAAAGGGCGTCGGCAAGAAAAGCCATGTAACATATCCTGAAGCTGATGAACGATCACAGGCCTCGGATTTTCCAAGGCTTCAGGTTACAGCTCTATGACAATTATCATCCCCTGTTTCAAGTGGAAACGCCGCGAGGCTCTGCTTTTCTTGTCATGGTGACATTAACACCCAGCTCAGCCGGGCAAACCAAAGAAAGGTGCCTCTCTTGGTGGCATCAACGAAAAACACCCACAATTTTTCATAGAAACGCTGATATTAACCGATCACTTGGCCAAAAGTTAACCCGCCACAATATAGCCTTATTTTTTGCGGTGCAGTGCCACAATTTTGTCCCTTTACGAACCACTTCCCCCGGCTTTTATCAGACTGCGGTATGAACGAGATAAAGCGGTGACATGATGCGGAACAAGACTGAAAATCGGTGCACATCCCCACGACGCGCCCAGGGCATTTTGGCGGCGGCGGCTCTGGCTGGCATGCTTTTCGCAGCTCCCATCGCCAGCGCCCACCCGCAGGCCATGATCGATCGTGTGACGGCCTCTGACACGACGTCTACCCTGGACCCAATCGCCACCGGCAGCATCGGCACCACCCTCAGTCAGGCCCATGCGGCACTGGATAAAAATGGCATTGACCACGCAGTGGCTGGCACGTTGTCATCGGTACAAATCCCATCCTATTTGAGCATATTGGCCGACCGCCGCATTCTGGTTCTGCTGAGCCTCATTGGACTTTGCGTGGTATGGATCAACCGCACGCCGCAAAACCGCGACGACGGCAAAAATTGATAGCGGTTGCGCAAAATATAATCCGCAGCACCATTTCCGTCAGACGCGATATGCCATAAAGCAAGGCTGAGTTGAGAAACCCAACAGTGCTTTATGGCATCATGAGTAAGGTCCGGAATGACACGTCTCCAAGCCAATCTCGCGCTCCTGCTGGCCGCTGCCATCTGGGGTGGCGGTTTTGTGGCGCAATCCACCGCCATGAATCATATGGAGGCCAATTGGTTTAATGCGCTGCGCTTTTGGCTGGCGACCTTAATGCTCATTCCGTTTGCATGGATTGAAAATCGAAGAGCACCCCAAAAACTGCGCTCTCGTGACATGGGCAGCTTTGCGCTCATCGGCATCGCCCTGTTTCTGGCCCAGACCGCCCAGCAATTTGGTCTGAAAACCACCACCGTCACCAATGCCAGCTTTCTGACAGGACTTTATGTGGTGATCGTGCCGATCATGTCGGTGGTATTTTTGAAATATCGGCCCCATTGGGTCATCTGGCCAGCATCGCTCACCGCCGTCGGCGGTATTTTCCTGCTGAATGGTGCAAGCCTGACAACCCTGTCAACGGGTGATAGCCTCACCATGCTTTGCGCCCTGTTCTTTGCCATCCAGATCCTGCTGACCGGCCGAATCATGCACAGCCTGTCACGACCGTTGATGCTGGCGGCCACCCAATTTGCCATCACAGCCCTGCTCTGCACGGCCACTGCCGTCACCCTTGAGCCAATCACGCTGTCAGACATATCCAATGCCATGCCGCAAATTCTCTATGGCGGCCTGCTATCCAGCGGCCTTGCCTTCAGCCTGCAAATCATAGGCCAGCGCTATACCTCTTCGTCACAAGCTGCGATTTTCATGTCATCGGAAGCGCTGTTTGGTGCGCTTTTGGGTGCAATCTTTTTGCACGAAAAACTACCTCTGATTGGTTATATCGGGTGTGGCCTGCTGTTTTTGGCCATGTTGGCGGTCGAAATTGTGCCCGAATGGCACAAATCACCACAGCAAGCGGCATAAATTTTAATTCACGTTCTATTTTGCCATTTTGAAAAACTTTACCGGAAGAACGATCAATTTGAGGTGATTTTACACCCGCGTTGCGGTTATCGGTGACATTTTTTGCAAAACATAGCAATCACGGGCCAAAACCATGGTCTGGCAACATGCATTAAAGGCCGTGCTGCATAGATTCGTAAAAAAACTTTTGCTTGCCAATTGCCCGCAAACCAAGCAATCTTCGTGCGTTCGGGCAATTAAATGCGCGGAAAGACCTATAATTTTTGGCACCGGAGACGCAGAAGTTCCGGGCATCCACCAGGGAACACGGCATTGTGTCGTTTTTAGTCTCGTGGCTGCGGTAGCAGGGCCCTTTCCTCACCATTTGACTGGCCGCCTAGACCCTTAGGGGATGGAGCATAGCTGTCCGCCGATCCCGGGCAGAGAGAAAAGGACCTAAACGCATGGCCGAAACTGGCATTGTAAAATTCTTCAACGTTGACAAGGGCTTCGGCTTTATTAAGCCGGACAATGGTGCCGCAGACATCTTCGTGCATATCTCTGCTGTACAGGCTTCCGGCTTGTCTGGCCTGAGTGAAAATCAGAAGGTTAGCTTTGATACGGAACCGGACCGCCGCGGCAAGGGACCAAAGGCTGTCAATCTGCAGATCGCAGGCTGATTACCTCGTTCACGTTTTTAATTCGCGCAGCGGCCCGGCAAGCTTTGCCGGGTTTTTTTGTTGATCGCGCCCTGCGGTGCTCGGCAAGTTTTGCCGGGTTTTTTCTATAATCTCGCCTTGAGATAAAACCTCAAAGCCCCTTCAAATAGGGATTGGTGCGGCGCTCATCGCCAATACGGCTGCCGGGACCATGGCCGCAGATAAAGCCGACATCATCCCCTAGCGGCAACACCTTATCACGGATGCTGTCCAGCAATTGCTGATGATTGCCGCCCGGAAGGTCGGTCCGTCCAATGGAGCCGTTGAACAACACATCACCCAGATGGGCAAAATTCTGAGCACGATTATAGAAAATCACGTGGCCGGGCGCATGACCGGGGCAATGCAACACCTCGAATGTATGGCCCGAAAAGCCGACGACATCGCCATCTTTCAGAAATCGATCCGGCGATGCATTGCGCATCGTGCCGGGCATTTTATAGGCTGCGGCTTTTTCCGCGATCGTGTCCAGCAACGACTTGTCATCCTCATGCGGGCCGATGATCTGGATGCCAAGGGCTTCCTTCACGTCTTCCGCACCGCCAGCGTGATCCAGATGACCATGAGTCAGCCAGATCTCCTTGAGAGTAATGCCATTTGCCGCCACCATACGCAGGATTTCATCCACATCGCCACCCGGATCGACCACGACACCCTCTTTGGTTTCGCTGTCGAAAAACACCGTGCAATTTTGCTGAAACGGCGTGACCGGAATAATCCCTGCCTGCAACTGCCCCATAATACCCTCTTGCCGCGTCACTCACTTCCCTCTCGTTACCCTGTCACGCTGCAGAAGACCAGTGCAGCATCAAGGAAGCAGAGTTGCAAAAAATCGGGAGGATCAATTCAGATTTGCCGATAAAGTCGGCTCCGTCGCAGGACCGGATAAGGCAGACACAACCAAATTGCCAAGCAACAACACCGCCACCGCGATCTTGATGCTGAAAACCACGATCATCACGGGTTTCAGGCGGTTTTCAACCTTGATCTCGTCGGTCAACTCAGGCGTCGGCATCATGGTGCCCTCTCCACATTTTTGCCAGCCTTGCCAGCATTCATAATCTCTTGAACGCACGGAGGCCAAAATAGATCCATGCCCAAACAGCAATGAGGGAAAACAAGGTTTTTCAGTGGCAATTTTGCCGCATTCGGCTTAGTTTTGCTCACATTTGCAGCGCTGTTGCATAATTGCTTAAATCGGAATCGATTTCATCAATTATGCAACAGATTTAAAGTATTACAGCGACCTTTGCGCGTTTGATAAAACGCGCGGCGCTTTACGAACAAGGGCAGCCGCCTTTACCAATGCGCGTGGCTGTTGCACAACACAATAAACGCATCCGCATTGGCATAAAGTAAGGAATACAAGACGTGCAAAGATCGCCGACGGCAAAAACCGCCAAGAAACAATTGCCGGACATGCCGCATATAGACGACAAGAGCATTGATTTTGAAACCATCGAGCTTTTCTTTTTCGCCTATCGGGACTTTGTCTCCGACCCCGATGAAATTCTGGAAAAAATCGGCTACGGTCGCGCCCATCACCGGGTGGTCTATTTTGTCAGCCGCCAGCCCGGCATGACTGTGGCCGATCTTTTGTCGATTTTGCGAATCACCAAACAAAGTCTGGCCCGGGTGCTGAAAGAGTTGATCGAACAAGGCTATATCCGCCAGATGACCGGCCCCGCCGACCGGCGTCAACGCAGACTTTACCCTACCCTTGCGGGACGAGAGCTGGCCTTGGCACTGTCTGATCCACAATCGCGCCGCATTGCCAATGCTTTTATCAGTTTAAGCGCAGACCAAAAGCAGGCGGTACGGGTATTCCTGAGCGCCATGCGCAGCGAAACCGGCCCAGTGACGATCCACAATGAGGAGTCGTGATAATCATGAAGCGCATAGACCTGACAGACGACGCCCCTCACCTTCTGGTGGTCGATGACGACACCCGTATCCGCGATCTGCTGCATCGGTATTTGAGCGAACAGGGTTTTCGCGTCAGCACGGCTGCCGATGCGCAAGAAGCACGGCGCAGGCTGGTGGGCCTCAGCTTCGATCTGCTGATTGTGGATGTGATGATGCCCGGCGAAAACGGCCTGTCATTGACCAAATCCCTCTCGGCTGACAATCAGGCTCCAATCATTCTGCTGACTGCCCGCTCAGAGGCCGATTCCCGCATTGCCGGGCTGGAAGCCGGAGCGGATGATTATCTGGCGAAACCGTTCGATCCACGCGAACTGGTGCTGCGCATCAACAATATCCTCAAGCGCAACAGCGCGGGCGATGGGCCGAAAATCGAACAGGTGATGTTTGGCCCCTACAGTTTTTCGCTTTTGCGCAAGGAGCTGAAAAAGGGTGCGGAAGTCATCCACCTCACCGACCGCGAGCAGGATATCATGATGCTGTTTGCCAACAAGGCGGGTGAAACCATACCCCGCCACGAACTGGTGGGCGAGGATGCCGATGTGGGCGAGAGAACAATAGACGTGCAGATTAATCGCCTGCGTCGTAAGATCGAGGATGATCCGGCCAATCCGGTCTGGCTGCAAACCGTGCGCGGCATTGGCTATCGCCTCAGCCGGGATTAGCGCGATGAATTTTTTCCAGGCCATCGGTCAGGTCAAAACCCGGCGCATCTCTTGGTTAAACCTGCGCTGGTTCAGCCGCTGGCTGCGCAGGCAATTGCCCACCGGGCTGTTTGCCCGCTCACTGCTGATCATTATTCTGCCGATGCTGATCTTGCAAACGGTTCTGCTGTTTGTGTTCATGGAACGCCATTGGCAAATGGTCACGCAGCGGCTTTCTGCCGCCGTCACCCGCGATATTGCGGCCACCATTGTGCTGCTGGAAACCTATCCCAATGACAGCGCCAAAATTCTGGCCGTTGCCCGCGACAGAATGGCGCTGACAGCCACCTTGGAAAAGAACGGCGAACTGCCCGCCCCTCGCCCCAAACCGTTCTTTTCGATTCTCGACCAATTGCTGAGTGATGAGTTGCGCCAGCAGATCAACAGGCCGTTCTGGATCGATACGGTCGGCGATTCACCACTGATCGAAATCCGCATCAAGATGAACCATCAGGTGTTGCGCATTTTCACCAAGCGCAGCCAGGCCTATGCCTCCAACACCCATATTTTCCTGTTGTGGATGTTTGGCACCTCCTTGGTGCTGATCATCATCGCAACGCTGTTTCTGCGCGGCCAGATCCGCCCCATTCTGTCATTGGCCGCTGCCGCCGAGAGCTTCGGCAAAGGACAGAAGCTGGATCAGGATTTTGTACCAAGGGGTGCCGACGAAATCCGCCGCGCCGGACGCGCCTTTATTCTGATGCGCGAGCGCATCGAGCGCCAGCTGGAACAGCGCACCGCCATGCTCACCGGCGTCAGTCACGATTTGCGCACCATCCTCACCCGCTTCAAATTGCAATTGGCACTGGCGGGCGACAACCCAGATCTTGAGCCTTTGAATGAAGATGTGGAGGCCATGCAATCGATGTTGGAGGGCTATATGGCCTTTGCCAAAGGCGAAGCCGAGGAGAATTTTGGCCCCTTCAATCTGCGCGAGATGTTTGACAAGATCAGCAATGATTTCACCCTGCACAAAAGGGATTTCAGCTTTCACATTACCGGCGATGAAAATGTGCGCGTGCGCCCCAATGCCTTTTGGCGGCTGGTGGGCAATCTGGCCGCCAATGGCCGCCGCTATGCCAAAAAAGTGCATGTGGAAGCTAAGCATGGCAGCAAATGGCTGACCATTGTGTTTGACGACGACGGCCCCGGCATTCCGGCTGCCTCCCGCGAGGATGTGTTCAAGCCGTTTTTCCGCCTCGACGAGGCCCGCAATCAGGACTCATCCGGAACCGGCCTCGGCCTTGCCATTGCCCAGGACATTGCCCGCGCCCATGGCGGCCATGTCACGCTTGGAGACAGTCCCTTGGGTGGTTTGCGGGCGACCATTCGGGTGCCGGTTTAAAGCATCCGCTGACCATTCGGCACACCGCGCTCCACCGATGCCAGAACAATCGCACCATTCTCATCCTCGAAACCGAGGGTGAGAACTTCAGAGCGCACCGGGCCAATCTGGCGTGGCGGAAAATTCACCACAGCCAGAACCTGACGGCCAATCAGGCCCTCCGGCGTATAATGCACGGTGATCTGCGCGGATGAGCGCTTGATACCGATCTCGTCCCCAAAATCGATTTTCAGCTTGTAGGCTGGCTTGCGCGCTTGCGGAAAAGGTTCTGCCTCGATGATCGTGCCGACACGAATGTCGACTTTTTCAAAGTCACCATAGGTGATCTCGCTCGAACCGCTTGCTCCCTCACTCACGATGCCAACTCCTCGGCGCGTTGTTTGGCAGCAGCGACCGCCACATCAAAAATCGGCTGGATGCCATCCTCGGCCATCAGCACGGCCAGCGCTGCTGCCGTTGTGCCGCCGGGAGAGGTCACGTTTTTGCGCAAGGTGGCCGCGTCGTCGGGGGACTGGTGAAGCAATTCCCCAGCCCCCGCGACCGTTGCCCGCGCGAGGCGCATGGCGAGGTCCGCCGGCAGGCCCGCTTTGCGACCTGCCTCAGCCATGCACTCCACGAGGTAAAAAACATAAGCAGGGCCAGAACCGGACACCGCCGTGACAGCGTCAATGTCGCTCTCACTGGCAACCCATTCCACCGGGCCACTGACTTTCAAAAGATCATGCACGCGCGCGCGTTGCGCATCCGTCACCAGCGTGTTGGCATAGGCCCCGGTCACGCCACGGCCCACCATGGCCGGGGTGTTGGGCATGGCCCGCACCATGGCGGCTGAACCCAGATGGGTTTCCATAAAGGCAAGCGTCTTGCCAGCCGCAACCGACACCACCACTGTCTCATCGCCCACCAGCGCCTTCAGCGACGGCAAAGCAGCCGCCATGATCTGCGGTTTGACGGCCAAAAACAGCAGGGCTGCCTTCACATCCGAAGGTGCCTCCACCACATGCTGCACACCGGCATCGGCAAAACGGGCCTTGGCGACATCATTGGCACCGGGATCAATCACCAGAATGGAGGATGGCTCTACGCCGTTTTTCAACCAGCCGGACAGCATGGCACCGCCCATATTGCCCGCACCCACCAGAACAATCAAACCCGCCATGCTCAGGCTTCCCCAACCGTGGTGAACAACACAGCTTCCATAGCCGCTTTGGCATCCAGACCCGACCAGATGACGTATTGGAAGGCCTGGAAGTAAGCTTCACACGCTTCAACCGCGCTGGAGAGCAGAACCTCAACCTGCTGATTGGTGGGCTCGGCACCGCCTGCCAACAGCAGAGACTGGCGGAAAATCACCACATCCTCCTGCTTCCACAGATCAAAATGGCCCATCATCACCTGTCCATTAATGTTGGACAGCAGGCGGATGATCTCATTGACCTTGGGGTCCGGCACACGCAGATCGAAAGCGCAGGCCAGATGCAGGGCCTCGCACTCTTCCATCCACGAAAACGAGACGTGATAGGCGGCCCAGCGACCGTTGACCGTCATGGCGATCTCGTCCTCACCAGACCGCTCAAACGTCCAATCGTTGTTCGAAGCCACAAACTCGATCATATCGACCGGATTGGACTGACGTTCCATTTGAAATTCCATAAGGCTCATGCCGCACCTATCAAACCGGGAATACGGGCGCAGACGACACGGAAAAACGCATACGTCACAACGCCACACACTGACCGGAAACTCTCTTCCAATGACACCCGCTACCCCCAGACTGCTTGACGCACCCTGCCCGAAACTTGCCGGGCTCGTTTCGAATCATCATTTAAAATCAGTGTATAACGGCAGGAGTCTCAAACCAGCCCCTTTAAGGGGTTTTCGCAACCGCCGCTGTGGACAGTGCTTGTTTCCCCATCTCAGAAGCGGGGCTTAACTGACTCTGGCAATTGCGTTTTTTGGCACTGTCCACATGTGGATAAAAATCGTAACCAAACGTTAAGTATAACCCCTCCAACATGCCAGACAGGCTGTTTGCGGGTATAAAAAAACGGCTGCGCCCGCGCGCAACCGTCCAAGACCGTCAATGATGATTTCAAGAGAAAACTACGGAAAAACAGGACTCTAATCCCGCGCTCCGTAACCGGCTATTTTCCTTCGCCAGCAAGCTTCACTTCCAGAGCTTCGATTTTGGCGCGCAGCGCCTCATTTTCGTCCAGCGCCTTCACGGCCATTTCGCGCACAATGTCGAATTCCTCGCGGCGCACGACATCGAGACTGTTAAGCCAGCGCTCGGCCTGAGCGTGAAAAGCGGTTTCGGCCTCTTTGCGAATGCCTTGGGCTGCACCTGCTGCATCGGTCATCAGCTTGGCAAATTCATCCATGATACGATTGGTTCCGGTGCTCATCATTGCGCTCCTTTATCCATGACACGATGCCCGATCAGGACATCTCTGTTGTTTCTTCTTGGAGGTAGGCATTCCCGGCGGCGCTTGCAAGATAAAATTCCCACCACAAAAAACAGTCTTGCCATCATTAACCCCAGAATCATCTTGACGGTATAAGGGTGGCCCTCCATTTTCCGGGCAAACCATAGTGAGAATGTTCGTGAATATAGCGCCAAGCCTACTCGCCATCCTGCCCTACCCTCAAATTGACCCGATTGCGATCAGCATCGGGCCTCTCGCAGTGCGTTGGTATGGCCTTGCCTATGTCACCGGCATCATGATCGGCTGGTGGCTGGCTCGCCGGATGATCAACACCTTAAAGCTCTGGCCCAACAATCATACGCCGATTACCGAAAAGCATCTGGATGATTTTCTGGTCTGGGCAGCGCTTGGCATCGTGCTGGGCGGGCGGATCGGCTATATTCTGTTCTACGATCTCGATCCGGTGCTGGAAAATCCGATGGTGGCGCTGGAAATCTGGCGCGGCGGCATGTCGTTCCACGGTGGATTGACGGGTGCTACCTTGGCCATGATCATTTTTGCCCGACGCAATGGGCTGCCGGTGTGGATGCTGTTTGATCTCGTGGCCAGCGTCGCCCCCATCGGGTTGTTTTTTGGCCGCATTGCCAATTTCATCAATGGCGAGCTTTGGGGCCGGATCAGTGATGCGCCATGGGCCATGCAATTTCCCACAGGCGGGCCGTTTACCCGCCATCCCAGCCAGCTCTACGAAGCGGGCCTTGAGGGCATTGTACTGTTTGTGCTGGTGCAAGTGGTCGGTCGCAGCGGTGCGCTCAAGACGTCCGGCACCGTCAGCGGCGTGTTTATCTGCGGCTACGCCATGGCCCGGATTTTTGTTGAATTCTTCCGCGAGCCCGATGCGCAATTGGGCTATCTGCTTGGCGGCTGGCTGACTATGGGCATGGTCTTGTCCATGCCGATGTTTTTGCTGGGCGTCTGGGCCATCTGGCGTGCGCAGACGGCTTCGGTGCAGCGAACATGAACCGGGAACCATCGACCATGACCACGCCGCTCGGTGAAAAGATCAAAAAACTGGTCCGCATGAATGGCCCCATGAGCGTGACCGATTATTTCGCGCTTTGCCTGGGCGATCCGGAGTTTGGCTATTATCGCAGCCGCGAGCCGTTCGGCACCGGCGGCGATTTTATCACAGCACCGGAAGTCAGCCAGATTTTTGGTGAAATGATTGGCGTGTTTATTGTGCATGCGTGGAAACGCCATGGCCTGCCCAATCCGGTGCGGCTTGCGGAAATCGGCCCCGGACGCGGCACGATGATGAGCGATATGCTGCGGGTGATTGCCAAGCTGGCTCCCGATCTTTATCGGGATTCGACCGTGCATCTGGTCGAAACCAGTCCGCGCCTGCGCGAGGTGCAGAAAAACACGCTGACCGACCATATCGATAAAATCGCCTGGCACGACAACGTTGATGATGTGCCGGAAGGTTTTGTGCTGCTGGTGGCCAACGAACTGTTTGACGCCATCCCGATCCGGCAATTCGTCAAGGTCGGTCCCAATTTCGTGGAGCGGGTCGTCAGTCTTGGCGAAGACAATGAGCTGATCTTCAGCCTTGGAACCGCCGTGCTGGACCCCTCGTTTTTGCCCGCAGGGGCCGAAGGTGCTCCCGATGGCACGATCTACGAATTTTCGCCCGCCCGCCGCGCCGTGATGGAAACCCTGTGCCACCGCCTCAAGCAGGAAGGCGGCACGGCGCTGATCCTGGATTATGGCCACATGGCCACCGGCTTTGGTGACACTTTGCAGGCGCTGCGCGCTCATAATTATGATCCGCCGCTAGCCCATCCCGGCATTGCCGATCTGACCAGCCATGTGGATTTTGAAGACCTGGCCCGCACCACCATCAGTTCAGGCGTTTCTGTCACCGGCTGCCTGCGACAGGGTGATTTTCTGGTGGGCCTTGGCATCAAGGACCGGGCCGCACTGCTGGGCCGAGGCCGCGATACCGCCACTCAAAACATGCTGACCGAAGCCGTCAACCGCTTGGCTGGTGCTGGAGAAGGCCGGATGGGCGAATTGTTCAAGGTGCTCGCCGTGTCCACACCGGCACTGTCGCTGGCCCCGTTTCGCCCCTTGAGCTGAGAAAGGCAACGCTATGCCCTCAAATACCCCTCAGCCGCTGCAAAGCACCCTTTTGGGCAGTCGTCAGAACTCTGGCATTGTCCATGGTTTTTTCACCCGCGAAGGCGGCGTGTCACAAGGGATCTATCAGGGTTTGAATGTCGGCCTCGGCTCATCAGATGAGCGCGGCCATGTGCTGGAAAACCGCCGCCGCGTCGCAGGCTGGTTTGGTGTCGATGAGAGCAATCTGATCACCGTGCATCAGGTACATTCACCGGATGTTGTTGTGGTAACAGAACAGTTCAACGCGGACCGTCCCCAAGTTGACGCAATGGTGACAGCCACACCCGGCTTGGCGCTTGGCGTACTCTCCGCCGATTGCGGCCCGATTCTGTTTGCCGATCCGGTGCATCGCGTCATCGGAGCCGCCCATGCCGGCTGGAAAGGTGCCCTCACCGGCGTTTTGGAAAACACTATTGATGCCATGATCAGGTTGGGCGCCGAACGCAGTAGCATTATTGCCACGCTGGGGCCAAGCATCAGCGCCAAGGCCTATGAAGTGGGGCCTGAGTTCGTGGAGCGCTTTCTGGCGTATGATCCATCCTATGAGGCTTTCTTCATGCCCTCTACCAAGCCCGGCCATGCCATGTTTGACCTGCCATCGCTGACAGTCAAAAGACTGAACGACGCCGGTATCATAGCCGATACGCTTGGGGTGTGCACCTATGGGGAGCCACAGTCTTTCTACTCCTATCGGCGCACTACCCATGCCAAAGAGCCTGATTATGGACGTCAGGTGTCCGCCATCTATCTCAAGGAGACATCACAATGACGCTTCACTTTTCGCAAACGGAATATGCCTCGCGTCTGGATCGCCTGAAGGCACGGATGGCGCAGGAAAAGCTGGACGCCATTTTGCTGTTTGCCCAGGAAAGCATGTATTGGCTGACCGGCTATGACACGTTTGGCTACTGCTTTTTCCAGACATTGGTGGTGAAAGCCGATGGCTCCATGACCCTTTTGACGCGATCCGCCGATCTGCGTCAGGCCCGCCACACCTCCATCATCGAAAACATCACCATCTGGGTGGATCGCACCAATGCCGATCCGACCAGCGATCTCAAGGATCTGCTGAATGAGCTGGGCCTGCTGGGCGCACGCATAGGGGTGGAATACGACACCCATGGCATGACAGGCCGCGTGGCGCGCTTGCTCGACAACCAGTTGATGAGCTTTTGCGAGATGATTGATGCCTCCTATCTGGTCAGCGAATTGCGGCTGGTGAAGAGTGTGGAAGAAATCGCCTATGTCAAACGCGCAGCACAGCTGACCGATGATGCGCTGGACGCGGCTCTTAGCCTGACAAAAGCGGGTGCTGACGAGGCCGCTATTCTGGCCGCCATGCAAGGCGCTGTGTTTGCCGGTGGAGGCGATTATCCCGCCAATGAATTCATCATTGGCTCGGGGCAGGATGCCTTGCTCTGCCGCTACAAGGCCGGACGCCGCAAACTGGATGCACAAGACCAGTTGACACTGGAATGGGCCGGTGCTGCCGCCCATTACCACGTGGCGATGATGCGCACCGTGGTGATTGGCGAGCCAACACCGCGGCATCTGGAGCTGTTTGATGCCTGCCAGGAAGCCATTCAGAACATTGAAAAAGTCATGCGCCCTGGCCATACCTTTGGCGATGTGTTTGAGGCCCATGCAAGGGTTCTGGATGCGCGCGGACTGACCCGCCATCGGCTCAATGCCTGCGGCTATTCGCTGGGTGCACGTTTTTCACCATCATGGATGGAACATCAGATGTTCCATGTCGGCAATCCGCAACCTATCCTGCCGGACATGTCGCTGTTCATCCATATGATTATCATGGATTCGGAGCGCCACACCGCCATGACGCTGGGCCACACCTATCTGACCACCGAAGAAGCCCCGCTGGCACTATCGCGCCATCCACTTCAGATGATTGTAAAATAGAGCAGGATTAAGCTAAAATTTAACGGTTTGGGAACACAATAAGGGAATTCTGAAGCGCCAACGCGACCGATAGGGAGGCGCAATGAGACATTCCGTTTCCGGCCCCGCGCTGCTTGCCGCCCTGACCCTGATTCAGGGCTGCACGGTGTCTGATACATTGACGCCACCGCTGGATGTCGGCACCAGTGGCTCGATCAGCAAACCCTTGACCCGTACAGACATGCAGACCGCGATGGAGCAAAACCAGAGCGGTTATGCACCCGTATCAAGACGTGAGCCGGAGCAAGCCTATCCGGGCTCCGAGCAACAAATGGCAAGCACCCAGCCATCGCCGCAGAACTCGCTGGATGCCCAAGCGCAAGCTTTGCAGAACGGCTACAATCCGGTGGCATCCACCCCGCTGGACAACGCGCCGACGCAGCCTGTAAGCCGAAGACACAGAGCCGCACACCGCCAGCCTGTGGAAAACCCACAAAGCCCACGGCAACAACCCATGCCTGTTGAGCAGCAGGCCAATGCACAGGCAGAAACGGTTGGCGAGGACGAGGCAGACACGCAAGCCCAGAGCCCGGTCGCCGTGCAGCAGTCACAGCAGCAAGCCTCCATTGCGCCCGCAGGCGCGCAAGGCGGGGCCATTCGGTTTCTGCCAATTATTGGCGCTCCGTCTCAAGTCATGTTGCCGTTGTCGCGCCAGCTTGGGGTGGAAGCGCGGCAAAAAGGCCTTGTTTTGCGCGATTCAAGCGGTGAACCTGCACAACATATTCTCAAAGGCTACTTCTCGGCCTATGCCGATGGCGACCGCACTGTGGTGGTCTACGTGTGGGATATATTGGATGCCAGCGGCAATCGCCTTCACCGTATTCAGGGGCAGGAAACGGTTCCCGGCAAGGCGAAAGATCCGTGGGCATCCGTGTCCGCATCCACCATGCAATCAATTGCAACACGCACCGTTGATGACTACCTGAAGTGGCAATCGAAAAGCACCGGATAACAATAAACCATATCCGTTGACGAAATTCGGAGGAAGACTGCGTAAACCTCTTGCATTCAGGGTGAAGGGCGCTAAAAAGCCCGCATTACGGCACCGCGCATCATGCAAATGTGCTCGCTTAGTGCTAACAGTTTTAAATCTGCCGCAGAAGTCTTTGATCAGACCGACACTGGTTTGACAGCTTCGGCGCCAGCTTGCAAACAGGCGGGAATACATGAAGGTCTTCGCAGGTAATTCAAACCGGCAACTTGCTGAAGCAATCTGTAAATATCTGAATGTTCCGCTTGGAAAAGCCAGCGTCCGCCGCTTTGCGGATCAGGAAATCTTTGTGGAAATTCAGGAAAATGTGCGCGGCGAGGATATCTTCATTATCCAGCCCACATCGTCCCCCACCAATGACCACCTGATGGAACTGCTGATCATGATTGATGCGTTTCGTCGCGCATCGGCCAAGCGCATCACAGCGGTTATCCCCTACTTCGGCTATGCTCGCCAGGACCGCAAATCCGGCTCCCGCACACCGATTTCCGCCAAGTTGGTGGCAAACCTGATTACCGAATCCGGTGCAGACCGCGTGATGACCATGGATCTCCACGCCGCGCAGATTCAAGGGTTTTTCGATATCCCCACGGACAATCTCTATGCAGCACCGCTTCTGGCCCGCGACATCAAAGACCATTACGACCTGCAAAACTTGATGGTTGTCTCGCCAGACGTTGGCGGTGTGGCGCGGGCACGCTCGCTCGCCAAGCGGCTGGACTGTCTTTTGGCCATCGTTGACAAACGCCGCGACCGTCCGGGTGAATCCGAAGTCATGAACGTCATTGGCGATGTCACCGGCAAAGATTGCATCCTGATTGACGATATCATCGATTCCGGCGGCACCCTGTGCAATGCCGCCGAGGCGCTTTTGAAGCAGGGTGCCACCAGCGTGACCGCTTACATCACCCATGGCGTGCTCTCTGGTGGTGCTGTTGCGCGCGTTGGATCTTCAAAATTGCGCGAGTTGGTCATCACCGATTCCATTCAGCCCACCACAGCCGTGCTGTCTGCGCACAATATCCGGGTCCTCAGCTCTGCTAATCTGCTGGGCGAAGCGATTAACCGCACCAGCTCTGAAGCATCCGTCTCAAGCCTGTTCGATTAACAGGCATAGACCATCTCGCTGACATTTTAGCTTAACTTTCAAGCGAGATGATGTTGTGCGTTGACATAAACACACGTCAGCGCATACTCATTGTCCAACAAGAAATTGGAACAGACTGGAAAACGGTATGTACAGCGCCGTGCGACGTATATTGCGCACAAAGGTTCGCTGTATCTCTTTATATGTGTTGCATAATTTTCTCTTTAAACCGATTCCGGTTTAAAGAATTATGGAACAACACGACGGTACAATCTCCATCAAAAATACCCCAATATAGTGCGGGAATTTTGACGGAAAAATAATCTCAGTATTATAGAGCGAAAACATAAAATTTGGCAGGAAGCGATAAGCTGGCTGCATTGTTATTGATACAGATTGCGGGGATTGCGCACGTCATGCAGGTTAACTGTACCCAACCTGAAACGATCCAGGCAGAGAATTCCGGTGCTCGTGCGGCACTCTCAAGTTCCTCCATGCTTGCGCATCCCAATGTTCATGAGTTTATTCGTGTGCAAGCGGGTGGTTTTTTGTCCCGCTTTAGTGAAATGCCTTTGGTCGCGCGGGTGTTTGCCAGCCACCAACGCTGGCTTCTCGCGCACATCGCCCTGATGCTCTATTGCCAAACGGGACAAATTATTCCTGCGCGCTTTTTTGAGCGCATTGAAGAGAATGCTGTTGCCAGCCGCAACACCGCAGATGCCTTCCTGAAAGAAACGGAAGCCTATGGAATTGTCACTGCCGTCAGCGCAACAGATCGGCGCAGCCGCCCTCTCGCCCCCTCAGAGCAGAGTATCAATGCCGCATTAAGCTGGCTGGAAGTGCATATGGCAACCCTTGATCGGTTTGATGGTGGACATCGCGTGGAGAAATTCCATGTTGCCGGTCGCGATATGCGCAAACTCCATCCTTTGATCGCCACAGAGTTCATGCAAACGCCGGAACTGCGTGAGCAGCCCAAGATTTTCGATCCCTTTATCTGGCTGAACAATGGCAACATCATCATTGATTGGCTGATTGCAAATGGTCAGTCCGTTGACGATGCCGCAGAAAGAATTCCGGTTGGCGTTGTTTCGATTCAAACAATGTCCGAGACATTTCATCTGTCGCGCACCCATCTCACCCGCAAGCTGCTCGATGCGGCCAAAATGGGAACAATCGGCTGGCTTGGTGCTCGTGGTCGTTCTGAGCTTTGGGTGTCCAACGAATTTCGCATGGAATATGCCCGCGCCCAGACGGTGAAGCTGGAAATTATCGACCGCGCCTGTGTAACGTGTGGGTTGCGTTAATCAACGTGCTGGCAAAAGACACATTTGTCCATCGAACAGCTTTGATCGCGTCAAAAACCGCTTTTCACGACCATTGTCGAGCGAGAACATGCCGCCGCGCCCAGGAATGACATCAATGATCAGCTGGGTGTGCTTCCACACCTCATATTGACTTTGGTGGATGTAAAACGGCACGCCGTCAATCTCGCCAAGTTTCACATCGGTATCACCAACGATGTAATCATCAGCCGGGTAACACATCGGCGATGAGCCATCACAGCAGCCACCGGACTGGTGAAACAGAATATCAGGATAGTCCAAGCGGATTTCACGGATCAGGTCCAACGCTGCATCCGTCGCCAGAACCCGGAGTTCCATCTCCTGCTGATCCATCGTCGCGCCTCCCACTGTTCAAAAGAAAGGCTGGCGGAGATGCTCCGCCAGCCTTTGCTTCAATGTTGGCTCAGAAAAAGCCGAGAGCCTTGGTGCTATAGCTCACCAGCATGTTCTTGGTCTGCTGATAGTGATCCAGCATCATCTTGTGGGTTTCGCGGCCAATGCCCGATTGCTTGTAACCACCGAACGCAGCGTGCGCCGGATAGGCATGGTAGCAATTGGTCCAGACACGACCGGCCTGAATGTGACGGCCAAACCGATAGCAAGTATTCGCATCACGGCTCCAAACGCCTGCGCCCAGACCGTAGAGCGTGTCATTGGCGATTTCCAGCGCTTCTGCTTCATCCTTGAAGGTGGTGACGGACACAACAGGGCCAAAGATTTCCTCCTGGAAAACCCGCATCTTGTTATGACCGCGGAACACGGTTGGTTTGACATAATAACCACCCGCCAGATCGCCCGACAGCTCATTGCGATAGCCGCCTGTCAGCACTTCCGCGCCTTCCTGCTTGCCAATGTCGAAGTAGGAGAGGATTTTTTCCAGCTGTTCGTTGGAAGCCTGCGCCCCAATCATGGTGGACATATTCAGCGGGTCGCCCTGCACAATCGCTTCAACCCGCTTGATGGCCTTTTCCATGAAGCGATCATAGATCTTTTCATGCACCAGCGCACGGCTTGGGCATGTGCAGACCTCACCCTGATTGAGGGCAAACATCGCAAAGCCTTCGAGGGCCTTGTCGAGATAATCGTCATCTTCGCGCATCACATCTTCAAAGAAGATGTTGGGAGATTTGCCACCCAGTTCCAGCGTCACGGGAATGAGGTTCTGGCTGGCATATTGCATGATCAACCGGCCCGTGGAGGTTTCCCCGGTGAAGGCAATCTTGGCAATGCGCGGACTGGATGCCAAAGGCTTACCCGCTTCAAGACCAAAACCATTGACGATGTTGAGAACGCCAGCAGGCAGAAGATCACCAATCAACTCAGCCCAGACCAGAATCGAGGCTGGTGTCTGTTCAGCAGGCTTCAGCACCACGCAATTGCCTGCGGCCAAAGCCGGAGCCAGCTTCCACGTTGCCATCAAAATCGGGAAATTCCATGGAATGATCTGGCCCACAACGCCGAGAGGTTCGTGGAAATGATAGGCAACCGTATCATTGTCCACTTCGCCAATCGAGCCTTCCTGCGACCGAACGCAAGCTGCGAAATAGCGGAAATGGTCGATGGCCAGAGGAATATCGGCTGCCATGGTTTCGCGCAGCGGCTTGCCATTGTCCCAGGTTTCAGCACGGGCCAGAAGCTCCAGATTGCTTTCCATCCGGTCAGCGATCTTGTTCAGAATATTGGCGCGTTCAGCAACCGAGGTGCGACCCCAGGAATCCTTGGCGGCGTGCGCTGCATCCAGCGCCAGATTGATATCCTTTTCATCGGAACGCGCCACATCGCACAGCTTTGCTCCGGTCACAGGCGTGGTGTTTTCAAAATACCGGCCTGCAACCGGCTCCCGCCATTCACCACCAATGAAATTGCCATACTTCAATTTAAACGGCGTGCTGGCGATGGATTGTACCTGAATGTTCATAAGTCATCCTCCCTGATGAAGGTTCGTTTGGAACCGTGAACACACGATGCAACCTGCCTGCCCAAGAAGAAAGACGCCACAATCAATGCCGCAGCGCACACTGTCGCATAGTTGAGACAGTGTGCGCCGCCACACTCATTGAATATCAAAGCGCTTCATTTTTCGATGCAGCGTAGCACGGCTAATGCCCAGCAACTGTGCGGCCCGCGACACATTGCCCTTGGCGCGCAACAACACCCGGCGCAAAGCCGAACGCTCGGCATCAAACAAATCGCCGCCAATGTCATGGTGTTTTTCATTCAAGGCATCGGCAGCAGGCAGACCTGCGGCAATGCTTTGATCATCAATCTGCAAGGCCATGCGCGCCGCCCGCGTGGCTCCCAGCACCAGATCATCGCCGTCAACGGCCAAAAGCGCTGCGGGAGCCGTGGAATTGGGCACCATGATGATCCGCGCCATGGGAAAAGCCATCCGAAACAGGTTAGTCTCAACCCGAATGGCGGCATCACGCAGGGCTTGAGCCAGAATCGTCATGGACAGATCGGTGACATCATGACGGCAGGTGGAAATATCCAGCGCCGCCGCCACTTGGCCCCTATGATCGCGAATCGGCACCGTTGCGCAACTGAGCGCGATGTTGGCGCTCAAAAAATGCTGATCGCGATGGATAATCACCGGCCGCTCATCGGCCAGCGCCGTGCCAATGCCGTTGGTGCCAACGCTGGCTTCGCTCCACTCGGCCTGTTGCCACAGACCCAGTTTGCGAAAATCAACATCGTCCCCCGCCGCGCTTCGGCGCTCCAGCACCACCCCTTGCGCATCGGCCAGCACCAGACAACAGCCAGAGCGGCCAACCGTTTGAAACAAACGGTCCAGCTCATCCATGCTGGCGGCAATCAGATGATCCATCTGTTCGCGCGCCTGGCGAAACGCAGCTTCATCCAGCATGCGCGGCTTGGCGGGTTGATCCGGGCTTAACCCATAGACATCAAGGCAGCGCCGCCACGAGGCCGCAATGGGCGAACGTGCGGCCTTGGAGCCTTTCAGCGCTGTGAGGTAAACTGTATCGGAATGCTTATCCGCGACATTCATGTGCTCCTCCCAAAGCAAACGTCTATCTCTTGTCAAGATGAACCTTGAAAACGGCAATAGCAATGGCAAAGCCATCACAGGTACTGCATTTGCTATAGGTTACCGCCTTGAAATGTGTTGAGAGCCTTGCGCTGTCGGCACTTTCGTATTATAGCGCCCCCGTCCGTGTAGACACCCTTGGAGGCAACACGGATGAAGCCCTGATATCGGTATCGTCATCATAGCTTCCGGTTTCTGCTCCCGGCGCACGCTGGTGGCTGAAGCTCTCCAATAACTTTGAAAGGTATTGCCATGAGCAACGCAACTTATGAGCTCAAGGCCGAAACGCGCGAACGGGTTGGTAAGGGGTCCTCCCGTGAACTTCGTCGCAACGGCTTGATTCCCGCTGTCATCTACGGTGACAAGCAGGCCCCTATTGCTATTGTTATCAACACCAATGAAGTCACCAAGCGTATCCACGCTGGCGGTTTCATGACCACGGTTGCCACCATTGATGTCAACGGTGAAAAGATCAGCGTTCTGCCAAAGGACTACCAGCTGGATCCGGTGCGCGATTTCACCATGCACATCGACTTCCTGCGCGTATCCGCAAACAGCCACGTGGTTGTTTCCGTACCAGTTCACTTTGAGAACGAAGACAAGTCCGCCATCAAGACCGGCGCTGTTCTGAACGTCGTTCGTCACGAAGTTGAACTGCACGCTCTGGCCAACAGCATTCCTGAATTCCTGACAGTTGACCTGTCTGGCCTGAAGGTTGGCGACAGCGTTCATATCTCAGCTGTCAAGCTGCCTGCTGGCACAAGCCCGGTTATCGCTGACCGCGACTTCACCATTGCAACCATCGTTGCACCGGCTGCTGGCGTTGCAGAAGAAGAAACAGCCTGATCTCAGATCGGCACACCTCCTTGATCTCCGTAAGATCTTAGGGGAAATATTCTTCCCTCGATAGGAAGGATGTAACAAAGCCTTCAAAACCCGCCATCAAGGCGGGTTTTTTTTGAGCTGGCTATTTAAAGTTTTTCCTTTTCAAGGCATAGTTTTCAGCGAAAGTTAAGAAATCACATGGAATGCTGCCCCCAAGAATTAAAAAAGGGGGTTTTAAAGGTGTTGGTCAAAATTACTATTTTTTCTGGGTGCACGGCAAAATGAATCGCTCGGTCGAGCGCCGCTTTCTGACTTTGGTCGCAGGCACCGTATTTGTCTGTATTGTTCCCTTGTTCACCCTGTTCCTTTGGCTCGCATCGGACCGGGCAACAACGGAACAACGAAACAATATCTCTGTTTTATTGACAGCCAATGCGAAGGCAATGGCCAAGCCGCTTTGGGATTTTGACGCCGAGAGTGTCAAGCAGATTGCTGGCACAATTGCATCAGACAGCAGCATTGTGTGTGTTGAGGTGAAAGACCTCACCGGCAACATCAATATTTCTCTCAATATGGATTCGAATACCCAACAACGGGCCACGGCATCGCTCTCTCGCGACATCACGTACAATCACGTAGACGGCGCAAAATTCGTTGGTACAATTTCGATCACCTTCGAGAAATTGGGTTTCTTCTCCAGCGTTCGCCGTACAGAAGGTATTTTCATTGCAATTTTCTCAGGTGCTGTGCTCATCGTGATTGGTGCTGCCGTTCTTGGCAATCGTATGATGGTGATGAGACCCCTTTTGAAATTAACGGCTGCCATCGAAGCCACCCATCGACTGGGATCGAGGCACGGTGTCGACTGGGCCTCGAATGACGAAATGGGGCGCTTGGCGCAGAGCTTCAACGCCATGCAGATGAAGCTGCAGCAAGAAGAAAATGAGCTGAAAAACGCCCACAAACTGGCAACGGATATTTATAACGCCACACCCGCCATGCTTTATTCGCTGGATAGCCTGGATAACATTATCGGCGTCAGCGATCATTGGGTGGAAGCCACCGGATACAAGCGGGAAGATGTTATCGGCATGCATTTTGCGCAGCTGCTGAGTGAAGGTAGTCGGGAGGCCTATCATCACCGCAAGAACAATGTCGAGAGTGCGCTGCATTGGGAATATACCAATAAATTCGTGTGCGCAGATGGGACTGTCATTGATGTTCTAATCGTTGAGTCCTGCAGCACCGCAAGCGCCCACGAAAATGGCCTCTCCCTCAGCGTCATGACAGACATTACCGCGCTGAAACAATCGGAGGCGCGCAATCGCCGTCAGGCTCTCACCGATCATTTAACCGGATTGATGAACCGTCAGGGCTTTGAAATGGCTCTGGATATTGAAATCGCCGAAACGGACCGTCAGGGCGGCTCCCTGGCTTGTCTTTTTGTCGACCTGGACCGCTTCAAATGGATCAATGACAATTTGGGGCATCATGCTGGCGATAGAACGCTGCAAATCATTGTCAGCATGATTGTGGAACTGTTGCCGGAACACTCGACGGCTGCGCGCATTGGCGGTGATGAATTCGCTATTTTGTTGCGCGCCAGTGATTGCAAAAAGGCGGCCATGGAGCTCGCGACAAACATTTGCAAGTTGTTTGAAACACCCTTCGTCATCAAGGGCACATCCACACGGTTGAGTGCCAGCATTGGCATAGCGCTCTATCCGCAACATGCCAGCAATGCCGCCGAACTGCTGCAAAAGGCCGATTTGGCCATGTATGATCGCAAGCGTGATGGCAAAAATGGCCTGCAGATGTTTGACGATTCCATCAGCAGCACGACGCGAAAACGTGCCGAAATTGAGCAGATGATTGAGCAGGCGCTGAAGCATGAATGGTTTGACGCCTTCTTGCAGCCCATCGTCAATCTCAACACCAATGAGATTGTCGGTTATGAGGCCTTGATGCGGTTGCGCCATCCGGTCAATGGTATCATGCCGCCCTTTGACATCATCACAGTCGCCGAGGAAACGGGTGCCATCAATGAAATTGGCAAACAGGTTTTCGGCAAGGCTTTTGAACACTTCACCGAACTGTCGGCGATGAGCGGTGACACGACCTCTTATCTGGCCGTCAACCTGTCACCAACGCAGATTGAGCCTAGCCTGCCCGTTTGGCTGGCGAGCGCCGTACATCTGTTCAACATTGATCCATCGCGGATTGTGATCGAAATTACCGAAGCAACAATGTTGCATGACAATCCCAGCATTCAGACGATCTTGCGGAAAATCGTCAATTTCGGCTGCCGTATAGCGCTGGATGATTTCGGCACGGGCTATTCTTCCTTGAGCTATCTCAGCCGTTTCATGGTCAATATTGTCAAGATCGACCAATCTTTCATTCGCTCCATGACCGGAGACAATGAAGAAACCCGCGCGCGCAGCCGAATGCTGATTGAAGGCATCACGGCCATGACGCACAAGATGAAGTGCGCGATCGTGGCCGAGGGAATAGAAACCGACGAGCAGCGCCAGCAGTTGCAAACCATTGGTGTCGATTACGGCCAAGGTTATCTGTTCGATCGACCTCTCTCGTTTGAGCAATTGCGTGACCGCCTGCAAACAAACGAGACGGTCAAGCTCAAGGCTGTTTGAACGCGCACAACAAAACCACTTCTTTTTCACAAGGACACCCGCAATGAGCAGAGTCTATGCCTTGGTAAGAAGCCCGAAAATTGGTTGTTGTCGGCGAATTGCACACAGCGTCATCATAGCCATCGCCATGGCACTCTCAGTGCAAGCGGCCTTGGCGCAAGACACCATTATCTTCACCACAGAGGATTACCCGCCCTATAATTTTACGGAGAATGGTATCTACAAGGGCGTCGGCTATGATCAGGTGATGATGATCATGAAAGACATCGGGATTGAGTATACGGTAGAACTCATGCCCTGGGCGCGGGCCTATGCCATGGCGCAATCCGATTCCATGACCTGCGTCTTTACCACGGCACACACGCCAGAGCGTGACCAGCAGTTCAAATGGGTGGAGCCGCTGGGCCATGATCGTAATATTATGACCAGCAAGGCGGATGCAAATATTCATGTCACCAATATCGAGCAGGCCCGCAACTATCGCGTTGGCACCCAGAGGGATGATTACACTCAAGTGTTTCTGGAGAAAAACGGCTTTCAGAAAATAGATCTTGCCGCCAGTCTGGATCTGACGCTCAAGAAGCTGGAGAGCGGACGTATTGACCTGGTACCAATTTCCGAAAAATTCTTTTACGATCTGGTTGCGGAAGGTCATCCATTGGCGGAGCAATTTATCCTGACCGAGCAGACTTTCGCCCTCGCCTGCAACAAATCCGTGCCCGATACTTTGATTACCAAAATGCAGGCCAGCCTCGACAAGCTGATTGCCGATGGCCGTCAGAAGGCCATTTTCAAGCAATATGGCATGCGGGGCTATTGATAAATTGCGAATTGCCGGTTGACATGCAGCCGTTTTCGCGGTGGTGACAACCATCAACATTCGCTTCAGGACTGCGCCATGATCGTTCTCGCCGGGCTCGGCAATCCGGGCTCACAATATGCCGGAAACCGCCACAACATTGGCTTCATGGCCGTGGATGCCATTCACCGTCGCCACGGCTTTTCGCCGTGGAGCAAGAAGTTCAAGGCCGAGATTGCCGATGGCACCTTGGCAGGCGAAAAAGTGCTGCTGATCAAGCCGCAGACATTTATGAACCTCTCCGGTGAATCGGTGGGTGAAGCACTGCGCTTTTACAAGCTTGGGCCGGAACAACTGGTGGCGATCTATGACGAGCTGGACCTGATGCCCGGCAAAGCCCGCATCAAGCTGGGCGGTGGCCATGGTGGGCACAATGGCATCAAATCGCTCGATGCCCATTGTGGACTGAACTATCGCCGTCTGCGGCTGGGCATTGGCCATCCGGGCGATAAATCCCGTGTGCACGGCCATGTGCTGGGTGATTTTGGTAAGCTGGATGCCGAATGGCTCGATCCACTGCTGGATGCACTGGCTGACAATGCCGATATGCTGGTGCGTGGCGAAGACAGTCAGTTGATGAACAAGCTGGCGCTGGCAACAGGAGCCAAGCCCGAGGAAGAAAAGCCCAAAGCGCCCAAGCCTGCCAAATCCCATATTCATCAGGCCCGCAACGGTGCGCAGCCGAAAAAGCTGCCCGAAACCGGTCCAATGGCAGAGATGCTGAAAAAAATGTTCGGAGCGAAGAAGGATTGAGATGAGCACGCACCCCATCACAATTCGTGCTGCCCAGCCGGATGATCTGGAAAGCCTGTTATCGCTTTATCAGGAATTGAACAGCGATGACGATCTGCTTCAGCCTGATCTTGTGCGCGAAAAATACGCGGCCATTCTCACTCATCCCGGCCTGACAATTTTTGTGGCGCTCGACAAGGAAATACCTGTGGCAACAACCTCGCTTGTCGTCATCCCCAATCTCACCCGCGGCGGCCGGCCCTATGCCCTTATTGAAAATGTCGTCAGCGCCATCAGCCATCGCGGCCAAGGCTATGGCAAGGCGGTGGTGCTTCACGCTATTGATGCCGCATGGCAGGCAGGTTGTTACAAAGCCATGCTGCTGACAGGCAGAACAGATCCCGCCGTTCACAAATTTTACGAGGCTTGCGGCTTTGTGCAAAACAAAACCGGTTTTCAAGTCCGCAGAAGCTAACCCTACTCTTCCGGCTCGGTGGTAAACAACAACGGAAAACTCGCGTCCTTAGCCAGATCATTGGCCTCGGTGGATTTGGTCTCGGCAATATCCTTGGTGCACACCACCACAACGGCCTTGCCAAATTTATGGGCCGTCATCATCACCCGGTTGCTGGTATCAGCGCTCATGCGAAACACCGCCTTCAAAACAATGGTGACAAATTCACGCGGGGTGTAATCGTCATTGTTCAGAATGACCTTGTAGAGCTTGGGCTTTTGCAGCTGAAGCTTCGTCTGCTGTTTTGGCTTCACGGCAATGTCTTTACGAGGCACTGGCTACTCCCATCAGCGAAGGCTTGAAAAACAGCATAATGCGAATTGCGGAAGGCTTCAACAGGCACCAAAGCCTTGACCACAGGCATCCATTCCCCCATAGGCAAAGCAACAGATTTCACCCTGGGCCTGTCCGGTTCATTCTGAACCGGACAGGCCCAGTTTCACTTGTTGTCGTTTGTCTGTTCGGGAAAACCGGATTCCACTTTCCCCTGACAAACTCTAGTTACGGAAAACACCCATGGGCTTTAAATGCGGTATTGTTGGCCTGCCGAATGTTGGCAAGTCCACCCTCTTCAACGCGCTCACCAGAACAGCGGCAGCCCAAGCTGCCAACTATCCGTTCTGCACCATTGAGCCAAACACCGGCGAAGTGGCCGTGCCAGACCCGCGCATGGAAAAGCTGGCCTCGGTGGCTGGCTCCAAGGAACTGATCCCCACCCGCATTTCCTTTGTGGACATTGCCGGTCTGGTGCGCGGCGCGTCCAAGGGCGAAGGTCTGGGCAACAAGTTCCTTGCCAACATCCGCGAAGTCGATGCCGTGGTGCATGTGCTGCGCTGCTTTGAAGATGATGACATCACCCACGTTGAAGGTCGCATCAATCCGGTGGGCGATGCCGACACCATTGAAACCGAGCTGATGCTGGCCGACTTAGAAAGCCTTGAGCGCCGCACAGAGCAGACCCGCAAGCGCGCCGCCTCCAAGGACAAGGAATCCATGGCGCTGTTGCCAATCATGGATGCCGCCCTGAAGCTTTTGCAAGACGGCAAGCCTGCCCGCCTGCTGCTCAAGACGGTTGATGCCGAAGAGCGCGAAATCCTGAAAAGCCTCAACCTTCTGACCTCGCACCCGGTGCTTTACGTGTGCAACGTGGCAGAAGCCGATGCTGTCAGCGGCAATGAGCACACCCGTGCCGTTCAGGCCATGGCCGATGCGCAAGGCGCTGAAACGGTGATCATCTCCGCCGCCATCGAATCTGAAGTGGCGCAATTGCCTGATGAAGAAGCCAAGGAATTCCTCTCGGCCCTTGGCCTTGAAGAAGCTGGCCTCGACCGCCTGATCCGCGCTGGCTATCACCTTTTGGACCTGATCACCTATTTCACCGTTGGCCCCAAGGAAACCCGCGCCTGGACCATTCGTCGCGGCACCAAGGCTCCGGCGGCGGCGGGCGTGATCCATACGGA